>NZ_NFHY01000026.1:0-27291 GCF_002161525.1 Drancourtella sp. An57
TAAAAATGGTTTGTAATATATTCATAAGTCTATTATGCAGGAAAAACACATAAAAAGAAACCCCCAATTCCCCCATGAATGGGGGCTAGGGGGCTGAAGTGTCGAAGACACTTTTTTATGTTATTGGTGACTATAGTGGTTTTTAATATTTCGCAAACAAAACGGAAATGTTTCGCCAATATTCGGGCTGTATTCTTATACCATCAGATGAAGATAAATGAAGGAGGAAAGGATAATGGCAAAATCAAGGCTTGTAAAGGCGAATGAAAAAATAGCAGAAAAAGTAGTCGGCGGCTACAAAAAGATTGAGGAAGGAGTAGTCGGCGGTTACAAAAAAATCGAGGAAGGCGCCGTCGGAGGGGTCAATAAAATCTCGGATTCTTTTGTGGATCAGTTCCTGACAAAAGACGGGGAGTCAATTGAAGAGGCGAAAGCCAGACTTGCAGAAGAACAGAAAGAACGGCAGATGAAAGCAATGAAGAAAAAGGAGAGAGTATAGCATGAAGAAAAGTAGTTTTGTAGCAATGATTTTGGGAACTATCGGGGGAATCTTTTTTGCCCTTGGAATGTGCATGGCATTGATACCGGAGTGGAATGCGTTTCAGCCGGGAGTTGTAATGGGCACAATTGGAGCCCTTGTGCTTCTGATCATGATGCTGGTATGGAGAAAAATGGAAAATAAAGCGCCGATCCATCTGTCGGGAAAAACAATCGGAACGGTTCTGCTTGGAATTATTGGAGCATTGACGCTTGGCGTAGGCATGTGTCTGACGATGGTATGGAGCAATATGATTGCAGGAATTGCAATTGGTCTGGCAGGAATCATTCTTTTGTTATGTCTGATCCCTCTGACAAAAGGATTCAAAGAACAGTAAGGAAAAATCCTGTACGCTCTGTTTGTGGTGGCGGTCATCACCCTGGTTTTTGTGGGAAACGTGATACTGGGATAAAAAGCAGAGATTGATATTGACATTAGTAACATAGTGAATATAAAATAGTTATATAAATAATTTATATAACTATTTTTTTATGGAGAAAAAGATGCCGAAACAGAGAATTACAAAAGAGATGGTCGTGGAAGCGGCGTTTGAAATTGCAAGAAATGACGGAATGGAGCATGTACTGGTCAAGAATATTGCGGAAAAGATCGGCTGCTCTGTGCAGCCGATCTACAGTTACTGTAGAAATATGGATGGACTGAAGGCTGATGTGACAGGCCGGGCGTTGGAGTTTGTGCGGGAATTTGCAGCGGCGCATATTGACCCGTCAGATCTCTTTGCCAGCACAGGCAGAGCGTATGTACAGCTTGCAAAAGAGGAGCCGAATATATTTAAGCTGTTCATTCTGCACCGGAGAGAAGGAGTTTCCTCTCTGGATGAACTGTATCAGAAAGAAACAGATCCCCAGACCTCCGGATTTATTGCAGACGGGCTGAAAATCAGCAGGGAAGAAGCAAAGAAGCTTCATCTGCATATGTTGATTTATACGATCGGCATCGGGACAATCTTCTGTATGACAACACCGGGCATTTCGACAGAGGAAATTTTTGAGCAGCAGGAAAAGGCGTATCAGATTTTTCTGAAAGAGACACTTGAAAACAAGAGAAACGGAAACCAGCAGGGATAGTGTTCAGTGAGGGATGATTATGGGCAGAGGAATTATCTTGTATCAATCAAAATATGGAGCGGCCAGAAAATATGCCGGATGGATCAAAGAGGCGACAGGCTTTGAGGCGGTGGAAGTGAAACAGGCCGAAATCGGTGAAGTCATCCGGTATGACGTAATTATTTTATGCGGAGGCATTTATGCATCCGGCATAGCGGGCATTTCGTTTCTGCGGAAACACTTTGACAGACTGAAAGAAAAACAGGTTATGGTGTTTGCGGTCGGGGCATCTCCGTACGATGAAAAAGCACTTGAGGAAATAAAAACGGTAAATTTGAAGGGAGAACTCGCATCCATCCCTCTTTATTACGGAAGAGGAATGTGGGATGAAGAGAAAATGACATGGAAAGACCGGACCCTGTGCAGGATGTTGAAAAAAACGGTAGCCAAAAAGGATCCGGACACCTACGAGCCGTGGATGAAAGCGCTGATGAGTGCGGACGGGAAACAATGTGACTGGGCAGACAGAAGTTATCTGGAACCGATTTTAAAAGATTTGAAAAAAATTTGAAAAAAATGAATGGAAACACTCCTTTGAATCGTATTAGAGATGAAAGACAAAGGAGGGATTGAGATGAAGAAAATTGTAGCAGGAATTCTGGCGGCAGTAATCGGAGTATCGGTGGCTGCATCCGGGGCTGTAAAGGCCGGAAACAGACAGGAGACTTCAGCCGGCTGGAACAATGGGATCTGTGTAAACAGCTCGGTATGTCCGAACCATCATAACAATACAGGTGACTGTGCAGGAGCGGGAACCTGTTATACAGATTCCGATCATGATGGTGTCTGTGACAATTATCAGAATAAAATCTGCAATAATGCAGAAGGACACCATATGCACCACCAGAACAGTGGATGCAGGGGAGGACGAAACAGGTAAACATGTATGCAAAGTGAACGAGAGGTAAACAGGGCGATTGAAAGGTATTCGGATATGGTCAGAAGAATCTGCCTGATCCACCTGCAGAATAGTGCTGATACCGAGGACATATTTCAGACGGTTTTTCTGAAATATGTCCTTCGTTCCATGCCGTTTGAAAATGAAGAACATGAAAAAGCCTGGCTGATCCGGGTGACAGTAAATGCCTGCAAGGATCTGCGCAGAAGCTTTTTCAGGAGCAGGACGGTCTCGCTGGATTCACTCCTGGAGATGCCGGCTCCGAACCGTCAGGACCACAGAGAAGTGCTGGAGGCAGTGCTGTCTCTTCCGGGAAAATATAAAGATGCGGTCTATCTGCATTATTATGAGGGATATACAGCGGAAGAAATCGGGAAAATTCTCGGGAAGAAAACCAATACGGTTTACACGATGCTGACACGTGCGCGGGCACTGTTAAAGGAAAAGCTTGGAGGTGAGGAGTACGGATAAGAGAATAAAAGAAGCGTTTGATCAGATTCACGCAGACGAAGAGCTGAAAGAACGCACAAAACAGTTTCTTAGAGAAAAAACAGATGGATACAAGAAAAAGAGAATTCGTTCCTACCGTACCTGGATCCCGGTGGCGGCATGTCTGGTGATTTTTCTGATTGCAGGGGGATACTGGAGCTTTTTCCTTCCGACAGCGGCGATTCAGATCGAAGTGAATCCTTCGCTGGAAATGGAAGTCAACCGCTTTGGTAGAGTGCTTTCTCTGGAAGGGAAAAATGAAGACGGGGAAAGACTGGCCGGGGAATTAAACCTCCGATTTATGGATTATGATGAGGCGGTGGATGAAATTCTACAAAATGAGCAGATTGCGGCACTTTTGAATCAGAATGAAATTTTATCTGTGGTTGTTATAGGAGAAAACAAGCAGAGTCAGGATATGATGGCATTTGTGGAAGAACTGGAACAGACACATCACAATATCGACTGCTGCCATGCGACAGAAAGCGAAGCGCAAGAAGCGGAAGAAGCAGGACTTGGATATGGCAAATACAGAGCATATCTGGAATTGAAGGAGCTGGATCCCGACATAACGACGGAGGAAGCGGCCAATATGACCATGAGAGAACTTTATGAGAGGATCCGGGAACTGGAAGCGGATGGTGACACACAGACAAGTACCGGAACCGGAGGAAGCGGACAGGGAAAACATCACCATCATGGACATAAAAATGAATAGTGAATATAAAAAACAGCAGATTTGGAACAGCAATTTTATTTGGTGCGTCCTATACTAAATGTACCACGTGGAAGAAACAATAGGAGTGAGGTATATGGAAGCAGGAACCATTATTCGGAAAAGCAAGGAGTATATCGAAAAGCATATTGATGAAGTGCTGACAGTGGCAAAGATCGCTGGGACGGTTGGATATTCAGAATATCATTTTTCAAGAATCTTCCGGCAGGAGACTGGAGTTTCTGTGATGGAATATGTAAAAAGTGAAAAACTCCGAAGGGCGTCCGGGGATATACGGAATGGAGCGAAGATTGTGGATACAGCTGTAAAATATGGCTGGGAATCTCACAATGGATTTACGAAAGCATTCAAAAAAGAGTTTGGTTACTGCCCGGCCTTACTGCGAGCCATGGTTATGAGTATGAAACAGTTAGGAGGAAAAAATATGAACGAGGGAATGACTGGAAGACCAGAGGAACATGCTGAAAAACAAATGCTGTTTGAAAAATTAAAAGAGAGGGTTTTGACATTGAATCCGGAAGAAGATGTGAGAAATCTGGAGCAGATCTATCTCTACGCATGCCAGATTTATCAAGGAATGAAGCGGTATTCCGGCGATGAATATATTACACACCCGCTCCACACTGCGCTTTTACTTGCGGATATGGAGGCGGAGCCTGAAACCATTCTCGCAGGATTATTTTGCGATGCATTGAAAAAGACAGAAGCCACAATGAAAGAATTAAGGAAATATCTTCCGGAGAAAACAGCTGATCTGATTGAAGCAAAAGCAGCGGAAGAAGCGGATATGGAGACAGATCTTTTGGAACAGGTCACCTTGCTCCGGCTCGCCGAGCGTCTTCATAATATGAAGACGATTGAATGGATCGATGAGGAACAAAGAAAAAAACGGGCAGCTGAAACCATGGAAATTTTTCTTCCGTTGGCTGAAAAGACGGGCAATCATGAGATTGCAGAGGAACTAAAAACGCTGGCGGAAGAGAATTTGTAACGATGATGAATGTTTCTTTTAATGGGCATAATACAGCGGCAGGCGCGATTCATATGAACCACGCCTGCCGCTTTGTAATATGGGAATATCTAGAGGCATCATTCTTGCCGGACGGCTGTTTAAAGGTAGGATACGAACTTATTTTTCCTTTTCCGCAAGTGCCTCTTTTCCAAGAGCGTCCGCTGCAACGATAGCTGCGTAGAGCTGATCCGGAGTGACGTCCGCTACCATGTTGTGGATGGATTCACCTTCTACACAGGATTTCTCGGCGATAATGCGGATCTCTTCGTCTTTGGTGATACCGATTTCTTCCAGTGTAACAGGAAGGCCGACTTCCATACAGAAATTCTGTACTTCCTTGAATTCTTCTTTAGATGCCCGTTCCAGAACAAGCTGTACGAGGGTGCCAAAAGCAACGCAGTTTCCATGCGGAGCGCTGTGGCCGCCAAGTGCGGTAAGACCGTTATAGAAAGAGTGGGCAACGGCAAGTCCTCCGTTGTCGGCACCGACACCGGAGAGGTAAACATTGGCTTCGATAATGGCTTCCAGTGCCGGAGTTACCACATGGCATTCGCATGCCTTTTTTGCAGAAGCACCGTATTCTTTCAGTGTGTCATAACAGAGCCGGCAGAGAGCCATGGCTGACTGGGTAATTCCGCCGGATTCCAGGCTCGGAGCGTCTGTGCGCTCGCATGCGCGTGCTTCAAAATAAGTTCCGAGGGCATCGCCCATGCCGGCAACCAGGAATCTGACCGGCGCATTAGCGATGATGGCACTGTCTACAATGACGGCTTCCGGGTTCTTTGGATAGAACAGATAACTGTTGAATGTTTCATCATCATTGTAGATAACAGAAAGACCGGTGCATGGAGCGTCTGTCGCTACAACGGTTGGTACAATAACGACAGGAAGCTTTTCGTAGTGTGCTGTCGCTTTTGCTGTGTCAATTGCGGAACCGCCGCCCACACCGACGACGACATTCAGATGGTTTTCTCTGACGATTTCCCGCATTTTTTCGATCTCCCCTGTACTTGAAACTCCGCCGAAGATTTCGTACTGGCGGACGTCGGATGTCCCTTCAAAACTTTTTTCGATCTTGTCGTGAGCCATCTTATATCCGCTTCTGGAGCAGATAAACAGCCACTTATCACCAAGACTGGTCATTTCCTTGTGGAATTGCAGCAGAGAATCTTTTCCCTGTACATATTTTTGAGGTGCACGCATCATTCTAAGTCTAAGCATATGTAAGACCTCCCTTTCGTCTTGCGTTTACTTTGTTATTTCTTTGACTATCAGTATAAAATATCTGATGTGAAAAGCAAGATGAATTATTCTGAAAAAAATATGCATAATTACGAATAATTTGTGCAAAAATGAAAACTTATACACATTAAAACTATTTGCGGGACAGCGTTCCGTCTCCACCCATGAGGAGTGTCAGTTCTTCAATCCTTTCCAGCGGGAACGGTGGCAGACACAATGGTTTCATGGCGATGGAAATGAGCTTCATTGGATTGTCATCGGCGGCAATCCGGTTGGATGAAAGCTTTCCGCAGCGGCGGCAGCGGTGGATGATGGCCCATTCGCCGTTTTTGCGGGTCCAGACTGCGATCGGGTCCATGATGCCTCCGCAGTCAGATTCCCTGTCTCCCGGTTCGATGTCCACATGCAGGCTGGACAGGCAGTTCGGGCAGTGGTTGCGGTGGTCCGTTCCTGCGCCTGCTGAAACGACCGGGCGTCCGCACACCTTACAGGTGAAGCTGTCCTTGCACGGGTGGGTTTTATAATATCCTTTTTCGTATTTTTTCTTTTTGTTTTCACGATTCATTGTCAGTTATCTCCCTTACACAAATACATTTCTCGTTGCTTTCCATTGTCTGTGCAGGGCAATAAAAAAAGATAACTCCTGAAAGATGAGTTATCTCATGTACCGATATGCGGCCGCCAGGCATCTCCGGTATGCGGACATGCTCTTTCTGACAGCGCAAAAAACACTTTTCTTCTGAGAAGTGCGATCCGATTTCAATCGTAAAAAAGAGTACAATAAAAAACTCATCATCTTTCAGATGAAAACAAAATTTATTGCCCTGTTATTTACGATTCGCCGACATCCACTTCTCTCCCTTCTGCTTTAAGATTTTTTTTATCATATCATATGGAAGTGGAATTGTAAAGAAAAAACGCCGTTTTCAGGCAGTGACAGCCCCTATGAATGGATCAGCTGCCCTGCCTGAAAGCCCATAATGACGAGCTCCAGCATTTTCGGATCATAGTCTCTGTATTTTAGAAAATAGTAAAGGGTATCCAGAAAGTTGAGGAATGCTTTTTTGGATGCTTCATCCAGAATCACGGATTTCTGGTCGCGTGTCAGGAAAGAAGCGATCCGTGTAAACGCGAATTTTTCGTTGAGGAAAGCCCAGAACTCCTCTTCGCCGTCGGTCTTCATTACCTGAAAAGGTTTCCGGCGAAGAAGCCAGTAGGTTTCATAGGCAAGCACCTTCCGCTCACTGATGTGCCTCATATGGTGAAATTCCTTCATGCGTGAAATATCCGTAAAATAATCCATGACTGCATGGGTTAGAATGGTTTCATCGATCCGGACGCTGTCGTGGATGCCAAGGCTTTCCAGAAATACAATACATTCTTTATAAAGCGAAGAGTAACGGTTCTTGATGACCTGTTCGGAAAATTCGGCCACGATATCTTCGTACTGTGTGTAGATGGTCTCGATATCATTCATGATGATCTGCTCCTTCCAGTTTTATAATATCAAAAAACAGCTTGGATTTTACAAAATCGCAGTAGGAATTCAACTCGATATCCTCAATGGTGCTGTAACGGACGTGAGAGGTACTTCCAAGCAGGTGTTTGCGGATCTTTCCGCTTTGGATACGCTCCATCATGCGGTCGGCAGACTGGCTGATCGCCTCGGGAATGCCCGGCAGTGGTCTCTGATTCATGGGAATCCCTCCTTTATTCTTTTACGATGCTGTCAATGGCATCCTGTACTGTCTGTATCGAACTCAGATCAACTTCGTTCAGCTTTTCTTTTGGCTTTTCATAGTCCAGCCTTGGGTTGACAATCGTCTGTTTCGGCTTGAAATTTTCGCTTGAAACATCACAGAGCCTTTTAAAGAAAGAGGCCATTTCATCACCCATTCCGGAAAGCCGGTTTAAAAGCTCGGAAAATTCCGTGAGCATCGGGTCGCTTTTCTTATAAGGATAGAGAATGTGATGGTCGATCTCTCCCCATCCCTCCTCGAAAAGAGTACGGATCTGCACTTCCATGTATACACCCTGATACTTCAAAATATAGTGGACAGAGCGGTAATGCTTCCGGTCGAAGATATTGTCGCTGGAGATCCAGTCGGAATAAATATCACTGAAATCTCCCAGACGCATGTGCACTTTTGGCGGTTCGGCCATATACCGGTCTTTGTCAGCGTGATAATCAGAAATACAGTTGTGGATATAAAGATCCGGATTGTTTTCAAAATGCTGGATCAGATATTTATGGAAGATCACCCAGTCTTCGCGGTACAGGATCAGTCCGCGGAACCCGATCGTGTCAGTGACAAACTTCATGTAATTCTCTTTTGTGAGCGTACGGTATTTCAGATAGTTTTCGCAGCGCTTCCGGATGATTTTCTCCACAAGATGCCATGGTGTCTTCACACGGGTACGGTAAGAATGAAGTCCCGTTCTCTGATCCTTATTTTTAATAAATTCCTGTAGAAATTCGTCCCGGATACGCTGAAGCTCAGGAAGACGTTTGGCATAGTCCTTTGCGATATAGCACAGATCATCCCAATCAAGTCCCGCCTCGCGAAATTCATCTTCGCTGATCGAAAAACGTTCCAGAAACTCTTTTTTTAACATAAGATCATATCCTTTGATTCCGTTCAATTCCCTGCTGGCAGGGTACCTCCCTATCATAGCATTTTCGAACCGGATTATCAACGTCCGGGGACGGAATGAAGGGATGGATGTTGAAAAAATGTGTGTGAAAAACATGCCTTGTGGAAAAGCAGCCGGAGCACTTGACAATGCGGAAAGGGCATGGCATGATAAGAGAACAAAAGCAAAATGGGCAGGGAGAGAGGAGGAAAAGAGATATGTTAGAACCAAAAGATTTTGAACAAATCAGTGGAATTATAGAAAAAACATTTCATCCAATCGAATATAGGCTCAAATGTGTTGAAGAAGAACTTGGCGGCGTTAGAAAGGAACTGGATGGTGTCAAAGGCGAAGTAAATGGAGTGAAGCAGGAACTGAATGATGTCAGAAGTGAAGTCGGCGGAGTAAACCAAGAGCTGAATGACATCAAAAGAAGTGTAGCCGGTGTAGAGAAAATAGTTAAAGATGTTCAACTGACTTTGGAAAATGAGACGAACAGGAATATCCAGATTATTGCGGAAGGACATCTCGACTTGAGCAGAAAGTTGGATGAGGCGGTTAAAATTGATAATGAAAAAGAAATTCTTAAGCTTCGGGTTAATCGCCTTGAAAGTGAACTTGAAAAAACAAAATCCAGACTTTCTGAAATTGCATAACTTTGGTTGAAAAATAACTGATCTTTGCGGGCCGATAAGCAACAAGGCTTCGGCCTGCACATCATAACTATCATTTGGATACAAGGTAATATCATCTAAGCAACAATTCTATTAAGCATTTTATCTGAAACAACAGAAATTTTACCCAAGATGTAATGAATCTTTAAGAAAAAATTCAGGACTCTCTGACCTGTTTTGTTATAATATTAGAGAAGGGGGAAGTTGTAAATGACGGTGTAGAAGATGAAAAGAAGGAAAAAGATACGTACGATAAAGACAAAAAAATTCTGGCTGTCGATCATAGCCCTCGTTGTAATTATTGGTGCAATGTACGTGCTGATGCTTCCGCAGGGGGCTGCGCGGTTTGCAATTCTCAGATCGGGCCATCCGATTGCGGCATTGACGTTATCGATCACGACAGAAGGGTATCCTCATGAGCTGGAAGACGGGCAGATCGGTTATGTACTTGTGGATGCACCGTACGACAGGGAGCAGGGTGATGTAATGGATACCTGGATGGTGTACCGGCATGGGATGATTTATGTGGGAGAGTATGACACTAGATAAGATAAATTGAACATATAATAGATATATTAGAAAAAATTCCGAAAAATAAATTGGAAAAATTGAAAAAAAGTGTTGACAAATCTAAGAGGAACCCATATAATAGTCCATGTGCCAAGCGCACAAGACAAATGCCCAGATAGCTCAGTTGGTAGAGCAGAGGACTGAAAATCCTCGTGTCGCTGGTTCGATTCCGGCTTTGGGCATACGCGGGTGTAGTTCAATGGTAGAACACCAGCCTTCCAAGCTGGATACGTGGGTTCGATTCCCATCACCCGCTTTTTTTATTGCTCAAAAGCAAGGCCGCCGTATCATCAAGTAAAGATGATGCGGCGGCCTTTTCTTTGCCCGGAACATTGCTATTTCGTCAGTACCTCGGCGCCGTCTTCTGTAATAAGCACCATGTATTCGATCTGTGCAGAGAGTCCGTCGTCTTCCGTGTAGACAGTCCATCCGTTGTCTTCATCGATAAAAAAATCCGGACTTCCTTCGTTGATCATCGGCTCGATGGTAAACATCATGCCAGGAACGAGAAGCATCTCGCTTCCCTTTGGTGTGACATAGCTGACCCATGGCTCTTCGTGGAACTCCAGGCCGATGCCGTGGCCTCCGATGTCTTCCACAACGGAGTACCCGTTTGCTTTCGCATGGCTGTTGATAGCGTCTGCGATATCGCCGAGATGATTCCAGGGTTTTGCCTCTTTCAGTCCGAGCTCCACACATTCTTCAGTGACACGTACGAGACGTCTGGCACGCTCGCTGACTTCCCCGATGCAGAACATTCTGGAAGCATCGGAAAAATATCCGTCCAGAATGGTGGAAACGTCCACGTTGACAATATCGCCCTCCTGCAGGATGATGGATTCATCCGGAATTCCGTGGCAGATTTCATTGTTGATGGAAGTGCAGACACTCTTTGGGAATCCCTGGTAATCAAGCGGGGCAGGGATGCCGCCGTGCTCTGTTGTGAAGTCATAGACGAGCTTATCTATTTCGGCCGTGCTCATACCCGCATGAATGTGGGCGGCCACATGATCGAGGACAGCGGTGTTCAAGTCGGCGCTGATCCGGATTTTTTCGATCTGTTCCGGAGTCTTGATCATGGAGTGGTCCGGTACGATTTCGCCCTTTTCGGCATGAAGAGCGATTTTTTCATCCATCGCCATATGACACTTCTTATATTTTTTGCCGCTTCCGCACCAGCAAGGTTCATTTCGTTCCATATTCTCTATCTCCTTTGTCTTTCTGAATTTGTGAAATCTCTCAAAATCCGAGGGGGCATATGCCTCTCTTTTCCTATTATATCGCATTTCGCAGTTGTTAGCACCCTAAAAATAAGATATAATAAAAACATGTGGGAACTGTCGGGCCATGCTGTTTTACGAGGTCAGATGTATGGCGGAACAGTTATAATGTATGAAAAGAAAGGACGTGGGCATATGCTGAGAATCGGGATGCTGACAAGCGGCGGTGACTGCCAGGCACTCAATGCCGCAATGAGAGGTGTGGCAAAGGGGATTTTTGCCAAAGTAAAAGATGTGGAAATTTACGGATTCAGAGATGGCTATAAAGGATTGATTTATTCTACTTTTGATATGATGACCGAGAAGGATTTCTCCGGTATTCTGACACGCGGAGGTACAATCCTTGGTACTTCCAGACAGCCGTTCAAACAGATGAGAGTAATCGGTGAGGACGGAGTGGACAAGGTAGAGGCGATGAAGCACACCTACCATAAACTGAATCTGGACTGCCTTGTCATCCTTGGCGGAAATGGGACTCATAAGACAGCCAATCTGTTGAGGGAAGAAGGATTAAATGTAATTACGCTGCCAAAGACGATCGACAATGATCTCTGGGGTACGGATATGACGTTTGGTTTCCAGAGTGCGGTGGATATCGCGACAGATACGATTGACCGGATTCATACAACAGCCACATCCCACAGCCGCGTATTTATCATAGAAGTAATGGGGCATAAAGTAGGATGGGTCACGCTGCATGCAGGGATTGCCGGAGGAGCGGACATTATTCTGCTTCCTGAGATTCCGTATGATCTGAATGTGATCGCAGAATATATCAAAAAGCGTTCAGCGGCAGGAAAACGCTTTACGATCATTGCTGTCGCTGAAGGAGCGATTGCCAAGGAGGAGGCTGAGCTTCCGAAGAAGAAATTAAAAGAACTTCAGGAAAAGAAAAAAGCAAAATATCCGTCCGTTGCCTATGAACTGGCAGAGAAGATCGAGAGCAAGTGCGACAAGGAAGTCCGTATTACGGTTCCGGGGCATACACAAAGAGGAGGATCCCCGTGCCCGTATGACAGAGTTCTTGCGACAAGGCTTGGCGCGGCTGCGGCAGAGATGATTCTGCGTCATGAGTACGGCTATATGGTTGCCATCAAGGAGGGCGAGACATGTAAAGTTCCGCTCAAAGAGGTTGCCGGAAAGCTTAAGACAGTAGATCCGAAAGCGAAGATCATCAGAGAAGCACGTACAATCGGAATCAGCTTTGGCGACAAATAGATTGAGGAAGAATCAGGAAAAATCAGACAAGGAGAATGAATTATGTCTTATACTGCCTTATACAGGAAGTTCCGACCAGCAGAATTTGAAGACGTAAAGGGGCAGGACCATATTGTAACTACATTAAAAAACCAGATCAAGTCAGGAAGAATCGGACATGCCTATCTGTTCTGCGGGACAAGAGGGACGGGAAAGACAACGGTGGCAAAGATCTTTGCAAGAGCGGTCAACTGTGAGCATCCGGTAGACGGAAGCCCGTGCGGAGAGTGCGATATGTGCAGAAATATCGCGGCGGGAACTTACATGAACGTAGTGGAGATCGATGCGGCATCCAACAATGGTGTTGACAATATCCGGAGCATCCGGGAGGAAGTCGAGTACCGGCCGGCTCAGGGCAGGTATAAAGTCTACATCATCGACGAGGTCCATATGCTTTCCATCGGGGCGTTCAACGCGCTTTTAAAGACGCTGGAGGAGCCGCCGGAATATGTGATCTTTATTCTGGCGACGACCGAGGTTCACAAGATTCCGATCACTATCCTGTCAAGGTGCCAGAGATATGATTTCAGAAGAATTACGATTGATACGATTGCAGCACGTCTGAATGAACTGATGAAAAAAGAAGAGGTGGAAGTAGAGGAGCGGGCCATCCGCTACATTGCGAAAGCGGCGGACGGTTCCATGAGGGATGCACTGAGTCTTCTGGACCAGTGCATTGCCTTTCATATCGGAGAGAAGCTTACCTACGATAAGGTGCTCAGTGTTCTGGGAGCGGTGGACACGGATGTATACAGTGCCCTGCTGCGCAGAATGATTGACCGGGATGTCAAAGGCGTGCTTCAGACGGTAAACGATCTTGTGATGGAGGGAAAAGAGCTTGCCCAGCTTACCACGGATTTCACATGGTATTTAAGAAACTTGCTATTGGCAAAGAGTTCTGATAATATGGAGGATGTGCTTGACGTTTCAACAGAAAATCTGGCACAGTTAAAAGAAGAAGCACAGATGATAGAAAATGACGCTTTGATGCGTTATATCAGGATTTTTTCAGATCTGAGCAATCAGCTGAAGTACGCTACACAGAAGAGAGTCCTTCTGGAAGTGGCATTGATCCGGATCTGCGTTCCGCAGATGGAGACGCGCCAGGATACGATTCTGGAGCGGATCCGCGCACTGGAGGAAAAGGTGGAGAAGGGTCTTGTGGCGCAGGCACCTCCTCAGGGATACAGGGCGGCGGATGGCCCGACGGCACAGGAAATGCCGGGAGAGATGCCGGTACAGCCGAGGGAGGTTCCGAAGGCGCTTCCGGAGGATGTAAAGGAAGTAGTAAAAAATTTCAGAATGATAGCAAATGATGCATCCGGAATGCTCAAAGTTTATCTCAGACAGGCAAGGCTCAGTGTTGGAAATGCAGGCCAGCTTCAGATTATCCTTCCGGATGATCTGGCGGCAGGCGTTGTCGGGACCGAAGACCATAAGAAGGAGATTCAGGATCTGATCGTAGAAAGGACCGGAAAGAAAGTCGAAATCGAGGTCGGGAAGGTCGAGCAGGGCCGCAGATTTGAGGACAGCTATATAGATCTGGAACAGCTGATCCATATGGATATCACAGTGGAAGATTAGGAGGAAGATAATATGGCAAAACGTGGAGGTTTTCCTGGCGGAGGTATGCCGGGGAACATGGCGAATCTGATGAAACAGGCGCAGAAGATGCAACGTCAGATGGAAGAACAGGCTAAGGAGCTGGAGACAAAAGAGTTTTCTGCCACAGCAGGGGGCGGAGCAGTCAAGGTGACGGTATCCGGCAAGAGAGAAGTGTTAAACGTAGAACTTCAGGAAGAAGTAGTGGATCCGGAAGATATCGAGATGCTTCAGGATCTGATTGTAGCTGCGGTAAATGAAGCGCTGCGTCAAGTGGATGAGGCTAATTCTTCCGTAATGAGCAAACTTACGGGAGGACTTGGCGGAGGTATGCCAGGATTATTTTAGTCCGGGAGTGAGAAAAGAATGGAGTACTATAGTAACCAGATCAGCCGTCTGATTGAGGAGCTTTCCAGACTTCCGGGTATCGGGCCGAAGTCGGCACAGAGACTTGCGTTTCATCTGATTCACATGCCGAAGGAGCAGGTGGAAAAACTTGCCGAGACGATGGTCAGTGCGAGAAACAATGTCCGGTACTGCAGGGAGTGCTGCACTTTGACGGATGACGAGCTCTGTCCGATCTGTAAAAATGAGCAGAGAGACCACGGGACGATCATGGTGGTGGAGACGCCGAGAGACCTGGCCGCTTATGAAAAGACCGGAAAGTACAATGGTGTGTATCATGTGCTTCACGGGGCGATTTCGCCGATGCTTGGAATCGGACCGGGAGACATTCGTCTTAAAGAGCTGATGATCCGGCTGGAGGGAGATGTCAATGAGGTCATTGTTGCGACAAACTCTACGCTGGAGGGAGAGACCACAGCTATGTACATCAGCAAGCTGATCAAGCCGACAGGGATCAAGGTGAGCAGGATTGCAAGCGGGGTTCCGGTCGGAGGAGATTTGGAGTATATCGATGAAGTGACGCTTCTTCGCGCCCTGGAAGGACGCACGGAGCTTTAAGAAAAAGGGATTGCAAAAGCCTCTGACTTCTGTAGATCCCTTTCCTTTTGCGGTGAGAGGAGACGGCTTGAATCCGCGCGCAAGGAAAGCTGCGCCACCTTGTCAGATGGGAGGAAGAGGATGAAGAAAAAGAAGATCACATCGACAGACATCGCAAAGGCAGCGGGCGTATCCCAGTCTACGGTTTCCATGATTCTGAATAAGAAATATAATGTTTCCTTTTCCAAGGAGACCGTGGAGAAGGTGGAACAGACGGCGGCCAGGCTAGGCTATCAGCCGCCGAAACGAAAGGTCAGAAAAGAGAGCAGGAAGGAAAAGCTGCTTGTTGTATTCTGCTCCAATCTGACAAATCCGTATTACGTTATGCTGCTGCAGGGGATCGAGACAAGAGCCAAGGAAGCGGGGTTCGGGCTTTTTATCTGCAATACACAGAGGAGCCTTAAGATGGAGGAACGGTATCTGCGCATGATGCCGGAGCTTTCGCCGCTTGGTATCATTTACACATGTAATCCAAGCAGATGCTATATGGACATGATCGAGGATCTGGCAGGAAAGATTCCGATTGTTGTGGTAAACAATCAGAATGAGCAGATGAGCGTGGATGCGGTGGAGCTTGATAATTCCAAACTGGGACGTCTGATGGCGCGTCATCTTCTGGAGCTCGGTCACAGGGATGTGGCGTATATCGCGCCGCCGCTCACGATCCGGCAGAAGCAGCGTTCCAAGCGGGTGGAAGGCTTTCTGAAAGAGTTTGACAGGCAGGGGCTCAAAGACCATGTCATCATCAAAGCGGCTGATGAGGCCTATGATATGAATGTGGCGAATATCGATTCCGAATATAAGATCGGCTATGATCTGACGAAAGAACTGCTGGCGGAGCAGCGGGAGGTTACGGCCATTGTCGGACTGAACGACATGATTGCATTCGGGATTCTGGACGCGCTCCAGGAAGAAAAATATAAGGTTCCGGGGGATATCTCGGTGATGGGATGCGATAATACATTGTTTGCCAGGATGCATAAGGTATCGCTGACGACGGTGGAGCATTTTGTTGTATTTAAAGGAAGAGATGCGTGTGATATTATTATGAAAAAAATCGCTGCCGGAACAATGAAATATTCCGGAATCAAACCGGTGAGCACATACCATGTGGAGTATGAGCCAAAGCTTATCGTAAGAGGCACCACATCCTATCCGAAAAAATTAAATTAATGAATTCCTGAAAAATATTAATAATAAAAACGGGAATGAAATTGATATAATGTTCATAAAATGGCTTGATAAGTGGCTGTTTAAATGAATCAAACATAAATTTTACATAAAACAAACGAAAAATCAGGGATGAGCAATTAATAAAAATCAAATTATTAATTTATAAAATTACTAATAAAAAACCGGCGGTATTGACCACCTTATTTCGAGGTTTTATAATGAAATCAAATGATAAACATGAACCCAAAATAAGGAGGAACACAGAACATGAGATTTTTTGTTGACACAGCAAACGTGGAAGAGATCAGAAAAGCAAATGATATGGGAGTGATCTGCGGAGTAACGACAAATCCGTCTTTGATTGCAAAGGAAGGCCGTGATTTTAACGAAGTAATCAAAGAGATCACATCTATCGTAGACGGACCGATCAGCGGAGAGGTAAAAGCGACCACGACAGATGCAGAAGGCATGATTGCAGAAGGACGTGAGATTGCAAAGATTCATCCGAATATGGTAGTCAAAATCCCGATGACAGTAGAGGGATTAAAGGCAGTGAAAGTTCTTTCTGCAGAAGGAGTAAAAACAAATGTAACACTGATCTTTACAGCAAACCAGGCGCTTCTTGCGGCAAGAGCCGGCGCAACCTATGTATCTCCGTTCCTCGGACGTCTGGATGATATCTCCGTGAAAGGGTCAGAACTGATCGAAGAGATTGCGGAAATGTTCGCTGTTTCCGGAATCGAGACACAGATCATCGCTGCAAGCATTAGAAATCCGATCCATGTGACAGAGTGTGCGCTTGCAGGAGCAGATATTGCGACAGTACCGTACAAAGTAATTGAACAGATGACACATCATCCGCTGACAGATGCAGGAATCGAGAAATTCCAGGCTGACTACAAAGCGGTATTCGGAGAGTAAATCTCCGGAGAAAAAGAGACAGGAGGCATTGTCATGGACAATTTAGAATTACAGAAAACTGCCAATGAAGTCCGCAAAGGCATTATCACTGCAGTTTATAATGCAAAATCCGGACATCCGGGCGGATCTTTATCTGCGGCAGACATTTATACCTATCTTTATTTTGAAGAGATGAACATTGATCCTGAGAATCCGAAGAAGGCGGACAGAGACCGTCTCGTGGTTTCCAAAGGACATACATCACCGGGTTACTATTCCGCCCTTGCCCACAGAGGATTCTTCCCGGTAGAAGATCTGAAGACATTCCGTCATGTAGGTTCTTACCTGCAGGGACATCCGGATATGAAACACATTCCGGGTGTGGACATGTCAAGCGGATCCCTCGGACAGGGAATTTCTGCGGCAGTCGGAATGGCCATTTCCGCGAAATTATCCGGAGATGACTACCGTGTATACACACTGGTCGGAGACGGAGAGATTCAGGAAGGACAGGTGTGGGAGGCATCTATGCTTGCAGGTCACAGAAAGCTTGACAATCTTGTTGTGATCGTGGATAACAACAACCTTCAGATCGACGGAACAATCGAGGAAGTCAACTCTCCATACCCGATTGACAAGAAATTTGAGGCCTTTAATTTCCATGTGATCAATGTGGACGGGCATGATTTTGATTCGTTAAGAGCAGCATTCAAAGAAGCAAAAGAGACTAAGGGAATGCCGACAGCAATCATCGCAAAGACAGTTAAGGGAAAAGGAGTTTCCTATATGGAGAACCAGGTATCCTGGCACGGCTCCGCTCCGAATGAAGAGCAGTATAAAGTCGCAATGGAAGAATTAGAGAAAGCAGGTGAAGCATTATGTCAGAAGTAAAGAAAATCGCAACACGGGAAAGCTACGGTAATGCTTTGGTAGAACTTGGAAAAGAGCATGAAGACGTGATTGTACTGGATGCGGACCTTGCCGGCGCGACAAAGACAGGAACCTTTAAGAAGGCATTTCCGGAGCGCCACATTGACTGCGGAATCGCAGAGGGAAATATGATGGGAGTTGCGGCGGGTCTTGCAGCGACAGGAAAGGTTCCGTTTGCAAGTTCTTTCGCCATGTTTGCGGCAGGACGTGCATTTGAACAGGTGAGAAACTCCATCGGATATCCGAAGCTCAACGTCAAGATCGGTGCAACCCATGCGGGTATCTCCGTAGGAGAAGACGGAGCAACCCATCAGTGCAACGAGGACATCGCCCTGATGAGAACGATTCCGGGAATGACCGTGATTGTGCCTTCTGATGATGTAGAAGCAAAGGCGGCAGTAAAAGCGGCATACGAGCATGAGGGACCGGTTTATCTGCGTTTCGGACGTCTGGCAGTGCCGGTGATCAATGACAATCCGGACTACAAATTTGAACTTGGAAAAGCTATCACTCTGCGCGAAGGAAGCGACGTGGCAATCATCGCAGCAGGACTTGAAGTAAATGAGGCTCTGGTAGCGGCAGAAAAGCTTGCAGAAGATGGAATCCAGGCAGAAGTCATCAATATGCACACCATCAAACCACTGGATAAGGAAGCTGTTTTAAAAGCAGCTGAAAAGACCGGAAAGATCGTGACAGTGGAAGAACACTCTGTCATCGGCGGACTTGGTAGCGCTGTCTGCGACGTAGTAGCTGAGACAGCATGTGCAAAGGTCATGAAAATCGGTGTCAACGATGTCTTCGGAGAATCCGGACCGGCAGTCGAACTGATCAAAAAATACGAACTGGACGGCGAAAGCATCTATAAGAAAGTAAAAACGTTCGTAGAGAAATAGAGAAAATAATAGGGGCTTTCCCGCATGGCGGGAGGGCCCTTTTGTCTGCATTTGCGGGATTGTTATGCGAACCAGTAGCCGCTGTAGTCGTATTTAAAGACACGGTACCACCAGGTAGCTCCACTTCCCGTTAAGGTCTGGATCAGGTTGTGGTCCTGATCAAATTCATTTGCCTCAAAGGCGCTTCCACTGTCCGTCAGAAGATTGTCACCAACCTGCTGTACGGAGCTGACGTAGCCGGAATAGGTGACAGGGACGCTGTCAACAAGCGTAAAGGTTCCGGCAGTTTCATCGACAAGATATTTATAATAATAGGACTCATCCCCTTCGGTTCCGGAATAGGTGCCGTCATAATTTTCATCACTGTCATAGTCGTAGTCACGGGTGCTGATTGTAGCATTATTGTTATTGTACATGGTCGGATAATACTGTCCGTCGGATAATTCATCGGAAGTCTCATAGGTCACGCAGTGCTGTCCTGCCTGGAGCGTAAAGTCTCCAACCTGCTCAAGAAGAAGATCTTCATATCCGGTTCCCTCCCAGAACTGGTCGGAACTGATGAGATAATCCATGGTCGGACTGCCGTAAATATCGCTGATCTTGATGATGCTGGATGTTTCCCGGGAACTTAGAATCAGAGAATCGTCCCCTATAAGGCTGAGGGAGTTGATATGCATCCAGTCAAAGTCCTCCTCGTCATTTTCGAGAGAATTGAAGTAATCCGTAAACAGTAGTGTATCCGCCGGAAACTGTCCGGGTGAAATCCTCATATCCGTCAGCGGACACGGTGTAGGAAAGCTCCGTTGCGGCATCGGTTGTGAAATAAACATAGAGTCCTGTCGTGTTCGTGCCATAAGGGTCTGCAATAATCAGGGGATCATCGATCGTATACTCCTGGCTGGATTTCTGCTCTTCAATCATATCGGAAATGTTATTCTGATAATCCAGCGTATAAACGGTGTCGATATTATCTTCGGAATCCAGTGTCAGGACTCCTTCGTTTTCAACTTCCGTTTAAGAAGTATCAGAAGCGGCTGCAGCGTCCCCAGCCGTCCCGGAAGAATCAGAGCAGGCGGTCAGCATACAGCCGCTTAAAAGAATACAAAGACATGTAGATAGTAGTTTGGGTTTTGCTTTCAAAATATATCACCTCCATCATAATTCTGTAATAATTATGTGAAGGATTCGTAATCACTTCTTGAAAAAACTGTGATTTTTGAAAGTCAAAAGGAAGGCGGAATGAATGATGACAAACACAGAGCCTGCATTGTGTACTAATGCGCCGACAACCGGGTTTAAAATTCCAAGGATGGCAAGAATGATCGCGAGAAAATTCAGTGCCATGGAAAAGGTGAGGTTGCAGCGGATTGTAAACATCATTTTCCGTGACAAGGCAATCAAATGAGGAAGTTCCCGGATGTCATCATTAACGAGCGCGATATCCGCCGCATCCACAGCGATATCACTTCCAACCCCGCCCATCGCAATCCCGACAAATGCTTTTTTCAGAGACGGAGCATCATTGATTCCATCCCCGATCATGCAGACTTGTATCTGCCGTTTCTGGGACTGTTCAATCCAGGAAAGCTTTTCCTGCGGGAGACAGCCGGAGTAAACTTCTTCGATGTGCAGCACGTCTGCAATGTGCGCCGCGGCATTTCGGTGGTCTCCGGTCAGAAGAACTGGAGATACGCCGGTAGACTTGACCTGGCGGATGGTTTCGGCAGCGTCTTCCCGGAGGGTATCGGCAAGAACGAGAAATCCGGCAGCCTTGCCGTCAACAGCTACGTAAATAACTGTGCATCCCTCATCCAGCCAGGAAGAAGCCCGGGCAGGGAGCTCGTCCGAAAATGTATCCGTATGCTCTTTTAACAGCTGCTCATTTCCCGCAAGAATGGCGTGCCCACCCACTTTGGCAGATACTCCGCGTCCGGGAATCATGTGAAATTCTTCCGGAGAAGCCGGGGCAGACTGTGTCTGTTTCTGAAAATCAGAGACGACCGCCTTGCCGAGAGGATGCTCGGAGCGAAGCTCGGATGAAGCCGTAAGACGGAAAAGATCCGTGTCTGAAAGTCCTGGAAGAATACTGTGGATGGTCTCTACATGCAGATTTCCCTCGGTCAGTGTTCCGGTTTTGTCAAAAGCGATCTTTTTTACCATGGAAAGCCTCTCAAGGGCATCTCCTTCCCGGACAAGAAATCCATGTTTGGTTGCGTTTCCGATGGCTGCCATAATGGCGGTAGGGGTGGCAAGAACAAGGGCGCACGGGCAGAATACAACAAGAATTGTTACGGCGCGGATGATCTCACCGGTGAAAAACCATGTAAGAATAGCCGACACAAGAGCAATGATGACAATCCAGGTGGCCCACCTGTCGGCAATTCCGACAATCTTTGCCTTTCCGGCATCTGCAGACTGTACAAGGCGGATCATTCTCTGAATAGAGCTGTCTTCGCCTACCCTCAGTGCTTTCATATCAAAAGAGCCGTAGAGATTGACAGTGCCGCTTGAGACATCATCGCCGGCCTCTTTGTCGACAGGGAGAGATTCTCCTGTCATGACGGCCTGGTTGATGGAAGTCTGTCCGGATGTAATGATGCCGTCCACGGGAATTGTCTCGCCCGGAAGAACGCGCAGCAGATCGCCGGCAATTACATCGCTTGCAGGGATGATTTCTTCACCGCCGGAAGTAATCCGCCTTGCTGTCCGCGGCGTGAGATGGACAAGCTTCTCAATCCCGGCACGGGCTTTTGAAACAGTAAGATCCTCCAGAAGAGCACCAAGCTGCATGATGAAGGCCACCTCGCCGGCCGCAAAGTCTTCACCGATGATCAGGGAAGCAATCAGCGCGATAGAGACAAGCACATCGGCCTTGATGTCAAAGGCCGTCACAAGACCGATGACTGCCTCCAGTATGATCGGTATTCCGCACAGGATCACGGAAATCCATGCCAGATCAAAAGGAAAGGGACGGATCCCGAAAAGACTCGCAAGAAGAGCCGCAAGTGATATGGAAAGAAAGATGATATCCTTTTTGATTCCGCCCCATTCCAAAATACGTTCCAGTGTTTTCATAAGTATTCTTCTCCTTCCTTTATACCCATACAGGTATATGTTTAAGAAAATTATACCTATAGGGGTATGGGTTGTCAAGGAAGAAAAAAGGAAAGCAGCCGTTCTGAAACAGCTTCCCAGTTGATGATATGGAACCAGTTGTCGATATAGCTGCTGCGTAGATTATGATATTTCAGATAATATGCATGTTCCCAGACATCCAGAGGGAGTACCGGGTAGAAACCGAGTGTGAGCGGATTGTCCTGATTCGGAAGAGCCATGATGGCGGGAGAGCCGTCCGGACTGATAACCAGCCACGCGCAGCCGGATCCGAACTGTCCAAGGGCGGCCGTCTTCATGTCCGAGAAAAATTGCCGGCCGGTGTCATAGTATTCCAGGATGGCCGGAGCAATCTCCTGTCCCGGCGGGGCCATGAGATCAAAGTAAAGGTCATGGCTGTACACACCGCCCCCATTGTTGCGTACAGAAGTACGAAGAGGCTCCGGAATATCTTCCAGACGGGACAGGAGCTTTGTCAGTGTCCAGGAATGATACTCGGGAGCATTCACAAGAGCGTCATTCAGATTATCCACATAAGTCCGAAAATGCCTGTCATGGTGCAGACACATCGTCTCGCGGTCGATAAACGGCTCCAGCGCATCGTACGGATAGGGAAGCGGCGGAAGATGAAAAGGCCAGGTCATTTCTGTAATCAAGGTTTGATACCTCCTTTTGCTGTTCTAATGACAATATAAGCAGATATCGGAAGAGAAATGACAAAACCGGTTTATTTTTCAGATCATGTTTGCAAAACGTTCAACAGCTTTTGTAAATTTTGCAATCGTTTCATCAGCGTCTCCGTGTTCGATTCCGTCGCGTACACAGTGCTGAATATGGCCCTCCAGAACGACCTGACCCGCTTTGTGGAGGGCGGATTTAGCAGCATTGATCTGCGAGAGAATGTCTTCGCAAGGAACGTCTTCATCAATCATCCGGTCGATGGCCTGGACCTGGCCGATGATTTTCCTGAGACGGCGGTGGAGATTTTGAGAATCAATACATTGTTTCATAGTAATGCCTCCTTCTCATACCGTTAGGGGTATATGTATTCCATAATTATCAGGTATAATAAGAAGAATGTCAAGGTACGCCGGGTAAAGATTGTAAATTTTTGAATTTTAATCAAATTTATGTGTAATTCGCGTACTAATATGGTATAATTCTGTTAAATAAAAATGAAAGGGGCGTTCCTTATGAAGTTGATTTTTGCGGTTGTACATGACGATGATACGAATAAAGCCGTCAGGCATCTGAATGAAAAGAAATTCCGCGTGACAAGATTATCCAGTACCGGAGGATTCCTGAGACGGGGAAATACAACATTGATGCTTGGTGTGGAAGACGATCAGGTGGAAGAAGTTTTTGAAATTCTTCAGGAAGAATGTGCAAAGAGAAAACAGGTGGAAGTAACGACACCATATCCGCAGGGAGACCTGTCTATGATCAGTTATTCCTATATCCCGATTACCGTTGAAGTCGGCGGTGCCACGGTATTCGTACTGAATGTGGAACAGTTCAAGAGAATCTGACGGTCAGAGTAAAAGAGAGGCGCAAAGTTGACAAAACACGCCCTGGGAAAACAAAATACATGAAAAATACCGGAAGACTTGTGCAAAAAGACACGAGTCTTCCGTTTTTTTCGCCGGATGTGTCGTATTTTTCTTGGAACCCGCTGACATAAAGCGATAAAATCAGCGTTACCGCTATGATATGATGAGAAAAAATATGAATATGAGGTGAGAATATATGGAAAAACAATTTCCGAAAAATGTACGTCAGATAGGGAATGTATGTGACAGTCCCAAGATTTATGTGGAAGACTATGTAGATACATTCTTGAACCAGCTTTGCGATAAAACGGATGAAGAGCCGAAAGGGGCTTTCCTGATCGGAGAAACAGGACAGGTAGAAGATCAGGACTGCGTATATATATCGGGAGCCGTCAGGATATCGGAGATTGTAAAAAATGAAAATCAGCTGAATCTCGCGGAAGCTGCCGTGGAAGCGGGAATGAAAGACTGTAAGGAATATTTCGGCAATCAGTCGCTTGTCGGGTGGTTTCTGATTGACCCGTCCAGAAAGCCGGGCACGGATGAAGCGCTGGAGAAGATACATAAAACGTATTTCGGTGAAGAGAATACGGTTTTTATTATGAAAGATCCGAAAGACAGAGAAGAAAAGTTTTATGCCTATAAATATGAAGAACTGATGGAAATCAATGGACATTATATTTATTATGAAAAAAATCCGGAGATGCAGAATTATATGATTTCCTCACGGAAAGAAAACAGGATTACTCCCAGTGAATCTATTGCGGATCGGGCTGCGAAGGATTTTCGCAGTATCGTGAAAGCAAAACTGGAGAAGGCGGACCAGAAGCAGAATAACCGTTTTCTCTATGCGGCAAGCACATTTCTTTTGCTTGTTATTCTGATCATCGGCGTGACAATGGTAAATAATTATGATAAGATCAAGGCAGTTCAGACCTCTCTTGACCAGATTACAAAAACCGTGGAAAAGGCGGAAGGCGAAGAAGAAGCACAGGCATCCGGAGAGAAAGTGACAACAGAGGTTGAGGAAGGAACGGATGTTAAGAGCAGCAGTGAAGACACACTGGATATACAGGAACAGGAGACTTCCGGAGGGGAAGAGTACTACGTGGTGCAGCGTGGGGATACGCTTGCTACCATCAGCCGGAAAGTATATGGAGATACTTCCTATGTAGACGCAATCGCACGGATGAACGGTCTTACGAATGGGGATTTCATATACATCGGGCAAAAATTACTGTTGCCGTAAGAAAAAGTATGTTATGATAATCAGAAATAGAACAGTATAAATAAAATACAAAGGGGAAAGCAATATGAAGGATAAGCAGCAAATGAGGTTCCACGTGGTCCCGAGGGCTGATATCCCGGATCTTTTCGGGGAGGGAACTGCTGTCCGGATCGGCCGGAAGTATGTCGAAAAGCCCCGGGTGGAGATGTGGACGGTACAGCCTTCTATTGAAACGGAGAATCCGGAAGAAATGCATCCGGTAAAAAAGAAGAAAAAGCCTATGAGGGCCAGAACAAAAAAGGCGATCCGAAGATGGGTCATTGTGGGAGTTCTGACAGCGGCCGTGGCGGTCTCCTATCTGACGATTACACTTCAGACCTATACAGGGGTTGAGGTCGTGTCTCAGATTCAGGAAGCAGAGTCGGGAAACAGCTTTTATATACGTTATGGGGAGAATATACTGAGCTGTGATACCGACGGTGTTGCATTATTCGATCTGGACGGGGCTGAACTCTGGACGGAAAGCGTCCAGTTTCAGAAACCGGTTATGAAAGTCAGCGGTACTTCCGCGGCAGTAGCAGAGCAGGGCGGCAACGATATTGCAGTATTCGGAGAAAATGGACTGCGGGGGCAGATCAGTACGACATTTCCCATAGAGAAAATGTCCGTATCAGATCAGGGAGTTACAGCCGTTCTGCTTGAAAATGGAAGCACTCCGATGATTCAGTGCTATGACGTATCAGGAAATGTACTGATCGAGTACAGCGTTGCGTCTTCTGCAAGCGGATATCCGATTGACATTGCGCTGTCGCCTGACGGAACGACACTTCTTGTCTCTTATCTGGTGGTACAGAATGGTCAGGTGGATACCAGGATTACTTATTACGACTTTGGAAAAACACACGAAGACGGGAATTATGAAATCGGCGGAGATACTTATGAGAATCAGCTCATGCCGAGCGTATTCTTTGTATCCGATGATAAATCGGTCGCAGTAGGCGACGGCGGCTTCGTGATTTATGAAGGAACCGAGCCGAAAGAAAGTACGAAGATTGACATCAAAAAAGAAATCAGAAGTATCGCCTACGATGAAGAATATCTTGCATTTGTTCTGAAAGATACAGATTCGGCCGGATATGAACTGCGGCTTTACGATTATAACGGAAAAGAGATTATATCAAAGGAATTTGAGGGTGATTATAGTAACATCAAAATTGATGACGGACAGGTAATCCTGTTTGACGGTGAGAACGCCAGCATTTTCACTGAAGGTGGAATTCACCGGTTTGAAGGAAGCATGGGGGCGGATATCAGAGACATCTTTGTTCTGAAAGGAATCAATAAATATCTGATGATGAGTAACAAAGGAACCCGGACAATACGCCTGACAAAATAGGAGAACAACATGAACTGGTTATTATATGGAACGATAGGAATTCTGGCGATAGGAATCATTGTGGGATATATCAAAGGGGCACTGCGCATCGCAGTATCACTGGCTGCGGCGGTGGCCGCGTGGATTCTGGTGGTTGTACTCACGCCGTATGCGGCGGATGCCGTGATTCAGTACACCCCGGCGGATGACTGGATTGAGGAGCGGCTTGAAAGTGCCTTGATGACAAACATGTCGGATGCTCTGGAAGAGCAGGCCGGAATAGAAAACGGAACAGATATCGATCTGCCGGCACTGGCAGAGCAGCTTTCCGGAGGCGAGATTTCCAGACAGGAACAGGCACAGATTATAGAGAATTCCGATGTGCCGGAGATATTTAAGGAATATCTGCAGGAAAATAATAATAAAGAAATTTACAGTATGATCGGAGCGGACAGCTTCGCAGACTATATCGCAAAAGGGATTACACGTCTGATTATTCAGATTCTGACTGCGGTCGTACTCTTTTTTGTCATATCGGCCGCACTGAAAATTGTTATGTATATACTGGATGTAGTTTCGTGGCTTCCGATCATAGGAGGAATCAACCGGATTGCCGGAGCAGCCCTTGGACTTGTGATGGCGCTGATTTTTATCTGGATTGTGTTCCTTGTATTTACGCTCCTGTACACAACACCGGCCGGGGAAGAGATCTTTGCGCAGATTAACGGGAATGCGTTTCTCCGGTTCCTGTATCAGAATAATTATATATTGAAGATTCTTATGGGGCTCCGCTGATGGCGGGGCCTTTCTGCTGAGTGCCAAGACTGATTGTGAAGACGGCAGTTACGTGTTCCGTCGTATTCGGAAGCGAAAAGATGCATCTTTCTGCTCCTGAATACGGGGAGAACAGTAACCTGGAAGAAAGAAAGAGAAAAAACAAAAAAGTTGAAAAAAGTTGTTGACATTTACAAGCCTGGATGATAATATATAACACGTTCCGCTGATAACTGTCAGCACAAAACATCTCAGAGTGACAATCCTGAGGACGGCTTTTCCGCATTGGCTTG
>NZ_NFHY01000027.1:0-27251 GCF_002161525.1 Drancourtella sp. An57
ATGTCTCCAAACGAGTACTATAAATATATTAAAACCAACGAGTTACCATCAGCATTTAAGCTGTTATAAAATCCAGACAAAAAATTTTTCGGATGTCCTTGACAAGGGGCTCACTTTACGTTTAAAACTACCGCTGTATCACCAACAAACTTGCTCACAACCGTATTCGGCACGAATGAACTACTGCTCTGAACTCAAGCATCTTATTTTCAACCATAGCAAGGTGAAAATCGCAAGGCTGACTCTAACAATACGCCTGTTCCCGGACATTAATAGCCCAGTTCCTCATGAATCAGCAGGATTTCAAACTCGCTTCCTATCGGTTTTCCCCACAAAACAGACAGCCCCCGGCAGATCCGGTCCGGACTGCTGCAGTCATAACAGCGGTCCATGTTTACTGCACAAGGAGTATTGGCTCCGACTCTTCTTGCATTGCGCGGAGCCGCCACATTCCGTGCCCGGTACAGCGCGCTGTCATAGTCTTTCTCCAGCTTGTTTTCCCCGATCACCAGATACACCTTCTCATGACCGTAGAAAATGGACGCCACCCGGTTGCATCGTCCGTCAATGTTGATCATCTCGCCTGTCTCGGCAAGTCCGTTCACCGAAGAGAGGTAGATTTCCGCAGCATTTTCTTTTGCACGCACTTCCGCATCAGTCATGCCCTGCGGCATCCGCAGATGCCAGTAGACCGTGTTGTGCTTTTCCAGCATCGGATAAATTCCTATCTGATCCATTGTCACGGATCCCCCGATGCCAACTGTCCGGCCATCAATCTGCTCATCCAGATACCGGGCTGCCTCCTGCGCCGTGTCAAAGCACCGTACCTGATATCCTCTCTCCTTCAAATTCTTTTCTACCTTGTCAAAGCTTTTGTTTCCCATGTATCTTGCCTCCTTCTGCTTTTGATCCTGCTCTCATTATATCAGAATTCCGCCCATTTTTTCTCTTGTTATTTTTTTACTGCGGGTATATACTGGCCTTACATCAAATCGGGACAGCATTCTTTTGTCCCTTCGGGAATCTTTTCCCGCTGATGCATGATTCCGGCCATTCGGCCACACATTTCAATATTTTATTTTTACAGACGGGGAACAAAGAAATCAACGGGAAAGAACTGAGCATTTATTGTATTTCACATCATTCACTGGTACAATAAAAGTAATTTCAGTGTCTGGCTGTTTGTCTTTGCTCCCTTTCGGAAAGGAGTCCTTATGACGAAGACGAACAGTCACAAAACAAAAACCAGTACACAAAACAAAAAAGTCAAAGACAGCGGTGCCAAGCTGATCTTCGGTGATCCCATCCTCTGCGCTCAGTTTCTTCGCGGATATACGGATATCGAACTTCTAAAAGATGTCCAGCCGGAAGATATTGAGGACGTCACAGATCGCTTCATCTCTGTATGGCAGGAAGAACGGGATTCCGATACGGTAAAGAAGATCCATCTGAAAAATCAGGAAGACATAGACACTCTTTATCTGATCACGCTGATCGAGCATCAGACCAAGGTCGACTATGATATGTCTTTCCGGATTCTGCGCTATATCGTCCTGATCCTGACAGATTATGCCGCAGAGGCCGAGAAAAAACAGGCCGGATGCACAGCTTTAAAGGGCTTCCGGTATCCTCCTGTTCTTCCAATTGTCTTCTATGATGGAGACCGGAACTGGACAGCTGCAAAAAACTTTCAGGAACGCACCGCACTTTCCGATCTTCTGGGAGAGTATATTCCAAACTTTCAGTATCTTGTCGTGCCGCTCTCCCGCTATTCCAATCAGGAGTTGATTGAAAAAGAAGATGAACTGTCTTTGATCATGTTAATTGACAAACTGCGAAGCTCCGCCGAATTTCACGAACTCGCAGAAATTCCGGATGACTATTTGGAGAAGATCAGCCGTGACTCCCCTGAGTCTCTTTTAAAACTGATCGCCAAGATCATTGCGGCATTCCTGCATCGGCTGAACATTCCGAAAGAGGAAATCGGCGACTTCACTGATCAAATTGAACGGAGGGATTTCACCATGTTGTTTGAGCATTTTGAAGCATATGACGTGCAGGCGGAGAGAGCAAAAGCCGGGGCAAAAGGAGAAGCAAGAGGTAAAGCCGATTCCATACTGCTGCTTTTATCTGATCTTGGGGCGGTCCCGGAGGCACTTCGTGAACGGATCATGGACGAAACAGATATGGAATGTCTGGATCAATGGATCCGGGGTGCTGCCAGAGCTTCCTCTGTAGAGGAATTCACAGAGAAATATCTGCCTGATTTAAAAGAAGCATAATCAAAAACAGGATGTACCTTTCATATCTCCATGAATGTACATCCTGTTTTTCTTTACGGAAACTTCCGTCCTCTTTTACGATTCTGTTTTCCTGAACATAATGCCTGCCGCCACATGCAGAAGAACCGCCGCTGCAATCATTCCTGCAGCTGCCAGTTTCCCGGTTGTCTCGGAGAGCAGTCCTGCAATCCATCCCAGATACGGAATGGAACACACGACCTTTCCTCTCAGCTGGTCATAGGACACCGGATTCGGATCTTCCTTTTCATTGGCGTCCCCTTTTGTCACAAACTCTCCCATCAGAGTCCGGTTTTCTACTACCCGGTGGGTGATCAGCGCACCGCCTCCTCCATCGTAGGCGATTACATCTTCCGCCTGTATCTGCTCAGCTTTGGCTTTTCTTACATACACCAGGCTGCCGGTCGGAATCTCCGGCGCCATGCTGCCGCTGATGACCTCATAAACCTGAAGCCCGAAGGCCCGGGGCACTGCCGCCGGGGCTGCGGCCACAACTACCAGAATCAGCAAAACCGTACCCAGTGCACTGCAAAATGCAGCCACTGGGTGAGTTTTTCTTTTCTCTTTGTTTTTCAATCCTGTCCGTCCTTTCGCTGTCTGATCCGGTTATCTGCGGAACTTCCGTATCAGTGCAAGGATCACACAGAGTGCCGCAAGACCTGCCACACCGATTCCGATGCCGGCTGCCAGCGGAAGTCCGTCTTTTCCGGTCTCCTCCACTACGTCAGAGCCGTCCCCTGTCGGAGTCTCGTCTTCATCCAGATCTACAACACCCTGCGGGGTCTCGTCCGGATTGATGGTTTCTCCCTGGCCGTCTGCATTTTCTCCAGCTTCCTGGGTTCCTCCCTGTGCCTGCGCATCTGTTACGGCTGTGCCTGCACCTCCGGCTGCTGTTCCGGTGCCGCCCGTCGTTCCGGCTGTACCGGCCGTCCCCGTACCACCGGCAGTTCCGGCTCCTCCTGCTGTCGTTCCCGCTCCTGCACCTGCAGCTCCTGCCACACCGGCTGCCTGAGCCGGAACCTGAATCGTCTGTACCGTATTCGTACCCGGAATTACAGTCGTGATCGTCACGATGTCACCCGGTTCCGTAATGACTTCCGGAGATGCATCCTGATATACAAACGTAAAGACATTCTCCGATGCATCTGCGGACAGCGTCTTGGTCAGTGCCAGAGCCTCCGGAAGATAGTTCTCGATATAGAGATAGGCTACCACCGGCTTATCTCCTACATTTCCATAATATGTCTGGGACGGCGCCAAAGTATTGCCGTCTTCATCTTCGTAATTGACCGTGTAAGCCACCTGGTCTCCCTGGATTCCGTATGCTACCACGTAGTCGGCATCCTCGGTTACCCGGAATGCAGACGGTGCCAGACTTGCCGTGTCATTGTCCCGCGCACTCGGACGTACGCCCTGTACATAATACCGGCTGTCATCTCCAGGCCGGACTGCTCCCTGCTGGATATCAAAGGAAACGGTATCGCCGGTCTGCAGGCCGCTGACCGTGATCCGGTCTCCGGTATTCTGGATGGAAACATTTCCCTGTCCTGCTACGGTCAGGCCTGATGCGCTTGCAAAGGTTCCCTGATTTCCCGCGTAAAAAGTCACGGTATAAGTATAATTATCCGCCGCGGATACCGGAAGGGCTGTCATCCCCAGAAGGGCTGCCGCCGCAATCAAGGACTGCATCACTTTTTTGATCTTTCTCATGACTGAAGCCCTCCTTCCCCGCTCCGGCGGTGTTTCTTGAAGTAAAGAACCGCAAATACCAGAAGAACGATTCCGCTGAACAGCATCAACGCGCTCAGAATAAGCAGCGGTGCGGTATCGCCGGTCTTCGGCGTCTGGTGCTGTGTCTCATATACTGTCGTCACGGTATTCTCGCCCCGCTCGGTTCGCTCAACGATCTGGTTCTCGCCTTTCCGAGTAATGGTCTCCGGCGCTGCCGTCTCTGCCGCGAAATTCATCTGCAGGGCTGCCAGTGTGTTCTGATAGCCGTTTCCCTGCGTCTCGCCGTCCAGAGTAACACTTAAGTTCACTTCTCCGTCCGCTCCCGGAGCCAGCTGGTCCAGATACAGGAAGTCTTCCAGAGCGTCCGTTGCCTGATGAAGTCCTTCTCCGGACTGAGATGCTCCTTCTCCTCCTACGGTGTTGCTGTCATAAAGGATGGTCTCCTCCCCTGCGTCATCTGTATAGACAAGCCGGTAGGTGTAGGCACCTCCCTCGGCTTCACTTCCTTCTTCCAGGCTCTGCAGAATTTCATTGGAAAGATACCAGTCCATCGCCTCTTCACCGGAATTTTTAATCGCCACCTGCAGGTCCATGGTATCTCCCGGCAGGATTCCGTAAATCTCCTCTGCCATCTCGTCGGAGCTGAAATTACTCTGCATTTCCTCCCCGTCAAACTCCACCAGCCAGTTCCGGCTTCCTGTCAGCTCTTCCGCATGGACCGGTCCCATACACCAGGCCGGAACCACAAGGGCTGCGCTGCAGGCCGATGCCAGGATCAGGCTACACATTTTCTTTCTCATAATGTTGTACCCCCTCTATTCCAGACTGATGCCGGTCCCGTCTTCGGAAGCCGTCACATCCACGCCCCATGCACTCTTGATGGCGTCTTCCGCATTGTGGGTCTGGACTGCGTCCGCCTCTGCTTCAATCCGGAACTGATAGCCGTCATAATCATAGGACGTCTCAATCGTCTTGTATCCATTTTCATCTTCCGTCACCGTCTCGGTTACCTTGGTCAGAACCGCAGGATCAATCCGCAGGGTGTCGGACAGGGCCGGAGTACTCTCACCCGGCGCCAGCGCCTTTGTATAATACAGAACCGTCCGCTCTGCAGTAGAGGCTGATTCATCGATCACCCAGCCGCTTCCTTCCGTCAGATTCAGATCAATGAGATCCGGTGACAAGGTCGTATCTTTCTCTCCTTCCGGACCCGCCCAGCTCTTTTTGAGCACGACCCGGACAAAAGAATCAATAGACCCGCTGTTGCTGACGGATAATGTCTCGTCATACGCCTTTCCCGGCTGAATGGTTTCCCCTTCTTCCAGAAGACCTTCCAGCAAGGTTCCTTTCGTCTCGCTCCACCGGCTGTCCTCGGTGTAATCCCGGCTACTGATGGCATTTCCGTTTTCCTTTAACGTCACGCCGATTCGTGATACCTGAATCCGGGCACCGTAGTTTTCACTGTAATAAGTCAGGGCTGCCCGGGTGCTTCCAACCGTACTTCCGATTAAAAGCAGGGCAGACGCGCCGATCAGTGCTGCCGGCACAATCGGGAACGTGTGCTTGTTGTTTTTCTTTTTCATCATTCAGCCACCTCCCCGTCAGCCTCGGTATAGGATGATTCTGTGGAATCCGCTACCGCATTCCAGTCAGCATACGGATTACCATTCTCATCATACAGAACCGGCGTACATTCCTGAACCACAATCACGTTAAAATCCTGAGCCAGTCCGGTGCTGTCGATCCTGATCTGCATCTCATCGGAGGACGCGCCCGGCGCTACAACGTCACTGTAGTAATAATAATCATCTGCTCCCGGCGTCCATTTTCCGCTTTCATCGGAAAAGCTAAGCCTTCCTTCCAGCTGGCTTCCCGCAAAGACTTTCACCCGCACATAGCAGGAATAGTCTCCGGTATTCTGCACACGGATGTGCTTCGTCCAGTCGGATACTTCCTCACCCGGAATGGTGGTGGTCATGCCAAGACTTAATGTCTGGCTTCCCTCCGCTTCCGCATAGGTGGTGAAATATGCCATGGCGCTGCCTGCTGTGGCTCCTGCTGCAAGAATACAGGCCGCGGCAGCCAGACCTATGGTCTTTTTACTCCATCCTTTTCTCATCTCGTCTCCCCCTTTATTCCTCTGCCGCCGTGTTGTCACGCAGCTGGTTCCATTCCCAGGTGCCGGAGCCGCTCTGTCCGGTCTCCCGTGCGCCTTCCTCTTCCGTGTAATCAAAGTGGTTTACTACGCCGGAGCCGCCGTTCAGTCCATGGTCATATGTATTGGTAAAGGAAACCTGTACCGGAGAACCGGCTGTTCCGTCCGCCAGGATTTCCACGGTCTGTGATGCTGCGCCGGTGTTCTCATAGCTGGATCCGCTGTAGACCTCGGTTACCGTTACTTCGGAGCCTGCCGGAATGTCTTCCACCAGGATCTGTCTGGTGCCTGCCCGGTCAAATGCCACGGAAACCACATCGCTGTACACCACTTCGTCCTCTTTTACCGCTTCCACGGAAAAGACAAAGGTCGCTCCGCCGACTGTTGCATTGTAGGATGTCAGCGTTTTCTCAATCTCCAGATCTCCCAGCCGCTCTTCCTGATCCGGTTTCAATCCGGTAGTCACATCATATACCCAGTCATCCGATCCGCCGGATCCATAGTAATTGTTTGGCAGGGACAACAGAAACGGGCTGAACGTATAAGTGTATTCCAGAGACTGTACTTCTTCTGCCTCCACCAGATACATGCCCGTCGGCAGGCCGTCCTCTGTCCCGGTTCCTCCGGTTACGGTAAGCTCTGCATTTGCTTCCGGGGTCTGCTCCTTGACAAGATCGGATGCTGTTTTCGCTTTTTCTTCCCATTCCTGAGCGGACGTGTCACTGTCCACCTCAGAAAGCTTCAGGCTTTCATAGCCCGGCAGCATCGTATAATTTCCACTTTCGCTGACTTCCGCCACCCGGTACAGCTTCACCGGAATGGATAAGCTTTTCAGTTCTTCACTGCTTCCATCCAGCTCCACTGTCACCGAACATTCCCGGCCGGTCTCAACTGCCGTCGCCGCCGTAACGTGGGAAACCAGCCCTGTCTGCCATGCCAGCGCCAGAGCCAGCATGACTGCTCCTCCCTGTCTGATTCGTTTTCTCATCTTCAATCGTTACCCTCCTCTGATCTCTTCTTGCTTCGTTCTGATCCGGTTACTCCTGCTTCTTTTCCTTTCCCTGCCGTTTCGGTTTCATCAAAAACCGCAAAAGCAGGATGACAAGGAAAGTCACCGCAAGACCCAGAATCAGATACAACATATAGTAATCCTGTATGGACTGCAGCATGGATTCTGCTGCCGTAGGTTCCACATCTTCCTCCCCGTTGTACGGCACTCTCACGCCCCGGACTAACAGCCGGTGGGAATTGACGCCGTATGGAGTACAGGTAAATAAGGTTACATAGTCTTTTCCTTCTTCTGTCTGGAGGGCTGCCTCCAGTGTTTCATGGTCGTCTTTGTCTACCATATCCAGGATCTGGTCCACCTGGTATGCCAGAACTTCATCCAGCACATGGATGTAAAATTTATCTCCCTCCTGTAACTGATCCACGTCAGTAAAGAGCCTTGCACTTGGCAGTCCCCGGTGGGCCGCCAGCACGCTGTGGGTGCTCTCCCCTCCGATCGGAAGGGCCGTCCCGTCCAGATGGCCGATGCCCGTCTGCAGGACCTCGTCGGAGGTACCGTGATAAATTGACAGTTTCACATCAATTTTCGGGATGGAGAGATATCCCATCACTCCGTCTCCCGCGATATTTAACACCTGCCAGTAAGCAGTATTTTCCGCTTCCTTTCCGTCTTCCCCGAACACATCTCCGTAGACATTATTCTGAGGAATCGTGGCGTTGAAGCTTCGGGCTGCCTCCCATTCTCTTGTAAAATCTTCCGGCTCCATCTCTTCCACCGTATCTTCATAGGAAGAAATAAGACGGTTCTGCCGGTAGGTATTCCACTGGTCCGCCACGGTAGGGTAGACCAGAATGCCAAAGCCAATGAGGAACATCAGGCCGAACAGGATGCCGGGAATCTTTTTCTTCATCCTCTAGTCCCTCCCCTGATGTCTTTTACTGCTGCTTTTCTTTCCCTGTCTCTTCCGTTCCCGGTAGGAAAGGTATCCGATAAAGGCAGCCGTTACAGCAAGCCCCGCAGCTACCCAGAGCAGGTAATTGGTATGAAGGCTGGTTCCGAACAGGGCGTTTGCCTGTTCCTCTTCTACCTCTTCCGGCACATACGGCACACGGTGTCCCCGCACCAGAAGACGGTCACTGTTGACCCCGTACGGGGTACAGGTGAGCAGTGTCACTAGATCTTCTCCTTCTTCTACCGCAAGGCTTTCGGTTTCCTTCGGCTCCACCACCAGGATCTGATCCACCTCATAGCAGAGGGTGTCATCCAGCACATGGATCAGGAAATGGTCTCCTTCCTCCAGCTGGTCCAGATCGGTGAACAGGGATGCACTCGGTAGTCCCCGGTGGGCCGAGATTACGGCGTGGGTACTCTCCCCGCCGACCGGAAGGGAACTCCCTTCCAGATGGCCCGCCGCCTTTTCCAGTACTTCCTCCGATGTGGTGTGGTAGATCGGAAGATTCACATCGATCTTCGGGATCTCCACCATTCCCATCATGCCGTCCCCTGTAATATTCAGACAGGACATGTATTCCTCGTCCGGTTCATCGGACGCTTCCGCTACCGCAAAAGAATCCGGAAGGATGGATGGAAGCAGGGCCTCATTGTAAGCCTGCGCTTTCGCCCACTCAGCATCGTAGTCAATCTCTCCGGCCTCCTCTTTCCGGGCGACCGTGTCCTCATAACTGCTGATGAGCCTCTGCTGCCGGTAATTGTTCCACTGGTTTGCCACAAAAGGATACAGCAGCAAGGACAGACCAGCTAAAAATAACAGAATCATTGCAATCGTCAAAATCAGTCGTTTTCGTTTCATCCGGGCTCTCCTTGTTGTTGTAGTTTGTTATCATTTGCTTTCTTCTTCATATAGAAGAAAGAAAGTATCCGGCAGGGCCGCCGGGGCGGGGATGAAATTCCCCGCTCCCGGGCTTTTTGCCGTATGTAGTGAAGTTTTTGATGTTTGATTTTCCTGCTACTGGCAGTCAGGAATCAAAACTGAAATTTAGTTTTCACCGTGTTTTCTGCGGCTTGCGAAGTACAGGCCGGCAGCAGCGATCATGATGACACATCCGTCGATGGTGAAGATGGTGGTACCGATACCACCTGTTCCTGGAAGCTCCGCGAGTTTGGTGTCAGTCATAGAAACAAATTCAACATATGTTTTTGATATTCCTCTCTCACGGAAATTCTTATCTGAATCTTCATCTAAAACTGCCGTTACCGGAGTACTATTAATCGAATATCCCTTAGGGGCTGTTTTTTCGATAAATTGATATTCCCCTGCATCAATACCAGTTATGATTAATTCGCCCTTCTCTATGCTTAAAGCTCCACCTGGCTGATTTTGATCACCTGTAAATATTTCTGTGACTGCATTCGGATCATCAGGCGCGTATTGATATATTCCCCTAATGATTTCTTTAAATTTTAATGGTTCTGAATAATTACCATTATTCAACTTTTTCCGTACTTCAAATCCAGCACCTGCAAGTTTTTCTGTTTCCTCTTCGTTATATTTTGTTAAGATAATATTTCCTGTATGAAGCCGAACTTGTTCACTATCAGTTTCCTCTTCCCCTACATGAGCTATAGCATTATTCCATATATCATTCGTACCGTATTCACCAGTAACCTTAACTGTGTATGTTATCGTAACTTTTTTACCTGCATTACTATTACTCTTATCTATCAATTTGGATAAATCAATCGTAAAGCCCTTTGTAAAGAAGTCCTCTCCTTGCGGATCTCTCAATTTAAATTCGCTGGCACCACCTATTGGCTCCGTCTCACCTTCCAACTCTATCTTAGCAATACTTTTCTCTCCTGTTAAATAATATTGAGCATTAAACAAATCATCCGTAACCATAAACTTGAAATTTGTTTCATCAGGTTTTGCATATGGTACATATGTTTCCAAAGTATATGTTAATATTTGACCAATTGCATAGTAGCCGTCGTTATCATCAACATCCTTTTTAATAGTAATTGGTGACTTTTTAGCCTCTAAAACTGCATCTATCAGAGATGGATATCCATTAATAACCGTTCCCTCGTCATCTTTAATTTCGCCAAATCCTACATAAGCAGCCATTTTGTTATATGTATAGTCTTTTTCTACTGCATTAATTACATATACACCTGCTTCATATACTGCGCTTCCATTAGTAAAAGTTTTAAATTCATCACTTACCAAATTTAATGCCTGATTAATCTGTGCAGCGCTTGCAGGCGTAAGCTCTCTCGGTAACTCTATCTCGTTATTTTTTGCACCAATCAGCATCCATATTGCATCTTGATCATTTTCCACGCCAAAAGCTGTCTTATAAGCCGTAGCAGCATTTCCTACAAAAGCCCATCCAGTCTCAGTTTTTGGATCTGCTTTAATAACCTGTACCATACTTAATGTTGCATTATCAGCATTCTCTACCGTAATTGTAGCCGAATTTTTTGGAGCCGCAAACGCTGTCAGTGACAATCCCATTACCATAGCCAATGTTAATAACAAGGCCATTACTTTTCTTAATTTCCTCATAATTCTCTCCTTTTCTTTGATTCTTTTTGTTGTTTTTCAGCTTCCGCCTTAAAAATTCTGCCGTTCTTTTCTGCTGTGGCGGATATGCTGAATGGTTATTTATACTCCTACTTTTTCAGCACCTCCCCCTTTTTAAGGTTATATAAAATCAACGTCCCTGCCATTAATAACAGTGCTCCGCTGATCGTATACCAGAAGATGCCTGGGCCACCGGATGATGGAAGGGAATAAACGGCTTCATTTGCTATTGTAAATGTCTGTACTCCGCCTATCTCTTTTCCATCAAGCTCGTCACCATCCTGTTCTGTGATTGTTACTCCTCCCGATGCTACCTCAACTGTCCAAGTGATACTTGATACTGTATATCCGCTTGGTGCCTGAATTTCACTTAACTGGTAGTTTCCTATTGGGATTGCTCCTTCTAGTTTATTTGCTTCCGTGCAATCTTTATCGGTATACCAAACTACGATTCCATCCTCTCCTGTTTTCCCATAGTATGTGGCGCTGTTTGGTCCACCTTTCTCCAACTTAAAGATTGCGTCTTTCAATGGTGTTGTGTTATCTGATGCGCTTACTTTCAGAATTTGCCATGGCTTCAGTTTTTCATTCGTCACAGTAAAACTTCCATCTGGATTTTCTGTCACGGTAACCTGAAAGTCGGTATCTTCTACAGCAGTATCTCCTATTGAAATTTCCTTCACAGTATATTGGATTTTTGCACCATTATCATCCCAGTATGGAACGTCATTAAATACTCCTTTCCACTCAGTGGTATCTGTAAGGATAACTTCCTTTACTAATCTATCGCCATTAAATAATCCAATTTTTACACTTTGTTTTTCAGTATTTCCAACTGAGTTACCCCAATTTTTTTCTACTGGAATATTGGTACTATCATCTTTATTGTTTGTAATCGTGATGGTTCTTGTTTCATTGTAGGTTCCTGCCCAGAATAATGATTTACCAGAACTTGTTCCTACTGTGAATTGAACGGTTCCTTTTTCTTCGTTGTATTCAAACTTCAAGCCACCATCAAACTCACAGTCCCCATAACCAAATTTTGGATCAGTAAGTGCAGGGCCAATTCCATTTAGCACGTTTGAAGTCTGTGATAACTCTTTTAAAGCATCACTAATTGCGGTCTGATCTTGAGTAGATATCGGTTTATCTGTCCAGATATATCCCTGATTTCCTTTTTTAATGAGGATAATTCCGTTTCCTCCCAATGAATATTCTTTTGTACTCTCCGGTGAAAACTTTTGAAAATCATCGTTTAAATCATAAGTAGTATCTGTAGAATAATCAACATTAAACCCAGCTACCGGTGCTTCTTCCACCGTATAGTCAATACTTCCTGGCAAATTTTCCCATGTATAAGTCCACTCAGGCTTATTTAATGTGACTGGATTCTTTATGCCATTTTCTGCAGGGACAGGATTATTATCGCCTTTTAATGTGACGGTTACAGGAACCTTTTGTTCATCCGTGACCCCTTCTCCCCATTCTTTTGTTACTGTAACAGTGGTCGTTCCGCCTCCTGTAGTCTGTTTCTCATTTTTAATTACTGTGACTGTTTTATCTCCATATTGAATGGTACCTGTAACGGTAATATTCGTACCGTCTTGTTCCTCTTTCACAGTGACTGTATAGGTCTTGCTGTCAGCGGTATATCCAAATGGCGCAGCAATCTCCTTCAGGTAATAGGTAGTACCTTGCTGTAAATTACTGATATCAAATGTCACGTTTCCACTGGCATCTGACCGGGCTTCCTGGATTGGATTTTCGTTTTCGATATCGTCCGTAGTTTCATACAATCCAAATAACGCACCTTCAAGTGCCGTTCCATTTTCATCTTGCTTCTGAAATTTCAATGTTCCTTGTCTGTTTACTACCAGAAGGTTAAACTTGATCTCGCAATTTGAATCATTTCCGCCTCGTTCAAGATAGTACATCGTAAGGGTATGTGTGCCAGGTTCTAAATCATGTAAAAACTCTGTATCTGGACATGATCCGGATCCATCCACCGGAGTTGGCGACACATATTGTCCATCTTCGTTTTGAACCTGATCATAGGTTACTGTACCCGTCTTGAAATCAATCGTTCCGCCTCTGCGTGAATGAAGACCGCCTAAATCAAGCGCAAGCTGACCATCAATGAAAACCCAAACATCATCATCTCCGGAAAAGCTGAATTGCATTGCCTCTCCATTCTCGTTTCCATCTAAAGTTCCATTTTCATTTAGAAGAAAATCAACATCCATCCTCATGCCAAAACCATAGTCCGTCATATTATCATTTTCATCAGTAAATGGGAAAAATCCACTTTTCTGAAAGTCCGTTCCATCCGACAATGTTTTTGGCCCTGAACCGCTATATTGTGTAATTGTTTTCGTTGACTTATCAAAATGTACATGATTTTCTTCACTGTTATAGGAATACTCATTCGTATCCTCATTATAGAGGAATTTAAAATTCACATCTGAATATTTCGTGCCTATATCTCTTGTCGCCTTTGCCGTATCAAATGCCGTGTCAAAAAATGCTGCTTTTTTAGCAAACTTTATATTCTCATTTGTCATTGATGCCAGCCCATAGCAAATTCCCGTCTTTCCGCATGAAATATTCCAAGCTCCGCCAATGTTCTCATAATAATCTGCTTTATAATTTCCCCATGCACTCCTCAACAAAAGACTGTCACTATCCAAACCAACATATTCATTATAAATGTCAGTATTATAGTTATATAAATCGACTAAAATATCTTTAGTTCCATTTTCTCCTTCAACTTCCGAAGTACATGATTTATTTGGATTATCTGTAGTAAGATAAATGGTCAAAATATTCCATTGTTTCTTATCTCCCGCTTTATTAGGCCCGGTGCTGCCACTGCCTCCAAAAATTGAATATTCGTTTTCATTTGCCTTTTGCCATCTACATGCTTGTGCAAGCCAGTAACCCTCTCCTGGCTGTACTGTTGTCTGCATATTAATTTGATCGTTTCCAAACTCATTACTATTCGGACTCGTTATTTTATATTTTTTATCAAATTTCTTACCTCCATTGATAATTACCTGAATGGACACTCCTATATCGTCCTGATCTAATTGATAAGCCTCGTTAAAGTTTATTTTTTGGGTTCCACCATCTATTTCTTTATCCCAGAATTCAATATTCGCATAGTCTCCAACTTGAATTTCGTTACGATATCTTTCTACAATTCCGTTTACCGTAACTGCGTAAATCGAGAATTTCTCTGCTTTAAACTCTATCTGCTTAAGCTGTTCACCTGTAAGATCGACATCACTCTGGACAGTCTCCGTACTGAAATCGTCCTTAACATGGATCACACTTACTGTACTGTCTTCTTTCGATGCTCCGCCAAGCTCCATATTATGAAACTCAATAGAAACCTGAACTTCTCCTTCCGGCTCAATCTCATTTCCTTCTACATCATGGAATGTAATATCATAGGCCACAAAATCAAGAACATCCTTGTTACTCTTGGCAATTTCACTATTCAGACTTTTTTCTACCTGCTCATACTCTTTTGCAGTTCCATCTATTCTTTTAGCTGTAACCGTTGTGCCTTCTGGGAAAACTCCTTCTTCTGCACTAATATATACTGTTGCGCTTTTATCCTCTGCCTCAACGGAAACTGAAAATGCAGGAGAAACACTTGCCTCTTCCTTCGTTTCCTGAGTTTCCTCTGCCGGCGTTGTTGTTTCAGTCTCTTCCGACTGTGTCTCTACTGCCTCATTCTGTGTTTCTGTCCCGGAAGTTTCCGCAGATGTAGTCTGATCCTGCGTATTCTGTGCAGTCTGATCTGTCTCTGTCTGTGTTGTCTCTCCGCCGGAAGCTTCCTCTGTCGGCTGAGCGGCTGTCGTTTCTTCCGGCTGTGTCTGCGCTGCTTCTTCGGTCTGCTTCGTTTCTGTCTGGGTCTCGGTCTCCGTTTGGGTTTGTGTTTCCGTTTCCGCAGTCTGCGCATCCGTCGAAGTGCTTTTCGTCTCCTGTGCTGTTGTCTCTTCCACTGCAGGTACTGTTCCTGCATCTGCTTCCGCAAGTGTGGACATTCCCGTGCTCAGCATCAAAACCATGCAAAGCACGCTTGCTATGACTCTCTTCCTTCTTTTACTTTTCATGGTCTCCTCCTTTAGCTTCCGCTTTCTTTTCTATTGCCTGATCCATCAGTTTCAATTTCCTTCCCCCTTCTTTTCTTTCTTAATCGAAACAAATCTCCCCTCAGTCAAGCAAAATACTGCAGGCACGCATTTGTTCCACCATATTCTGTAATTCCTGCCATTTCTTCCTGTCCCCGGAGTCCAGGCACTCATGATCCCCGATCCAGAGCCAGGGATAATGCCGGACAATTTCCATCAGCAGTTCCCCCGCCGTGGCGCCCATCCGGTTCGTCTGGATTTCGCACCGTGTACCGTAAATCGTGCCGAGGAAAAAGCGTCCTTCCGTATCAGACGTAACCTCTTCCACGGGAAGCCGGGTCCGGATTGTGCCGTCCTTCCCGCTCTGCTCAATACAGGCCAGCAGGATCCGGTCTTCATCCAGGCTGTCGGACTTTCCTTCCTCCGTTACAAACAGAATTCCATGGTTTATAAATTTCATCCTCTGGGGCGAGATTATGATGTCTCCCCGTTTCAGGCTACTGCATCTATTTTCCATATCTTTCCTCTGCCTCATTCCATAGAACGCAAACAACCACATAATATCAATTATGTGGTACATGGCTTTTCCTTAATTAAAAAGTGAAGTCCTGTTTTTCGGTGTCCCGTCGATTTTTCAAATGATATGTAAAAGGCGGGTGTTATTTTGATGCATAAAATTGTGAAATCTTCCGTCGCTGCATTGACGCAGTACGTTTTTTGCTATAAAATAGGGTAGAAAACTAAAAACTGGTGACTAGATGAGATAGGCCGACTTTGCATTACCACATAATTGATATTATGTGGTGTTTTTTATTTTCCCCTTTTCCCTCTTAAATCTGCAAGACGGTCATGCGATCGAGCTGTCTTTGATAGAGTTCTCCTGTATTGGAGGTATAGATTCTTGTCACGTTCAGGCTGCTGTGTCCGAGGACATCCGCAAGTCCTGTAAGGTCTTTGGTTGTCTGATAGTAGACTCTTGCAAACAGGTGGCGGAGATTGTGCGGAAAGATTTTCTCGCCGCTGACTCCCGCCTTTTCTTTCAACGCTTTCATCTCGCTCCAGAGATTGCTCCTGTCTTTTGGCTTTCCGTTTTTCGTCACGAAAATACATCCTGACCGGATTTTCCGCGCTGCCGCATATATCAGCAGTTTTTTACGGATGCTTCCCGTCAGGAAGATTCTCCGGTATTTTCCTTTGTTGTGTACCTCGATTCTCCCCTTTTTCACCTGTTCCACCGTAAAATACTTCAGTTCGCTGACCCGGATTCCGGTGACAGCGATGGTTTCGATGCACAGGGCAAGCTGTGCCTTTCCCTCCGCCCTCGCTGTCTGCACCAGGCGTTTGTATTCTTTCCGGGTCAACTCTTTCTCCTCCTGCAAAAACAGGTTCTTCTGTGTTTTTACGCGTCGGATTTTAAGCTCGCAGTATCCGCAGAATATCAAAAACTGATTCAGAGCCGCCAGCATGGAATTCACGCTGTTTACCGCATAATGCTCGAGAAGCCATTCTTTATAAGAAAGAAGACGCGGCTTGTCCACTTCCTGATCTCCTCCAAGAAACGAAAAAAAGCACTTCAAATCCGTGATATATTTCCGGATTGTCGCCTCTGCATTTTCTCTTTCATACAGATACATCTCAAACTCCCTGATTTCTGTCCCCTGTATTTTCAATGTCACTTTTTCCTTCATACTGATTCCTCCTTGAACCTACTGTTCCCCATCTTTTACCCTTCTATTAAATAAAGATGGTTTGAACTTGAAAAAAGGTTCACCTTTTCGTTGATTCTGCCTTATTTTTCTGTCATAACTATCGGAATATGCTATGAATAGACGTTTTCTTCTTGCTTTTCCCCTCTTCCGGGTATATACTGTTCCTTATCAAATCGGGACAGTCATTCTTTTTGTCCTTTGGTTTCCGGCCGTTCGGCCACATTTTTCAATGATTCATTTTTACAGACGGGAACAGAGAAAACAGATATAGAAAGGACTTGCTGTTTATTGTATTTCACTTTATTCACTGGTACAATAAAATTAATTTCAATGTCTGTCTGTTTGTCTTTGCTCCCTTCGGAAAGGAGATTTATGACCAGCAGACAAACAGATCAGATTGAACGGAGGGATTTTAAAATGTTTTTTGATCACTTTGAATACTATGACGTGCAGGCAACCAGACGGGAAAGTAAAGCAGAGGGGAAAGCGGAAGATGTACTCTCTATTTTAGAAGATCTTGGCCGTGTGCCTGACAATTTACGCACACGAATTCTGGAAGAGCAGGATCTGGATCTTCTTACGACCTGGGTCAAGGGATCTGCCAGAGCAGCCTCCGTGGAGGAATTTATCATGAAATATCTGCCGGAGTTAAAGGAATCATAATAATTGCTCTCAGATCTGGATGTGTAAACCCCGGGAAGAGTTCCTGTCACGGTCTCTTCCCGGGGTATTTTGGGCAATGACAAGTCATTTTCATTTGCTTCTGGAATATACTCCAGTCCTCACTTTTCACAAAAAGCCTCCGGTTATCAGGATGTCAGATAACCGAAGGCCTTTCTAAATAGACAATGCAATCAGGCAACTAATCTAAAAATACCGGAAGTTTTCCTGCCAGATAAAGTGGAATATTGGTAATCGCACCGTCTTTTCGATATTCTCTTTTTGATAGACGTACCGCATGGGTTGGATTTCTTTTTTTTATATAATTTTTAAAAGAAGCCGCTGACTTATCTGTCCCTGCCTTCACCTCAATCGGCACGATTTCCATCCCATGCTGAACAATAAAGTCGATCTCCTCCCGTGAAGTGGAATAGTATCTTGGCTCTACTGAGAACTGCCCTTTCAGCTGTTGCAATACATAGTTTTCTGTCAGCGCACCTTTGAATTGATAATCGGCCTTTAAAAGTATGGCTGAATTGTCCATACCCGCCATATGCTTCAAAAGCCCCGTATCCATAAGGAATAACTTAAATGCATCAAGCCGGTCAAATACCGGAAGAGGATGTTCAGGCTGTGAAACATTATAAATCCGGTTTACCATCCCCGCTGATACAAGCCACTCTACTGCCTCTTCAAATTCCCGTGCCCTGGCCCCTTCTTTGACCACACCATATATAAATTTCTCATTCTCTTTTGCAAGCTGTGTCACTATACTCCGAAAGACCATCAAAATGCGGCCACTGTTTATTTTTCCATTGTGTTTAGAAAAATCATTCTCATAAACTGTAATCAGCTCCTCTTGTATCTGGCTGACCTGCCTTGGATCTTTACTTTCCATCCATGCAACAACACATTCGGGCATCCCTCCGATAATCAAATAATAATTGTAAGCCTCCATCAAACGGTTATGAAAAATTTCTTCAATAAATTTTTACACATTTTTCCATACTTTTCTACTCTCATTTTACACATTTTTATCATATTGTTTTCTTTCGTTTCAAAACATAAAAACCATCAGGCATCTCTGACTGATGGTTTTGACATTTCATGAATTTTCCCCTTCTCTGTTATCTGGCCGGTACTGCTTCTGTCTCAATGACAAATTTCACAGTTCCTTCCATCTCTTCCGGTTTTCCGGCAAAAGTATCGTATCTGCACTCTTCGCCTGTGAGCGCCTTGAACCGGTCAGCAATATCCTGAAACTCTGTATCCGTCACTTCCTGAAGTTTGGAAATTCCTTCTTCTTCAAACTGTTTCATTCCATCTGCCAACGTCTTGGCACCGGTGCTCAGTGTATCAATGCCGCTTTGTACCTGACCGCTTGCTGTTTTCAAAGATGCACCTCCGGATACCAGTTTCTGCGTTCCGCTTTTCAGCGTGGCAGCGCCTTCCTTTAGCGCCTGACTGTTTTGAGAAAGTGCAGCAGAACCGGAGGAAAGCCGGCTTCCTAAAGTGTCCAGCCCGTTGGAAAGCTGTGTTGTACCGCCCAGTAAGGTCTGTGCGCCTTTCCGTACCGACGGACTGCTGTCTTTGAGTTTTCCTGCTCCGCTTTTCAATGCTTCATTATATTGTCCAAGACTCTCAAATCCTTGCTGAAGATTCTGAATCCCTGCTGCTCCATTCTGCAAGGCGTCCGATGCTTTTCCCAGTTCAGAAAGACCTCCCGACAGAGTCCCTGCTGCCTGGTACAGTCCCTGCATTCCGCGGTTAAGAATTTCAACCTGCCGTGAAATTTCCTGCATAGATGTTTGTGGAAGTGCGTCCTTCTTCTCTTCCATTTCTTTTAGTCCGTCCTGCAGTCCTGTCATCCGGGAAGAAAGCCTGCCGGATGATGTCACAACTGTCCGGATCTCTGATTCCAGCGATGATACATTCCGGGACAGTTCTTCCGTATCAATTCCGGAAAAGTCCGGCATTTCTACTGTATCCAGTCCGGAAAGATTTTGCAGGTTTTGTGCGGATGTGCGGGCATTCTCCAGGCTTTGCACGGCTGTCTCTATCTGAGCGGCAGCCTCCTCCTGCCCTGCCGCGCGAAGTGCCTGTATCTGCTGATTAAGCCCGGCCTGAGCCGCGGCAATCTGTTCCTCTCCTTCAGCCGCCGCCTTTTTTGCCATCTGTATTTTCCGGTTATTCTCTTCTACCGTCCGGTTGATCTTTGCGACCTGTTCACTGCATCCTTTCTCCAGCAAACCAGCTTTTTCGTTTACCTCATTCAGAAGACCGGCCAGTGTTTGAAGAGATGCCGTAATCTCCGACGCAGGTCCGGCAATCTCCTTTTCAATATCTTTGCCAAGTTCGCCGGCGGCTGAAGTCAGTTCCTGCCCGGTCTTCGTCATTTCATCAACCTGTTCCAGCAGTTTCTGAACGGTCTCTGACTTCAGCGCCTGACTGAGTGTTTCCGTTCCGTCCGCAATCTCACCGGCGGCCGCAAGAAGGTCTTCCTCTGCGCTTCCTGTTCCGTCCGCGCTCTCACTTAGTATCCGGACGGCCTCCTGTATTCTGGTCAGGCCTTCGGAAAGTGCAGACAGTTGCTTTGCTCCTTCAGCCAGCTTTTCTTCTCCGGCCACATAGGTATTGACTCCATCTGCCAGAGTGTCCGCTCCTTCTGTATACTCTTCGATTCCGGCAAGCAGAGTATTGACTCCGTTCTTATACTCTGTAATAGTAGCGGACAGTTCCCCGTTCTCGCCAAAATACGTCTGAATTCCCGCATTTAATGTGTCCGTACCTGAGGTATATTCTGCGATTCCGGCAGCAAGGGAAGCCGCGCCCGCATCCAGAGCATCGATTCCGCTTTGCATCGTATCGATCCCCTGATCAAATTCTGCATATCTACTTCCCAGCGTGTCAGCTCCTTTGGACAGCTCTTTTGAGCCCTGCACCAGTTCCAGTGCCGCATCTTCCATTTTCGCAAGAGAATCCGACAGTTCATCTAAACTGTCAAAACTATCAGGATCAATTTCGTCCAGTACGTCTGTCAGTCCGACCGTATAAGTCGACGGCATTGAAAAATCTTCTACATCCGCAGAAATTGTCAGCGTATCCGGAATCGTAAGTATTTCTGCCGCCGCCTCTCCTTCTTTCATACCAAGACTTTCTTTCAGCCCCGGCATAGCCACGCCCAGAATGATATTTTTATCCCCGTCATTGATAACTTTCCCGTTGTCAATTCTGACATCGGAACATGTTTTATTTGGAAGGATCAGTCCTGTCACAAGAACAATCGGGCTGAATACTGTTTCTTCCCCGCCCTTTACGCTTACCGTACGCTTTGCGTGATTTTCATATGTAATCCGGATTTCCAGATGGCCGTTTTTCCCATCCAGTTCTTCCGGCGAAATCTCTTTTCCATCCAGGATATACACTGTTTTCATGGAGACCGGAAGTTCCTGTTCTGTTGTCCCCTGATAAAAGATGTCCTCTCCTTTTGCCTGCCATGTAAGCCGGTTTCCATTTTGTGAAACGTTCTCGTCCCCTTTGATGTTTTTGATCCCGTCCAGAATACTTTCGTCAGCGACTGTTCCGGTACTCTGAATCCCTTTCAACTGTTCGGAAACGGTTACCGATTTCTGCTTTCCCGCAGCATCTGCATTAACATAAACCGTTTCCTCCTTACAGACCGCATTATTTCCTGCATTTTCGCTTCCTGCAGCGCACACCGGCACCGCAGACAACACCACCGACATCCCGGCCGCCAGAGACGCAGCCATTTTCTGTTTCCATTTTCTGTTTCTGCTCATCATTCATTTCCTTTCCTTCATTTAAAATCAGGCTGTTTTTTTCTTTCCCGAAAAACCTGCCGCATTCTTCTTTTGTCCAAGAAATCCGATGGACGTTTTGCATACTACACCGTCAAAAATCATAAACATAGCCGGAAGAATGAGAATTACTACACACATGCTAATCAATGCACCTCTTGCCAGCAACGTACAGATCGAGCTGATCATATCAATATTGGAATATGCCGCCACACCGAATGTAGCCGCAAAAAAGCTCAGACCGCTGCTTACGATCGACGGCATGCTCATCCGGTGCGCGATGGAAACCGCCTCTTTTTTATTTTTTCCTCTTCTTCTCTCTTTCTGATATCTGCTTGTCATCAAAATAGCATAATCCACAGTTGCTCCAAGCTGGATTGTACCGATTACAATGCTTGCGACAAACGGAAGGCTCTCTCCCTGAAAATAAGGAACCGCCATATTGACCATAATGGCAGATTCAATCACCGCAACAAGAATGACCGGGAGGGAAATCGATTTAAAGGTCAGCATGATAATGAGAAAAATTGCAGCTATAGACACCAGATTGACCATTTTCAAATCGATATCGGTCACGTCCTGCAAATCCTTCATCAGAGGAGCTTCCCCGATAACCATGGCATCGCTGTCGTAGGCTTTTACGATCCTGTCAATTTGAGTAATCTGCCGGTTTACCGCTTCTGTCGCCGCCCCGTATTCTGAACAGACAAATGCCAGCTCATAGTTCTCGCTTTGCAGCATCTCTTTGACTTCTGACGGAATCATAGATTCCGGAACTGCCGGACCGATCAGGGAATTCATACTGATACTCCACTTCACGCCGTCCACCTCATCAATCTTTTCCATCATCTCCTGTTTTTTCAGGCTGTCCATATGTTTGTCCATCAATACCATGTGCACATTTGCCATATCGAAATCCTTCTCCAGTTTTTCATTCGCAATGTTGCTTGGCAAAGACTCCGGCAGGGACTGAGCGATGTTGTAATAAATTTCCGTACGGCTGTTTCCATACGCCGCCGGAATAATCAGAATAAGAAATACCCCGATCCACACTTTGTAATGTTTTGTGATAAATCCGGAAATCCGGTCCATATTTGTCAGCAGCTGCCGGTGGCTTGTCTTTTCAATTGCTCTATCAAATACAAGTACCAGCGACGGGAGAATGGTTACGCAGCACAATACGCCCATCAAAACGCCTTTTCCCATGACAATTCCAAGATCTCTTCCCAGCGCGAAGGTCATGAAGCACAATGCCGCAAATCCCGCAATTGTTGTAACGGAACTTGCGATGACCGACTGGAACGTGTTTGCAATCGCATGCCCCATGGCCCGTTCTTTCTCACCCGGAAAACGTTTTTTATTTTCTTCATAGCTGTGGAGCAGAAAAATAGAATAGTCCATTGTCACCCCAAGCTGCAGTATCGCCGTCAGCGACTGAGTGATATAGGAAATCTCGCCCAGAAAAATATTTGTTCCCATATTGTAGAGAATCGCAAGCCCTATACTCAGCAGAAACAATACCGGAACAAGATACGATCCCGATGTCAGTTCCAGAATGAAAAGGCAGAGCAGCACTGCAATGACAACATAGACCGGCATCTCCTTCAGACAAAGATTTTTGATATCCGTTACAACACCGGTCATTCCGCTGATAAAACACTGCTTATCCGCGGTCTTCCTCATCTGCGTCACTGCATCCATTGCCTCATCCGAGGATGTCGTATTGTCAAAAAGCGCCAGCAGCATCGTAGCATCTCCCCGGAAAAATGCCTCCTCCAAATCATCCGGCAGCATTTCCACCGGAACTGTAATATCCGTTATATCATCGTACCAGAGTACATCTTTCACATGCGGAATCTCTTCAAATGCCTCTTTTAGCTTCTGCACGTCTTTCAGTTCCATATCCTCCGCCACGACCATGGAAAATGCCCCCATGCCGTATTCATCCACCAGAAGATCCTGCCCTTTCACAGTTTCCAGATGCTCCGGAAGATAACTGAGCAAATCATAATTAACCCGTGTTTTTGCCATCCCGATCACCGATGGAACAACAAGGAGGATCCCCAGAATTAAAATCAGTACCTTGTGCCTGGCAATCCATTTGCCGATTTTCACCACCTGTACCAACTCCTTTCACTTGTAAACGTTATTCCTTAAGTATAATCAAAAATGACTATTAGTCAATAATTTTGAAGGAAAAAATGAATTTTAGTCATTTTATTGACTTTTCACGACAAATCTATCATAATGTGTCTAATAGCAAATTGTAAAAAGGAGACATCTGCATGGGAAAGGTAGAAGAAAACAAAAAGCAGAAAAAGGATCTGCTTCTCAAAACAGCCTTCCGTCTGTTTACAGAGAAAGGATTCTCGAAAACAACCATATCTGATATTGTTCAGGAGGCGGGACTTGCAAAAGGAACTTTTTATCTGTATTTTCAGGATAAATATGATCTAAGAAATGAACTGATCGTCTTTAAAGCCGGCCAGCTGTTTGATGATGCACACCGTGCGCTGGAAACATCTCATGCCTCCGGATTTGAGGAGGAACTGCTGTTTATTACAGATTATATCATTGACTGTTTCCGCAGCCAGCACGCATTAATGGAATTTGTTGCCAAAAATCTCTCCTGGGGAATTTTTCAGAATACCGTTTCTGATACAGGATTTTTAACCTCCCAGAAATTTTATGAGCATTTTCTGGAATCAATGCTGAAATACGGAGTTCACTGCGATACCCCGGAACTGATGCTTTTTACTATTATCGAACTTATCGGTTCCACCAGCTATAACTGCATCCTCTACAGTCAGCCGGTTCCGATTGAGGAATATCTTCCTTATCTTCACAGTATTCTCAGGCAGATTATCCGGATATATACGGATGAAAAAATCTGATAGCTTATTCAACAATACCGGAAAATCTGCTTGATCACCCTGGTTTTCCCGGGTAAAACGGCCATTTGCGTTAAAATCTTAATAGACCATTAAGAAAATTTCGTTTTCTTTTATGATCTGCACATATTTTAGACACATTTTCTGGTTATACTAAGAATCAGATAGTTGATAAACAAATCACTATCTCCCCCCTCATAAAGTAAGGCACTTCAAAGTGCCGCACTTTACTCTCATTCCTTTAGATAACTTATAAACAGCGAAACCCGCCAACCTTTAAGGTTAGCGGGTTTTCGCCGTTTATATCTTCACTGGAAGTCAGTCGCAGCACATCTATAAATTCTTCTGCTGTATAAATTCTGTTTTCTTCTAATTGTGTCATGACGTTGTTGGCCGAAATCGGAATCATATATTCTGCGTCTGCTGTCTCGATATAAATTGCATATGTATTATATTGATACAGAACAACTGTTTTTGCATCTTTGATTTCTTTCTGCCCTCTCAGTTCTTCCTGACCGTTTACAAGTGCGTTTAACTCTTCCATATCTGTCAGGACTTCCTGCTTTTCTTCCATTTCTCCATAGGCGACTAATTCAAAACCTCCCTTCTCCTGATAAAACAAGGTCAGGCCGACCAGTTCATTCTGGCTGTTGCTGAGCGGTACCTGTAATACATATTCTTCGGATATATTATCCTTAAACGTGCCATTCTGGTCAAATTCACGAATAACGTGTTCACTTTTTAATGTGTAAACTTCATACGCTTTTTTCGGTTCAAACGCCAGGCCCTCATAGAGTTCCACGGAATTTCCTTCTCCGGTATGTGATGTTGTAAGATTTCTCTGTATTTCAGCAATCATTGTTTCTGATTCGGGCGAGCGAAAAAAGGACTTCATCTGTTTTGCTTCCTTTTTCAGTCCCGGTGCAATTTGGCTTTCAATCGGACTTTTTACCCCTGTCACAACTGTTCCTGCCAATACTGCCAGAAAGATTCCTGCTGCGCATCCGGAAAGTACGGTTTTCTTTAACATAAAAACAGCCCCTCTCGTAAAAGAAACCCCCGAAGTTGCCGCTTCGAGGGTCGTATCTGTTGCTAAAACTTGAACAACTTGTATTTCTGCTCTTTTATCCATTGTACCATACGCACTGTGTAAGTACAATGTTTATCCGCTGCCTTTTCCATTTCCAACCGTAGCTTTTATACTACAATGGCATGTACAATATGTACCACAATCAGAAGGCAGAGCAATACTGAAAGTACTCTGTGGATTTTGATCCAGTTTCTGGTCTTCATCTTGCCTTTGAACGCCGAGAAAATCAGAAGAATCAACAAACAGAGCCATGCCGGCTTTCCGCTCATCATCGCCGGGTTGTTTCCGGAGAGAATTCCGTGGACAAGTGATGTCACAAGGAGGAGAATCCCATAGATCGTGTGGGGCTTTAAAACCGCCTGAAGCATCTGGTGTCCTCTTGCCGCACCGCTTTTCCGAAAGGGTGCCATAATACAGAGGATCAGCAGTATCAATGAAATAACAATCATAATCAGATTTAATATTGTCATAGTACCTCCTGCAAGTCTTTTCTTGGTTAGCAATAACTAACCAAGAGTTTACAATATGTCTACAGGATTGTAAAGTACTTTTTTCGTCTGATCTTTTACTCTATTTCATCTTTTGTCCGCCCTTCTGTTCCCAACGACCGGGCGGACATTCTCTATTCAGAGAATGTCCGTTCCGGATTGTTTGCCAGCGCTTCTTTTGCCAGTTCCTGCATGGAGATTGTTTCTGTCTTATCTTCATACCGGATGGTCAGCACATCATCCTCGTCAATTTTTGTGCTTTTTCCGTTCAGCCCCATCACGGTATTTTTATCAATAAATGTATAGCCATAATAGGCGGATTTCTGATATACCTTTTTCAGCGGATTGCGGTATCCTTCTGTAATCACAATCGTATTTTCCTCGTTTTCATCTGCCTCTACATAGAGGACTGTGTCCTCCTGTGGGGTGAATCTTAATGTTGCAATGCTCCCCGAGGCTTCCACGCTCATCTTGACATCCGAGGAATCCGCAGTCCATGTGCGGCCATAGTACCACGTTCCTACTCCGAAGAGAACCACACAGACCAGTACCGCAGCTCCAGCCGCTGCCGCAATCCTCTGCTTTACCCTCCGGTTCAGCTTTCGGAATGGCCGGATGGCTTTCTTGTTCTTTTCTACAGAAGCCTCTGATGAAAGATCCGCCTGCATTTCCTTCAGATATTCTCTGCATTCTGCACAGCTTTCCAGATGTTCCTCAACCAGTCTGTTGCTCTCCTGGCTTGTCAGTCCATCAATATAACTCGGCAGTAAATCCCTGATTATTTCACAATTTAATTTCATACTTCATCATCCTTTCACAAGTTTTTGTTTCGCCCGATAAAATGTCACTCTGGCCCAGTTTTCGTTTTTCCCGAAGATGTCTCCGATCTCCCGGAAGGAAAAGGCTCCTGTAAGCCTGAGAAGCACAACCTCCTTCGCAGTCTCGTCCAGAATGTGCACTTTCCTGAACAGTTCCATCTTCTCTTCCCTGATAGAGACAGTCTCGAACAGATCTGCGCCGGAGGAGGCAAGCTTTTCATTTAATTCACTGGTGCCTTTCCGCCTGCGCCTCGCCAGTTCCTGATACCAGAGATGTTTCGCGATCTGACACAGCCAGGTGGAAACTTTGCATCTTCCATCGTATCTCCCTACAGAGCGAACCGCCTGATAAAAAGTCTCCTGCGTCAGTTCCTGCGCAGTGTCCTCGTCACGGCACAGCGTCATCAGATATTTGAAAACCGGATCCGCATACTCTCTATATATGGCATCCATATCCATCATCTTCCCCCTCACCTCCTTTGTGCCCATATATCCGAAAAAGGATGATTTCGTTACATAGATTTTTCAATTTTATTAAAACATGTGAATGCGTCCTGCCCCCTGCAAGCATTCCTCTACGGTTACAAATCAAGTTTTTAGCTTCAAAACCTGATTTTATTGAAGCTGGTACGGTTAAAAACAAACTTATTGCTCCCTCATCCGTATTTTTTACCTGGTCTCTACGGTTGCAAATTGATTTTTCCATATTACAACCGTATTTTAGGTGCGGTTTGTACGGTCAAAAATATATTTTCTTATATTTAAACCGTATCCCGATCCTAAAGTGAGCCCCTTGTCAAGGACATCCGAAAAATTTTTTGTCTGGATTTTATAACAGCTTAAATGCTGATGGTAACTCGTTGGTTTTAATATATTTATAGTACTCGTTTGGAGACATT
>NZ_NFHY01000028.1:0-24115 GCF_002161525.1 Drancourtella sp. An57
TGATGGAGTGGATGCGTTTCTTTCGAGGGCAGAATAAAGAGGAGCTGAAAGAAGTGGCAAAGGGAAATGAATATCTGGAAGGAGCATACGAAGATTTAGTAAAGATGAGCCTGGATGAGCAGAAGCGCCTAGAGTATGAAGCCAGAGAGAAAGCGATCCTGGATTACAGATCCAATATGGAGGGAGCCAGGAATAGGGGCTTCCAGCGGGGCATGGAGCAGGGCTTCGAGCGTGGAATTACTCAGGGAGAGCAGTCGATGCTGATTCAGCTTTACCGAAAGAACCGTCTGACGTTGGAAGAGGCGGCAGAAGAGGCAAAAATGCCAGTAGAAGAGTTCCAAAAGCTTGTGGAAAGCAAAGAGGAATAATATACATTTTTGCGGAAGGAGGTCTTCCGGTAGAAGATGTTGCGTGGGCATGTGACTGTTATGACGCAGCGCGGGAAATGCAGATCGGAACGTCTTTGAATCTCTGGGATATCCCGGCTATGCAGTAGTGTGCAGGTAGAAAAACAGCAGGAAAAAGTGAAAAAGGATAGATTATCAGCACTCTTTTGGAAAGAGTGCTAATTTTCTATTGACTTTTTCAGATCCGAGTATTAAGATTACTGTTAGATGTGAAAAGAAGATATGCCGGCGGAGCTGAAAGTGCCATGAGAAGGAGTGCACCGCCGGCACGATATATGATGAAGGAGTGATTATCATGTCAGTAAAAAAAGGAAGTCTTTCCATCAGCAGTGAAAATATTTTTCCTATTATAAAGAAGTGGGTGTATTCAGACCATGACATTTTCTTCCGTGAGATGATTTCAAACGGATGCGACGCCATTACAAAGCTGAGAAAGCTGGATATGATGGGCGAATACAGCCTGCCGGAGGATTACAAGCCGGAGATTCACGTTGTGGTCAATCCGGAAGAGAAGACACTGAAATTCATCGATAACGGTATCGGTATGACAGCGGATGAGGTAGAAGAATACATCACCCAGATCGCATTTTCCGGTGCAACCGAGTTCCTTGAGAAATATAAAGACAAGACAACAGAAGATGATATGATCGGCCACTTTGGACTTGGATTTTACTCTGCGTTCATGGTAGCGGATGAAGTGCATATCGATACTCTTTCCTATAAAGAAGGAGCTGAATCCGTTCACTGGGTGAGCGAAGGCGGCACAGAGTATGAGATGCAGCCAGGCAATAAAGAAGGCGTAGGTACCGAGATTACCCTGTTCTTAAATGAGGACAGCTTACAGTTTGCAAACGAATACCGTGCAAGAGAAGTACTTGAGAAATACTGCTCCTTCATGCCGGTTGAGATTTATCTCGAAAAGGCCAATGCACCGACCGAGTATGAGACCATCGATGAGAGCGAACTGAAAGATACCGACGTCGTAGTAGAGCACATCCATGAAGATGCAAAGATGGAAGAGCGCGAGAATGAAAACGGCGAAAAAGAAATGGTAGAAGTTTCTCCGGCTAAAGAGAAAGTCAAAATCGAGAAACGTCCGGTTCCGATCAATGACATTCACCCGCTGTGGGCAAAACATCCAAACGAATGCAGCAAAGAAGACTACATTGAGTTTTACAGAAAAGTATTCCTGGATTATAAAGAACCATTATTCTGGATCCATCTGAATATGGACTACCCGTTCAACCTGAAAGGAATCCTGTACTTCCCGAAGATTAACACCGAGTACGATTCCATTGAAGGAACGATTAAGCTGTACAACAATCAGGTATTTATTGCGGACAATATCAAAGAGATCATTCCGGAATACCTGATGCTCTTAAAAGGTGTGATTGACTGTCCGGATCTTCCGCTGAACGTATCACGAAGCGCTCTGCAGAACGACGGATTTGTAAATAAAGTGGCTGACTACATTTCCAAGAAAGTCGCTGACAAACTGACAGGAATGTGCAACACAGATCTGGAAAATTACGAGAAATACTGGGACGATATCAGTCCGTTCGTAAAATTCGGATGCCTCAAAGACCAGAAATTCTGCGATAAGATGATGGATTCCATCCTCTTCAAGAACCTGGATCACAAGTATCTGTCCATGAAAGAACTGATCGGCGAAGCACCGGAAGAAACCGAAGAAGAAAAGACAGAAGATCAGAAAGCAGAAACAGCAGACGAGAAGAAAGAGCCGGAGAAGAAGACCATCTACTACGTGACAGATGAACAGCAGCAGAGCCAGTACATCAACATGTTCAAGAGCCAGGGCATGGATGCGGTCATCCTCTCCCACAATATCGACTCTCCGTTCATCACACAGTTAGAGCAGAGAAATCCACACATCCACTTCCAGAGAATTGACGCTGACGTCACAGATCAGTTCAAAGAAGAAGTGAGCGCAGAAGAAAAAGAAACATTCGACAAACGCGCAGAAGAAATTGCCGGTATCGTGAAAAAAGCGATGAACAACGAAAACTTAAACGTCAAAGTCGAAAAACTCAAAGACGAGAGCGTTGCATCCATGATGACCCTCTCCGAAGAGTCCAGAAGAATGCAGGAAATGATGAAGATGTATGGCATGGGCGGTATGGACGCCTCCATGTTCGGAACCGACACCACACTCGTACTGAACATCAACCATCCACTGGTACAGTACATCGAAAACAACAAAGACAACGAAAATATCAACCTCATCTGCCAGCAGCTCTACGACCTGGCAATGCTGTCAAACAAACCACTCAACCCGGAAGAAATGACAGCATTCATCAAACGAAGCAACGACATCATGATGATGCTCACAAAATAACTTTTTTTAATTCAAAGGGGACGTGTTCCGATGCATCGGAACACGTCCCCTTTGAAAAATCTGTATTGCAATCTGTACCGTACAACTTTTGTGTTTGTGGTGTTTTCTACCGATTTTCTTCGAATTCCAGTCCTTTTTGTGTGAATATTTTGGTTACCATGCTGTCCCATGTGTGTTCCAGGCTTTTGTCAAGTACAAATGTGTGAAAGGATGTTCCAGTGGTGCATGTGAGTCTGGTGCCGTCGAAGCGAAAGTTCAGGTACAGGCCTTTGATGTCGCTGGTCTGGTATGGGAGTCCTTCGTTTTGGAGGAGGGACTCAATCTGATCCGGAGCGAGGGAGAGAATGAAGTGGAAGCGTAATGGCGTCTGTTTTCCTTTGATGAGGGAGAAGCAGTATTCTCTTACCTGTTTCCAGCGGACGTAAGGCTCAGGGCTTTCATTTTCGTTGTCCGGATAAAATTCCGGGTGGTAGGTTCCGTCGATCTGGAAGGTGCAGTAGGTCGTGATTTCTCCGCTGATGAAGGAGAAATTGTCGAAGCGGCTGGACAACAGAAGGACGGACATGCAGTTTTTTGTATTCATGATATAGCTGACCATTCGTAAGCCTCCATGGTTTGTAGTTTCTTAATTTCCTTGTACCAGTATACCAGAATCGTTGTAAAAAAGATATAGACTTGTTTGGAAGTTCTCCCGGCGTTGACTTTTTGTCTTGTTGTAAGTAAGATAGAGGTAGCGCAAAATGAGATCAGGAGGTCAGATGACGATGAATGAAATAGAACGCTTGCTTACATTTACAAAGGAAGCGGTTTCCCCGTTCCATACGGTGGAGGCGGCGGGAAAGCTGCTGGAGGAGAAGGGATTTTCCCCGCTTTCCTGGAAAGAGGAATGGAGCCTGAATCCGGGCGGAAAATACTACCTGGTTCACCATGGATCCGCGCTCTTTGCATTTACCATCGGAAAAGACGCAAAGAAGGAGCAGGAGATACGGATGGCGGCAGCCCATGGTGATTTTCCGGGATTTCGGATCAAACCGGATCCGGATATGAAGGCAGAAGCGTATATCAGGCTGAATACGGAGCCTTATGGAGGGGTGAATCTGGCGAGCTGGCTGGACCGTCCGCTTTCAGCAGCGGGACGTGTGGCAGTCCGCGGGAAAGATGCCTTTCATCCGGAAATGCGGCTGGTAGATTTTGAAAAACCGGTTCTGACGATTCCGAATATTGCTATTCATCTGGACCGTGAGATGAATAAAGGAAGAGAATTAAACCGTCAGACCCAGATGCTCCCGCTTGCAGCCATGGGAACCGGAGCGGAAGAGAAGGGATTTTTTAAGAAATACCTTGCGAAAAAGCTGGATGTAGCGGAGGAGGATATTCTGGAATATGAGATGAATATCTACAATGCGGATCCGGGAGAGCTGATTGGATTTGAAGAGGAATTTGTATCCGGACCGAGACTGGACGACCTGACCGGAGTGCTTGCGATTCTGGAAGGCCTCTGGGACGGCGAAAGAACGGGCGGCATCAATCTTGGAATCGTGTTCGATCACGAGGAGATCGGAAGCAGCACCAAGCAGGGAGCCGGATCGACGCTGCTTCTTCTGCTTCTGGAGAGAATTGTGACCGCTCTTGGATGGGACCGGATGGATCTTCTGAGAATGCTGGAGGACACGATGCTGCTTTCTGTGGATGTAGCCCACGGTGTACATCCGAATTATCAGGAAAAGGCGGATCCGACGAATCATCCGGTGCTGAACGGGGGATTCTGTATCAAGGAAGCTTCTTCCCAGAGCTACGCTACGGACAGCGAAGCGATTGCCGTTGTACAGGCACTCTGCGAGGAAGAAAAGATTCCGTACCAGAAATTTGTAAACCGTTCGGACGGAACCGGCGGCGGAACACTGGGAGCGATTGCGTCCGCCCTGGTACCGGTGCGGACCATTGATATCGGCGTGCCGCTTCTTGCCATGCATTCCAGCAGGGAACTGATGGGAAAGAAAGATATGAAAGCGCTGACTTCCTTTATCCGCACTTTCTTTTCAGCGGAATAATGGAAGATGAGAAAGAGAAAAGGGGAGAAAACAGGATTTTGAACAGCCAGATCGAACGACAGTTTCAGGAACGTTCCAAAAGAGAAGCCTTACGTCTGAATAAATTTTTGAGCGAAGCAGGGGTCTGCTCCCGCCGGGAGGCGGACCGTCTGATTGAAGCCGGCCGGGTGACCGTGGACGGAAAAAAGGCCGAAACAGGTATGAAGATCACGCCGGGACAGGAAGTCCGGGTAGACCAGAAACTGGTGAAACCGGAGGAGGAAATGATTGTCCTTGCGGTCAACAAGCCAAGGGGAATTGTCTGTACGGAAGAGAAGCGGGAGCCGGACAATATTATCCGCTTTCTCAATTATCCGACCAGAATCACGTACGCAGGCAGGCTTGACAAGGATTCCGAGGGACTTCTTCTGATGACAAATAACGGAGATATTATCAATAAGATGATGCGGGCAGGCAATTATCATGAAAAGGAATATCTTGTTACGGTGGACAAACCGGTGACAGAGGAATTCCTGCAGCATATGGCCCGTGGAGTTCCGATTCTTGATACGGTGACAAGACCATGTCAGGTAAAGAAAGAGGGGAAAAAGACCTTTCGGATTGTCCTGACACAGGGACTGAACCGGCAGATCCGCCGGATGTGCGAGGCACTTGGCTATAAGGTCGTGACGCTGAAGCGTGTGCGGATCATGCAGATCCGCCTTGGAGATTTAAAGCCGGGGCAGTACCGGCCTCTTACAGAGCAGGAGCTTGCAAGCCTGGACCGGATGCTGGAACACTCTTCCAACATGCCGGAGCGTGACCGGAAGAACCGGGAAAGAAAAGAGAACAGGAGACAGAAACCATGACAAAAATACAGGGAAGCATAGAAGAAAAGAAGCAGAGGATGACCGAGCTTGTCGATCTGTTGAATCAGGCAGGACGCGCCTACTATCAGGAAGCGCGGGAGATCATGAGCAACTTTGAGTATGACAGGCTTTATGACGAACTGCTTTCGCTGGAGGAGGAGCTCCAGACGACCCTTGCGGCAAGCCCGACGGTGCATGTCGGATACGAGGTGGTCAGCGAGCTTCCAAAAGAACGGCACGAGCGTCCGATGCTCTCTTTGGACAAGACCAAGGAGGTGGGCCGTCTGAAAGAATTCCTGGGAAACCAGACTGCCCTGCTTTCCTGGAAAATGGACGGGCTTACGATTGTCCTGACCTACCGGAACGGGGCGCTTTTTAAGGCGGTCACCAGAGGAAACGGAGAAATCGGGGAGGTTGTTACCAACAATGCCCGGGTGTTCAAAAACATTCCGCTAAAGATTCCTTATCAGGGAGAACTGATTCTCCGTGGCGAGGCGGTGATCCGTTATGATGATTTTGAGCGGATCAACGAGGAAATCGAAGATGTGGATGCGAAATACAAAAATCCGCGGAATCTTTGCAGCGGTTCCGTGCGTCAGCTGAATAATGAGATCACGGCAAAGCGAAATGTCCGCTTTTATGCCTTTTCCCTTGTGCGGGCGGATGGCGTAGACTTTGAGAACTCCAGAAAACGCCAGATGGAGTGGTTAAAAGAACAGGGCTTTGAGACTGTAGAATATCATATGGTAAATGCAGGCACGATCGAGGAAGAAGTGGCCTGGTTTGCGGATCAGATTCAGAAAAATGAAGTGCCGTCCGACGGGCTGGTGCTTCTGTATGACGACATTGCTTACGGCCAGTCTTTAGGAAGTACTGCCAAATTCCCCCGGGATTCCTTCGCTTTTAAATGGGCGGATGAAATCCGGGAGACGACGCTTCGGGAGATCGAGTGGAGTCCGTCCAGGACAGGGCTGATTAATCCGGTGGCTATTTTCGATCCGGTAGAGCTGGAGGGAACGACCGTTTCCAGAGCCAGCGTCCACAATATCAGCATTATGGAGGAACTGGAGCTGGGCATCGGGGACCGGATTCAGGTGTACAAGGCCAATATGATTATCCCGCAGATCGCGGAAAATCTGACCAGAAGCGGAGTACGGGACATTCCGGAAACGTGTCCGGTGTGCAGCGGGAAGACCGAGGTCCGGCAGATCCTGAATGCAAAAGCGCTCTACTGTACGAATCCGCAGTGTCAGGCAAAACAGATCAAGGCATTCACCCTTTTTGTCAGCCGGGATGCCATGAATATTGACGGGCTTTCTGAGGCGACCATGGAAAAGCTGATCGGAAAGGGATTCATCCACGAGTTTGCGGATATCTATCACTTGGATGAACACCGGGAGGAGATTCGGGAGATGGACGGTTTTGGAGAAAAGTCCTGCCAGAATCTTCTGGACAGCATTGAAGCGTCCAGAGAGACGACGCTTTCCAGACTGATCTACGCCCTTGGGATCGAAAACGTGGGGGCGGCTACGGCAAAACTGATTTGCAGACAGTTTGATGACGATCCGGAAAAGATTGCCGATGCAGACCGGGAGGCATTGAGCCGGATTCAGGGAATCGGGGATGTTATTGCCGGAACATTTACAGAGTATTTTCAGGATCCGGAAAAGAGAGCCCGGTATGAAAATCTGTTAAAGGAACTTCATCTGCAAAAGGAAGAGCGGCAGGAGCAGCAGAGCTTTGCCGGAATCAATTTTGTCATTACCGGATCGGTTACACATTTTAAAAACAGAAACGAAGTCAAGGAAGAGATTGAGAAACGGGGCGGTAAGGTGACAGGTTCTGTAACATCCAAAACAAACTACCTGATCAACAATGACACCGAATCCACTTCCTCCAAAAACCGGAAGGCGAAAGAGCTCGGAATTCCGATTCTTTCGGAGGAAGATTTTCTGGATATGCTGAAAAACGAGGGATAAAAATGGGAAATCATGCAGAAAATGAAATAGAAGCGTACCTGCCCTTCTGGGAGAGCCTGACTGAGTCCCAGAAGGCGAAGATCCGTTCGGAGGCAGTGCAAAAAACAGCCGGAAAAGGCGAAATTGTCCACCGGGGAAGTGGTGACTGCCTGGGATTTCTGATTGTAAAGAGCGGGCAGCTAAGAGCCTATGTGGTCTCGGAGGAAGGAAAGGAGATCACGGTATACCGGATGTTTGAGAGGGATATGTGCCTTCTGGCGGCAAGCTGTATTTTCCGGAACATTGATTTTGAGATCTGGATGGAGGCGCGGGAGGAAACGACCTACTGGGTCATCCCTCCGGTCGTCTATCAGGAGCTGATGGATACGTCTCTTCCGGTCATGAAATATACAAACGACCTGATGGCGGAGCGGTTTTCCGACGTCATGTGGACGATGGAGCAGATCCTTGGGAAGAGTGTGGACAAGCGTCTGGCAGCACTGCTCATCGAGGAAGCCCAGAATACCGGGGAGGAGGAATTTTCCCTCACCCACGACCGGGCGGCGAGAGAGCTGGGGACGGCGAGGGAAGTCGTCACAAGGATGCTGCGGTATTTCCAGCAGGAGGGGCTTGTACTTCTCTCCAGAGGGAAAGTCCGGATCCTGGACCGGGACCGCCTTTATGCGCTGGCGGAGGAGAGTCTTCGATAAAAAAGCGGCCGGCTTTGTGACTTTGTTACGGAAACAGGTGGGAAATTGCGTATAATAGGAGACAGAAACAAGGAAAACAACAATTCACAGGAGGAATAATAGATGGCAGAAGTAATGACAATCACACAGGAAAATTTTGAAGCGGAAGTATTAAAATCCGAGAAACCGGTATTAATTGATTTCTGGGCAGAATGGTGCGGACCATGCCAGACCTTTATCCCGATCATCCATTCCTACGCAGAGAAGACGGACGCGGTAAAAGTCGGAAAGATCAATGTGGATGAAAACAGAGAGCTTGCAAAGCAGTTCCGGATCCTGAGCATTCCGACAGTCATGCTGTTCCAGAACGGCGAATCCGTAAAACGCCATTCCGGAGTCCTGATGGAGGACGAATTAAAGGCGTGGGTGGAAGAGTAAAGCATCAGTTTAGAAAAACTTTACTTGTCCGAACGGGACATCTGGGCTATAATATCTTCTATAAAATTCTATAAAATCAGTATAGAAGGGGTTTTAGCAAATGTCAGATGAAAAGAATACAACGATCGACGAAGTGAACACAGATGACCAGAAACTCGAAGAGACTGTCAAAGGCGTTGTAGAAGATACGTCAAAAGATGACAGCGAATATGAAAAACTCTGCTCTATCTGCCACCGCCCGGAAAGCATTACGGGAAAGATGATAGAGCTTCCGAATAATCTGTATGTCTGTCCGGATTGTATGCAGAAGAGCTTTGATATGATGAATAACGGACAGATCGACTTAAACCAGCTGATGCGGATGCCGGGTGTTCAGATTCTGAATATGCAGGATCTGGAAAACATGATGCCGAAGCAGCAGAAGGTAAAGAAGAAAAAAGAGAAGAAAGAAGAAAAGCCGGAGCTGGATCTTCACAATATTCCGGCGCCGCACAAGATCAAGGCAAAGCTGGATGATTATGTGATCGGTCAGGAGCAGGCGAAGAAGATCATCTCCGTAGCGGTTTACAACCACTACAAGAGAGTGGTGACCGATACGATGGATGACATCGAGATCGAAAAGTCCAACATTCTGATGCTTGGACCGACCGGTTCCGGTAAGACATACCTTGTCAAGACACTGGCAAGGCTTCTGGATGTACCGCTTGCCATCACGGATGCGACTTCCCTTACAGAGGCCGGATATATCGGTGATGACATCGAAAGCCTTGTATCGAAGCTTCTGGCGGCAGCCGATAATGATGTAGAGAAGGCGGAGCGGGGAATTATCTTCGTAGATGAGATCGACAAGATTGCCAAGAAGAAAAATACAAATCAGAGAGACGTCAGCGGCGAATCCGTACAGCAGGGAATGCTCAAGCTTCTGGAAGGAAGCGATGTGGAGGTTCCGGTAGGAGCCAACAGCAAAAATGCCATGGTACCTCTGACTACGGTCAATACGAGAAACATCCTCTTTATCTGCGGCGGAGCCTTTCCGGGGCTTGAGCAGATTATCAAAGAGCGGCTCAATAAGCACTCCTCCATCGGCTTTATTGCAGATCTGAAGGACAAATATGACAACGACAAAAATCTGCTGTCAAAGGTGACGGTGGAGGATCTGCGAAACTTCGGAATGATTCCGGAATTTCTGGGACGTCTCCCGGTGATCTGCACATTGCAGAGCCTGGATCGGGATATGTTCGTCAAGATCTTAAAAGAGCCTAGAAACGCGATCCTCAAACAGTATCAGAAGCTCCTTGCTTTGGATGAGGTGCGTCTGGAATTTGAGGATGACGCGCTGTACGCTATTGCGGAGAAGGCGATGGAGAAAGATACCGGGGCCAGAGCGCTGCGTGCCATCATTGAGGAGTTCATGCTGGATATCATGTATGAGATTCCAAAGGATGACAGCATCGGCGAAGTGATTATCACAAGGGACTACATAGAGGGAACAGGCGGACCGGTGATCCGGCTCAGGGGCCAGGAAGTGCCTCCGCTGCTTGAGAATAATCCGGTACAGGAGTCCGGTCTTTAGAAAAATGAAATAAGTAATATGGGACCTGCATATACTTACAAAAAGTATATGCAGGTTTTTTGATGGATGTAGAACAGTGCAGGGAAGCGGTTTTGTCGGAAGAATATCGGGACTTTATGTTCACAGACCGTTTTTTTTCTTTACTCAGGGAAGGAACCTATCTGACACAGCCGGCAGGAACTTTGTATCAGAATGTGTATCTGCCGCGCTCTGAGGCAGAGCGTTTTCCGGAAAATGATATTCCTTATTATTCCATTCCAAAGTGTTTCACGCCGCTCGATATGGGGGCCTTAAATGCTGCCGGGATTACGACAGTACAGAATTATCCGGGACTGGAGCTGAAAGGGCAGGGGATGCTGATCGGATTTCTGGATACCGGGATCGATTATACAAATCCGGTGTTCCGAAGTCTGGACGGATCCACCCGGATTCTGGGGATCTGGGACCAGACCATTCAGGACGGCAATCCGCCGGAAGGATTCTGCTATGGAAGTGCCTATACAAGAGAAGATATTAACAAGGCACTGCAGCAGGAAGATCCGTTTGCTTTTGTGCCGACAAAAGATGAGGACGGGCATGGAACCTTTACGGCAAGCGTGGCAGCAGGAAGCGCCAATGTGGAGAACCAGTTCGTGGGGGCTGCGCCGGAGGCGATGATTGCCATGGTGAAGCTGAAACCCGCAAAACAGTATCTGCGGGAGTATTATTTTATCCGGGAAGGGGCCTTGGCCTATCAGGAGAATGATATGCTTGCCGGACTTTACTATTTAAACCGGCTGGCGCTGAAATATGACCGGCCGCTTGTACTCTGCGTGCCCCTGGGGGGCAGTCTTGGAGGGCATAACGGGACGGCGCCGGTATGTGAGGAACTGGAATTCTATGCCGGTCAGAAAAACCGCGTAGTTGTGACAGGAACAGGAAACGAGGCGGATAAGCGGCATCATTATCAGGGAGAGACCAGCGGACAGAAGGAAAGGGAGATGGTGGAACTTCGGGTCGGGCCGGGAGTACGGGGATTTCAGGCGGAAATCTGGACAGACATTCCGGATGTTCTGGCAGTCTCATTATACTCCCCGTCCGGGGAGCAGATTCAGAAAGTTCCGATCCGTCAGAACAGTAGAAATGAATACCGTTTTCTTCTGGAACAGACAACGGTTATTATAGACTACCGTCTCCTGGTAGAGCGGACGAATTCGGAACTGATTATTCTGAGATTTATCAATCCGGCAGAAGGAATCTGGAAAATCGGTCTGGAACCTCTGCAGAGTATCGACGGGCTTTTTCATATCTGGCTTCCGGTTTCGGATTTTCTGACGGGAGAAGCCTATTTTCTGAGGTCAAGTCCGGACGAGACGATTCTGGAGCCGGGAAGCACACCGTCAGCTATTACCGTTTCCTTTTATAACTGGGAAGAAAATTCGGTTGCGGTTCAGTCCGGCAGGGGCTATACTAGAAACAGGATGATCAAGCCGGAATTTGCCGTTCCGGGCGTTAATGTGACAGGGGCTGTTCCGGGAGGAAACTTTACGGAGAGGTCCGGTTCCAGCGCGGCGAGCGCTATTGCGGCCGGAAGCGCGGCGCTTCTCTTGCAGTGGATTATACAGGATCAGAAGTCTCAGGCATCCTCGGCTCAGGTGAGGAATATTCTTATTCTTGGTACAAGAAGGATTCCTGGAAACGAATATCCGAACCGGCAGTGGGGCTATGGTACGATGGACCTTTACCACACCTTTGAAGAGATACGGCAGTTATAAAGGAGGAAGAAACAATGGATGATTTTTTTAGCGAACTTGGGAAGAAAATTTCAGAGACTGCAGATATTGTAGGAAAAAAGACCAATGAGATCCTGGATACGGAAAAGCTGAAAAGCCGGATCCGTACTCTGGAACGTGCCAATGAGCGGGACTATATTGACATCGGCAAGTCCGTCTATGAGAAGTTTCAGGAGAATGAGGTGACAGATGAGTCATGCATTGAGTTCTGTGAAGCGATTGAGAAAAGACAGGAGCAGATCGAAGACCTGAAAAAGGAGATCGACCGGATCAAAGGAGAATAAATGCGGATGAAGAAATGGATGACGGGATTTGCGGCCGTTCTTCTGGGTGCAGATCTCTTCTGTAAGTACCGTACGGAACAAAAAGCCGACGGAGAGAAAGAAAAAGAGCTTTTCGGAGGGAAAGTGCTGATCCGCAAGGTACACAATCATGGATTTGCCCTGAATGTGTTAAGCGGAGAGGACCGGATTGTAAAGGGAGGATCCCTTCTTGCCGGAATCCTGCTGCTTTGTTACCATGTGAAGCTGTTTTTTTCTAAAAAAGGAACATGGAAATTTGCAGGGACATCCTTGATGCTTGCCGGGGCGCTGAGTAATCTATACGACCGTTTCAGGAGAGGCTATGTGGTGGATTACATCGGATTTGCGGCGGCGGATCCGCAGATACGAAAGATTACGTTTAATATCGGAGATTTCTGCCTGATGGCCGGGGCTGCCGTTCTTGCAGCCGCCCAGGCCGCCAGATCAGTCACAAAAGAAATCCGGAAAGAGGTTAAGAAGCAGAGAAAAACTCTTTAATCTGACCATGAATAATTTCCATCAGCCGGGTGCGGGATTCTACCGCCGCCCAGGCAACATGGGGTGTGATCAGAAGTTTTTTACTGTCTCTGATATCAAAGAGGGGATTGTCAGCTGACATCGGTTCCTGACAAAGTACGTCAAGACCGGCCGCGGCGATGGTTCCCTTTTTTAATGCGTCCGCCAGATCCTGCTCCACAACGATCGGTCCCCGTCCGAGGTTCAGCAGGATGGCGGATGATTTCATCTTTTCGAGAGCTTTTGCATTGATCAGCCCTTCCGTATTTGAATTCAGAGGGGCGTGAATGGAAATAATATCGGAGGTGGATAATAAAGTGTCAAAGTCCACCTGATGATAGCCTTCCTGCTCCGGGCTGCCTGAGGTAGAATAGTATACAACGTCCGCACCAAAACAGGAGGCAATATCAGCTACCCGGCGGCCGATGTTTCCAAGTCCGATGATGCCGAAGCGCATGGAGCAAAGTTCATGAAAGTGCTCGGCAAAATGGGTGAAGATCCGGTCGTTGATATAGCTGCCTTCCTTGACGTAGTCATCGTAATAGCGGAGCTTTTCCAGCAGGTAAAAGAGCATGGCAAAGGTGTGCTGCGCAACGGATTCGGTAGAATAGCCGGCCACATTGCGCCAGGCTATCCCACGGCGTTCCAGATAGTCTTTATCCAGATTATTGGTACCAGTGGCGGTGACGCAGACCAGCTTTAAATGGGAAGCGTTCCCGATGGTTGTTTCGTTGACGGGTGTTTTATTGACAATCAGAACATCAGCGTCCTGAGTCCGTGCAGATGCTTCCGAAGGTGTCGTGAAGTCGTGATAGATCACTTCGCCAAAGTCTTCAAAAGCGGACAGATCGATATCTGAGCCGATGGTTTTGGCATCCAGAAATACAAGTTTCATGAAAGAGCCTCCTTATTATTTCTTTTTTTTCATTATAGACAGAACGAACGGAAAAGTAAAGAAAAGGGGTTGACAATAAATCAGAAGAAATAGTATACTAATCCTCAGAAGAGCATTTGCGAATTATACTAATAGTTTGCAGATGTTATTTTTTTGGAAAAAAGAGAGTAAAACTGCGGAAAGGAGAATCCAACATGAAGAAACTGGATACGAAGAAACTTGGAATTGACATACTGATTGATATTGTCGGGGGAATTCTGATTGCAATTGGAACATACAACTTTGCCGCCATGGCGAAATTCCCAATGGTAGGATTTAACGGAATTGCTTTGATTTTCTATCATTTGTTTGGACTGCCGATCGGTACGGTTGCGATGCTTCTGAATATCCCGGTTGCCATTGCGTGCTTCCGGATCCTCGGAAAAGACTTTTTTATCCGCTCCATCCGGACGATCATCATTACGTCCGTGATCATGGACGTTGTTGCGCCGATGTTCCCGGTATATACCGGAGACCGGATGCTGGCAGCAATCTGTACGGGTATTTTCTCCGGTCTGGGCTATGCCCTGATCTATATGAGAAATACATCTACAGGAGGATCGGATTTCATCATGCTTTCTATTAAGGCGTTGAATCCGCATCTGTCTCTTGGAAAGATTTCATTTGCGCTGGAAGCGATTGTTGTTCTTATTGGAACAATTCTTGTTTCGAAAGATATTGACAGCCTGATCTACGGTATGATGATCAGCTTTATTCTCTCAGCGGTTGTGGACAAGGTAATGTACGGAATTGATTCCGGAAAGATGTCTCTGATTGTGACAGACTTTCCGGTAGAAGTGGCGGCACGGATCGACGAAGAAGTCGGACGGGGAAGCACGTTCTTAAAGGCAGAGGGAAGCTATTCCCATATTCAGAGAGATGTTGTACTCTGTGCATGCAACAATAAAGAAATGTACGGAATCCGTAAGGTTGTAAAGGAGATTGACCCGAAGGCATTTATCATCATTGTAGAGTCCAACGAGGTGCTTGGAGAGGGATTCAAAGCCCACTAAAGCCCGGGACATGTAGGAGAAAACAGAAACGGCAGAGATCATTCAGGTCTCTGCCGTTTTTTTTCGTATCTTTTATTTCTGTTCTGCGTAAAGCTTTACGATTTCGACTACTACATCGGTTGCAAGATCCATTCCCTCTACTGTGATATGTTCATATGGTCCGTGGTATGCGTGTCCGCCGGTACCAAGGTTCGGGCAAGGAAGTCCTTTGAAGCTTAACTGGCATCCGTCTGTGCCGCCGCGGATCGGAAGAATCTGAGCCGGAACATTGGCACGTTCACAGGCAGTTTTCGCATTCTCAATGAGGTGCATGCAGTCCTTGATAATGGTGGACATGTTCTTGTACTGCTGTGTGATCGTCAGTTTTACTGTGCCTTCGCCCCATTTTTCGTTCAGGTCTTTTTCGATCAGACGAAGTGTCTGCTGGCGTGCTTCAAACATGGAAGCGTCATGATCTCTGAGGAAGTAGTGGAGTTCCGCCTTTCCTACATCTCCGCTCATGGAAACAAGATGGTAGAATCCTTCATATCCTTCAGTTCCACGAGGTGTCTCGCAGCCCGGAAGCATGTTGTTGATTTCCATGGCAACAAGGCTTGCATTGATCATTGTATCCTTGCTGGATCCCGGATGAACGGCAAAGCCTGTGATTTCAAAGTCTGCTTTGCATGCGTTGAAGTTTTCGTACTGGATTTCCCCTTCGCCGTCTCCGTCCAGAGTGTAGCCGAAGTCCGCGTCGAATTCCTCTACATTGAAGTGGGAAGCGCCGGTTCCGATCTCTTCGTCCGGTGTGAAAGCAACACGGATCGCTCCATGAGGAATGTTTTCTTCTTTGATGCGTTCGATCATGGTCATGATCTCGGCAATGCCGGCCTTGTCATCTGCTCCGAGTACTGTCGTGCCGTCTGTTGTGATCAGAGTACGGCCTTTCAGTTCCGGAAGATGAGGGAAGGCGCTGACTTCCAGTACACGGCCGCTGTCGCCAAGCACAACGTCTCCGCCGTCATAGTTTTCATGGATCACCGGAACGATGTCATGGTCGCAGAAATCGGAAACCGTGTCCATGTGAGCGATGAATCCCATCTTCGGGCAGTTTTCATAACCCGGTGTTGCCGGAATCTTTCCGTATACATAGCACTGATCGTCCACATGAGCCTCCACGCCCAGCTCTTTCAGTTCGTCTACCAGAATGTTCGCGAGATCAAACTGGCATTTGGAAGATGGAACAGTTTCGCTGTTCTCATCGCTTGGTGTCCTGACAACGACGTATTTTAGTAATCTTTCATAAGCTTTCATTGGAATTCCTCTCCTTTATTGTAAATTTTCCTATATCCCATTATAGCATTTTTTACAGGATGTACAAGTCCCGAAAATCCGGAAGGACACTTTGGAGGGAGAATTGTAGGGAAAAAATAGGGAAAGATGTAGTATAATAACGCTGAAATGATATGGAAAAGAAGAGGAAAAGAAAATGGAACGACTTTTGATTGTAGATGATGAACCGGGAATCCGGATGCTTTTAAAAGATTATTTTGAAATGATGGGATATGAAATACGGACGGCCGAAAACGGACGGGAGGCGGTCCGGTGTGCCGGGGAGCAGCCGGATCTGATCCTTCTGGATATTAATCTTCCGGATATGGACGGAATGACGGTGTGCCAGAAAATCCGGGAAACAGTACGCTGTCCGATTGTCTTTTTAACGGCAAAGATTGAAGAGCAGGACCGGATCAACGGGCTGCTGTCCGGAGGAGATGATTATATAACCAAACCGTTTTCCATCGATGAACTGGGTGCCAGAGTAATGGCCCACCTGCGACGGGAAAAGCGGGGGCGGCAGGAGAAAGAGGAGGCGCAGAATCAGGGCCTTGCCATCCGGTACGATGAGCGGAGTGTCCGCTGCAACGGGGAGGAGATTCGTCTGACAAGAACCGAGTTTGACATTCTGGCATTTCTTTCCATGCATCCAAGGCAGGTATTCAGCAAGGAACAGATTTACGAAGCGGTCCGGGGACTGGAAGGAAACGGTGACAGCAGCATTGTGATGGAGCATATCCGCAGACTCAGGGGAAAGATTGCGGAGAAAACGAAACAGGATTATATTGAGACAGTCTGGGGAGTGGGCTATAAATGGATTGGATAGATGAAAAGATGGAACAGTTCCGGAGCTGTATCCGGAATCTTCCGGTGAAGAAGGCATTGCTTTCTTATTTGTGTATCGCTGCGGTGATTGCATTCCTGCTGAGCAGCGCTACCATACGGATCTGTGAAAAATGGACGGAAATTTTAGCGGAGCGGCAGAATGTGAACATGGACCGGGCCTATACAAGAGAGGCTCTTTTCTTTTATTATAAACAGTCAGCGGCCGGGATTACCGACAGGGAGGAAACGATACTGATTCTGCTCCAGGAGATGGTACGATGGTGTCCGTATGTCTATACGGTGCTGACGATGCTGGCGGCAGGATCCCTGTTTTACCGGAAGAGACTTCAAAAGCCGTTTGGGATTCTCGGGGATGCCGTAGAGAAGGTAGGAAAAAAGGAGCTGGATTTTACAGTTGCTTATGAGAGTGAGGATGAGATGGGAAAGCTTTGCGCTTCCTTTGAAGAGATGCGGCAAAATCTGGAGGAAAATCAGAAAGAGATGTGGAATCTGGTAGAAGAGCAGAAAAAGCTGAATGCTGCCTTTGCCCATGATCTGCGAACCCCGCTGACCGTGATCCGGGGGTATTCGGATTTTCTTGTCCGGTATCTGCCTAAGGGGAAGATCAGCCAGGAAAAATTAAAGGACACCCTGCGTCTTCTTTCGGAACAGGCGGAACGGCTGGAACGGTTCAGCGGAACCATGAAGTCTTTGCGGTCGGTAGATGAAATTCCATTTGCACCGGCAGGGAAAAGAAAACAGGAACTGGAGATGCGGATTCAGGGCATGGTGGATGCACTGAATGTGGCAAAAGAAGTAAAGATTGTTTACCTGCATGACTGCTCCGGGGGAAAGCTGATTCTGGACGAGGATATTGTGATGGAAGTACTCGACAACCTGCTCTCCAATGCAATCCGGTATGCAAAAAGTCAGGTGGAGATTGAAACAAAGGTCGAAGGGGAGTTTTTCTATCTGTTTGTATCCGATGACGGACCGGGATTTTCCGGGGAAGCACTGGAAAATGCGTCGGATCTGTATTTCAGTGAGGGACTAAAAGAGGAGCATTTCGGGATCGGGCTTAGCCTGTCGGATCTGCTTTGCAGAAAGCACGGAGGAGAGATCAGCTTTGCAAACAGTGCATGGAAGTCCGGGGCTGTCGTGTCGGCTTCTTTTGAAATTCAGGGGAAAATCTAAAGAAATCCTTTCAGATATCTAGGGAGAAAGTAGAGAAATCCCATGTATGATAAGGATATCAAGAAGAAAGGAAGTGGACAGATGAGCAGAAATGAAATGGAAATCCGGATTGAAGGATTGGAAAAATATTACGGGAAAAAGCATGCGCTGAAAAATGTGACACTTACGATTCCCTCCGGCATGTTTGGCCTGCTTGGAAGAAACGGGGCCGGGAAGACAACGTTGATGAAGGTGCTTGCCACGTTGATCGGAAAGCAGGGAGGAAAGGTGACCGTGTGCGGGATTCCGGTGGAAGAGGCGGCCAGGATCCGCAGAATCACAGGGTATTTGCCGCAGGAGTTTTCCATGTATCCCAACATGGGAGTCTATGAAGCGATGGATTATCTCGGAGCCTTATCCAAAATGCCGAAAAAGGTGCGGAAGGAGCGGATCCCGGTTCTGTTGGAGAAGGTCAATCTTCAGGAGCATTACCGGACAAAAATCCGGGCTCTGTCAGGAGGAATGAAGCGGCGGCTCGGAATTGCCCAGGCCATTCTGCACGATCCGAAAGTTCTGATTGTAGATGAGCCGACAGCGGGGCTTGACCCGGAAGAAAGGGTACGGTTCCGGAATCTTCTCTGTGAAATTGCCGAGGACAGGATTGTGATTCTCTCTACCCATATTGTCGGGGATATTGAGGCCACCTGCGAACAGATTGCCATCATGGATGAAGGAGAACTCTACTATAACGGCACGGTGATGGATCTGCTGCGGATGACGGAAGGAAAAGTCTACACTGCACAGATCAGCAGGAAGGATCTTGCAAAGATGAAGGAGAATTATGTCCTGACCAGTATGCTGACCCAGGGAAATAATGTAATGGTTCGTTTCCTTTCGGAGCAGAAGCCGCAGGTGGAAGCTTCGGCCTGCGAGCCGGGTGTGGAAGATGCGTATATGTATCTGATGCAGGAAAAGGAGGGATTTTCTCATGTTCTGGACCTTGTTTAGAAAAGAGTGCAGGATGCTGTCGAGAAGCCTGATTTTCTGGCTGTATGTTCTGGGGGCCGCCCTTTTTTTCTTCAGCCAGATGGGGACGATCACCTTTGAGTCGGAGCCGGAACCTGGACAGGAAAGCTACGGACTGAAGATTTCCGACAAGAAGGAAGACCAGATAAGGGGGACACTTGGACTTCTTGCCGAATCTTATCTCAATGATACCTTTACAACAGCACCGGTGGGATTTAACAAGCATGTCTCCTTGAGTGATGGAGAGAAGCAGGAGATCGAAACGATTCTCGAGGATACAACCGGCCTTTCGACAGAAGAGATCGAGACCCGCTATGAGGAGTGGGTACAAAGCCAGACCGTCGCGATGGAAGATGGAAGCTACATGATGGTGGGCGGAAACTTTGTACTGGAACCGAAGGAAGGACTGACCTACGATGCGTTTTTGAAAGAGATGCAGAAGGTCTGCAAGATCCTGGGACCGGGATCGGGTTTTACCGAGGAGGGAATCCGACAGAATGCCATGGTGGAAATGACTTATGAAGACGCCCTGGAAGAATACAACAATCTGCTGGAAAAAGACGGTTTGACCGGAGGGTACGCAAGACTGTTCTGCGACTATATGGGAATTATTCTGGCAGTCCTTCCTGTGTTTGTGGCCGTGACAAGAGAAATCCGGGATAAACGGGCGCAGATGAAGGAACTGCTCTATGTAAGAAGGGCTTCCTCCTTTACGATTCTGTTCAGCAGGTATGCGGCGTTGTGCCTGTGCATGTTTGTACCGGTGCTTCTCCTGTCATGCTATCCTCTGGCGGAATGCGCCGGATTCGTGCAGGGAAAAGGAATTTCCCTGGATCTGACCGCCTTTTTCCGGTACAGTTTTGGCTGGCTTCTTCCGACCATTCTTGTGGTGACGGCGCTTGGGATATTCCTGACAGAACTGACGGGAACGGCGGCGGGCGTCCTCGTGCAGGCAGCCTGGTGGTTTCTCTCGATTTTTGCAGGCAGCGACACGATGGGTGGAGGAGCCTACGGTATGAACCTGATCCCAAGACACAATACAGAGTTTAACTACGCAGGATTCCACAATCAGTTTTCACAGCTTGCATTGAACCGGGGATTTTATGTAGTGCTGGCACTGGCACTTGTGACAGCGGCAGCCATGATTTTTGAGGCAAGAAGAAAGGGGAAATGGGGAAATGGAACGATATCTCGCGGCCGGAAAAGAGTACATCCGGCATCATCTGCCGCAGCAGGCACTCGTTAGTGCCGTTCTGTTTGGCGCGGCTCCCCTGATTGCCGGAGTCGAGAATTTAAGTCAGGCGGAGACAGCACAGCTTCTGGATTTTTATGCTGTACTGCCCGGCATGATTCTTTTGATTCCGATTTTCCTTCCGGAACAGAATCCGGACATCCGGGATCTGATCCGGTCAAAATATACTTCCATGGGAAGTATTTATCTGATCCGGATTCTACTAAGCGCTCTTATGATGGTGCTTCTGACCACGGCTTTTGTGTGGATGCTGAAACAGGGTGGATGCAGTTTTCCAGCAGGGAAATTCCTTCCGGCAGCACTTTCCGGAATGATTTTCCTGGGAGGACTGGGGGCCGCGGCTTACGCTCTGAGCGGAAATCCGGTCATCGGTTATATGGCATCTCTTGCATATTATCTGTTCGCTTTCGGGACCGGAGAAAAATATCTGGGCAACTGGTTTTTGTTTTCCTTGTCGGCGGGAGGCTATACAGAAAAAAGGTATCTGGCTGTGACCGGCCTTATATGCCTCCTGATGGCAGTGTGGGTAAGTATTCATAAAGAACGATCCTGAAAAAGAAGCACTTGCCTTTTCTGGAAATCGGAGTAAGATAATAGAAGACCGATGCAAAGGAGAAGGATAATGGAACGAGTGATTGTAATTGCAGTGTTTATCTGCATGATGATGACGGCGCTTCTGATTGCCCACGCAGTGGTCTTTACTGTTCTGGGTGAAAAATGCGTCTGGCTGATTAAAAGTTACCGGGATCTTCCAAAGGAGAAACAGAATCTCTATGATCCGGGCCTTGTTGTAAACGGGGCAAGAAACGGACTTGTGTTGTGGGCACTGTGGTTTGTGCTCGGAGCCGTGCTTTCCTATGTGCTGACACCGTTTCTTGTAGTGGTATTTCTCGGCGTATGGCTGGCGGCTTTCTTTTCCGGCAGAAGCTTTAAGGAAAAAAAGTACGAAAAATATAAAAGGTCTTGACAGAGCACTCCTTTCGATCTAGAATGAAGAAAATCGAAAGGAGCTGCTTTTTGTATGAGCCCGGTATTAATGAATCAGTTTGTAAGCATGAACAGGGACGACGATAGGTAGCGCTTGTATTGTGAGAGAGTTCACAGGTACAAGCGCTTCTTGTGTTGTACCTGTGTGGAAGAAATAGAAACAGAATCACACAGGATGAGGAGAAATCTTGTGTGGTTCTGTTTTTTTTGTTACCGAAAAGCCAAAGGTACAGCCAACAGCTCTTTTTATTCTGGCAGGAAAGGTTGTGATCGAATGGGACATAAAGACGATGCCCACATGGATGAGGATCCGGATGGAAAAGGAGAAAATAACGATCAGAAATTCATGAAAGGGTAAGGAAAAGAAAGATGGAAGAAATCAGATATATCGGAGGAAACGTAAAAAATCAGCAGGAGGAACTCAGCCTTCTGGAGCATGCAGGGGAGATTGTGGAGATACACGGAAGCATATACAAAATCCGGAAGATGAGAGGGTTTGCATTTGTGCTGCTGCGGACGGCAAAACACGTGATTCAGTGTGTCTATTCCGAAGAAAAGGCATCCTTTTCGCTGGAGGAACTGGAAGAGGAAAGCTGCGTGATCTTCCAGGCGGAAGTGGTGAAGGAAGAGCGGTCACGGACCGGTGTGGAGCTGCATCTGATCGGGATGGAAGTACTCTCAAGGCCGTATGAAAAAAGCCCGGTGGTCATCAATCAAAAGCAGGTGGACACATCCATCGCCACGCTGCTTGACTATCGTCCGGTGACACTTCGCAATGAAAAGGAACGTGCCATTTTCCGGATTCAGAACGGCATTACCAACTCGGTACGCAGATTTTTGCAAGGAAAGGGATTTACGGAGATTCATACACCGAAGATCGGATCCGCAGGAGCCGAAGGCGGAGCCAATATTTTCCGTCTGGACTATTTTGGAAAGGAAGCGTATCTGGCACAGAGCCCGCAGTTTTATAAGCAGATGATGGTAGGCGTCTACGAGAGAGTCTTTGAGATCGCGCCGGTATTCCGGGCGGAGAAACATGACACCTCCAGACATTTAAACGAGTATACAAGCGTGGACTTTGAGATGGGATATGTGACGAGAGTGGAAGAGCTGATGGAGATGGAGGCTGCAATGCTGAAATTCGTATTCGCTTCTCTGAAAGAAGAGTGCAAAGAAGAGCTTGCCCTCCTTCAGGTGGAGATTCCAGAATGGAAAGAAATCCCGGCGATTCCATTTGCCAAAGCAAAAGAGATTGTGGCCAAGATTCGGAAAAGACCGGTGGTGGAGCCGGAAGACCTGGAACCGGAAGAAGAAAAGCTGCTTTCCGAATGGATTCTAAAAGAGACCGGAAGCGAGCTTGTCTTTGTAACTGAATATCCGGAGAAAAAGCGTCCATTTTATGCTATGGACAGCGAGACAAATCCGAATGTGACAAAAAGTTTCGACCTTCTTTACAAAGGTCTGGAAGTCACGACAGGAGGGCTTCGGATTCACAATTACGAAGAACAGGTGGCGAAGATGAAACGAAGAGGTATGCATCCGGAAGTGTTTGAAAGCTATCTCATGGCACATAAGTGCGGACTGCCGCCGCACGGAGGCCTGGGACTTGGACTGGAACGATTTACAAGCAGGCTGCTTGGCTTTGAAAATGTGCGCCGGGCATCCCTGTTTCCAAGAGACATCCACCGGCTGGTGCCGTAGGAAAGTAAAGCGAAGGCTGTGCGGAACGACATCCGCACAGCCTTCGCTTTAGTCTACCGGAGATTCCCAGGTTTCCAGAATGGCATCCAGTTTCTCCTGGCTCAGTGAAATGATCCGGTGGTTTGCGTCAAAATAAGTTTTTTCAGAAACCGCGTTCATGAAGTCTTCGTAACGGACAGTACGCTGATCCTTCAGCATGAGATACCAGTCCTCAATCCCCTTGATCTGATCAAGAATAATATAAGGTTCTGTCGGCAGGGCGGTCGGAAGATCTGCTTCAGATCCTCCAGAGCACCCATGGATGCGTTCGCATCATTCTGCATCAATGTATCGATGTCACGTAGAGTCTGTGTCTGGCCTTCCAGAATAAACTGTTTTGTTTTCAGTGTGGTGCAAAGAAGCTTGACCACTTCATAGAAACGGCGGATTTCCGCTTTGCTGGTAGGAAGGCTGAGCTTCAGGGAAATTGCATTTTCGTTTACGGAAAGCTCCATCCCTCTCGCAAGTTTTTCCGGGTCATACAGAAGGGTACAGTTCCCGGTTTCACGCTCTATGAGCCGGAAATTTTCATCGGCGGTCCCATAAGACAGGCCGGACAGACGGATCACATCCTCCAGGGTCAACGGTTTTCTGAAAATAGATTTTTGACGGATCTCTACAGTTACGGACATAGGATCACCCCTGATTTCATTATACAATAAGGAAAGAAAGAGAACAATCGCAAAGCATTTCCCTGGCAGAACTGTAGTTCCGAGCGGTTTAGTACGGTTAGCTGATCGATTTTTGCTGTAAGAACCGTAGACACGGGCGATATAGTACGGTTGCCAGATCAATTTTCGCTGTAGACACCGTAGTCACGAGGTAAAGTGAGCCCCTTGTCAAGGACATCCGAAAAATTTTTTGTCTGGATTTTATAACAGCTTAAATGCTGATGGTAACTCGTTGGTTTTAATATATTTATAGTACTCGTTTGGAGACAT
>NZ_NFHY01000029.1:0-13182 GCF_002161525.1 Drancourtella sp. An57
CTGATCCTGCCAACGTCTTATTGTCATACCCAAACGCATGTTTATCTAACATATGTTCGATGAACATGCGTTCTTTTTTTGACTGCTCCAAAAACGCAATTTCCTATAAAGCAAAAAATAAGGAAGCTATATGCTTCCTCAGAAAATAGTATTTTTCAAGAAACACCGGAGCATTATCTGCCCCGGTGTTTCTCTTTTTTCTTTTGCTGCTTCAGTTCAAACTTACGCTTCGTTTCAGTCAGTTTTTTCTCCCGGCCTCTCACTTTGTATTCTTGTTTGACCTGTTCCTGCTGTAATTTTAAAGCCTGCTGTGATTTCGTCCCAATACCTGTATTTTGCAGTTGTTTCCCTGCATCACGCCGTATTCTTTTAGGGTTCTTTTTGCTCTCCCTGACAGCAGTTTCCACAGCCGGGCTGAATTGCAAACAATCATAGCGTCTCAGTATAAACTCATAAATTTCGTAGTCCTTTGGTTCAGATCCAAATGTAACTTTCATCGCAGATAATTTTCCATCCTCGATGCGCTCAAAAACACCTACCCAAAATGGATCTTCAAAATAAACTATTAGTTTGCCACTCACTTTGCCCATGACAATCCCTCCTTAGTAAATTGTAATGAGCAAAGAATGGACAACCCGGAGGGGCAGGTTACTTACCCTGCATATGCAGGACGGCCGGGCTACCTACCGGCTCTGGTATGTATTACTACATACGTTGCGTTTTTATCTTTGCTTTTTATATAATCATGCCATACTGGCAGGATTAACTAAATATGTAAATTTCTGCTTCTGAAATACTCCTGCATAAACGCTCTCAATTCTTTGTTCTTATCGACATCCGCCCCATCTTGTGGTATAAAATCATCAATATACATGCTTCTGTTGCTTGGTCCCGGACAGGGTTTGGCATAATGCCCTCTATCAGCCCAGGCCACATAATCCGCTCCATGTTCAATCAAATAATCGGCAATTTCAAATTTTCCAGCTTTAAGCGCAACCTGCAGCGGAGACTGCCCGTGATCTTTTTTCGGCAATGCTCCAGAAACGCAATTAACCAGCTCCGGCTTTCGTTCAATGATACGCTTTACTTCATCAAGCTTTCCTTGACGGATAACAATAAACAATTTTTTCATTTTCTGTTTTTATGCACTCCTCAAATTCAGTTTTATCTATTCAATCCTCTGTAAACCCTGTATTTTCAAGGCATATCGCCTATTAAATATTCAAACCTTATGTATTTTCCCTTGTTTTTGCCCTTATAAGCCGAAACAAGGGAAATTTTTTATGCTCCGCCGATTACCTTATCCAGCAGTCTTGCGGAAGTACGCTTTGCTTCCCTTGTAGCGTGAGCGTAAATGTTCATTGTGGTACTGACATCAGCGTGTCCGAGAAGTTCCTGCACATCTTTAGGTGCTGCACCGTTTGAAAGCAGATTGCTTGTATAGGTGTGTCTGAGCATATGGAAGTGGAAATCCTCCAATCCCTCCACCTTTTTTCTCGCTGTCCTGCACATAATCCCCACCGTACTCGGTGCTTCAAATGCCCCGTCAGGTCTAAGGCAGACAAAGGATAATTCCTTGTATCCCTCTGGGACTTCTTCCGACCTCGGCAGACTGTAAACCTCATAATAGGTGCGGTCTTTTTCTTTGACCTCCAAATAGTAATTAAGGCTGTACAGTTCCCCGTATCGGAAACGGTTTTTGTGTTGTTCTGTTTTCGCAGTTTTCAGGATTGCGGCAAGCGTATCGCAAAAGTCCACGGTGCGGATTTTTTTACGCTTTGTTGCCCCTATTTCTGTTTTGTGCCTTGCCCCGTTGTAACGCATACTGCGGCGTACTGTCAGATATTGTTCTTCAAGGTTGATGTCCTGCCAAGTCAGACCACAGACCTCTCCAATACGCAAGCCAGTATAATAGGCTATCTGTATAGGAAGAAGTGCAGGATTGTTTTTCTTTTTCAGAAAGTTCTCTAACCTCTGATACTGTTCGTAGCTGAGCGTTGGTGTGGAAGCAGTTTCTCCGTCCTCGTCCGAGAACAGCTCGTATTCTTCTTTCTTTCCTCGCCATACCACATACTGCATCGGGTTAAAGGTTATCAGCCTTTTCGGGAATACTGCAAAACGGAACGCCCCTTGCAAAACAGCCGAAAACAATCGGAGATACCCTTTGCTGAGTGCCTTTGCAGTTGTACCGTCAGGATTTGTACCGCCAAAGCTGAGAAAGTCTATATACGCCTGTAAATGGTCGGCGGTTACGGTTTTCAGCTTTCGTTTTCCTATCGGGTGCTGTTTGATACGGTTGACCGTTCCTTGATAGGACATTACCGTTCCATTGCTGAGATTGCCGGGTTTCAGTTCTTCCTCCACCCATAGATCGAGCAGCATACCAACTGTGATGTTTTCAGACTTCGCAACGAATTTCTTTTCCTCATAGTCAGCGATTGCTTTTCTGAGCAGGGCTTCTGTTTCAGACTTGCTTTCTGTTCCCACAAACTCTTTCTGTACTTTTCTGCCGCTTTCATCTTCGATGTAGAAGCGTGCGTACCACTTTTTACCTTTTTTTCTTACAGAACCTTTTGCCATAGATAAATTTCCCCTTTCTATCCGTGGCAATCGGGACCGTGACATATGGAGTGCGTAAAGTAATAGTGTCACTTATGCCGATGAATGTCAATCGGCATTTTCACTTGTCAAAGAGCCACGGAATTTTTCTTTTTCAGCAACCCTTTCCTCGGCTGCTGTCACTATCCCGAACAGGTCGCCCATCTTTACAGCGGTGCGTCCCTCATCGTAGATATGTAAAATTCCATCTAAAAACTGCTTCATATCCTCGATAGGAAGTTCCATTTCTTTACGGTAAACTCTTTCCATAATTGCCCTTGACTCAATCGCATAGCGGCGTAAGGACTGCTTTAAGCCTTCGTCCTCCGCTACACGGTCAACTTCAGCCGTTGCATCTGCAAAGTGATAAGCCATAACCGTATAGAGGTCAATCATCTTTCCGAGGAATGTCGTGAGCAGCTGTTGGTGCGGTTCTCCCTTTACCACAGAAGAAACCGTATCAAGATATTTTTTGATATGTTCCTCCATATCCCTTGCATATAAAGTGCGGCTGTCGTATTCCTTATCTTCGGAAAGTCCTGTCAGCCATTCGGGAGTGGTCAGGAGTGCTTCTGCCAGCCCGTTGATAATCATTGTACGCTTCGGGTCTACACCGTCCGCTTCATATCTTTGAATGGTAGATTTGTTTACTCCGACACGCTTGCCAAGTTCAGGCATTGTTAAGTTTAATTCTGTTCGGCGTTCTTTTACCCGCTCACCGACCTGTTTTGCGGTGAATATAATTTCTTTTTTCAAGGTTTTCACCTCCTATTGCTGATAGTATAACATAGAAAAACCTATTTTGCAACCATAAATTTAATAATAGACAAAAGTATTTCTTAATAAGTTGCAAAACGAGTTGACAAGAGATAGCGAAATAAGTATAATTACAGATACATAGTTGCAAAATGCGTATTTTGAAAGGAGGTTGATAAAATGAGCAACATCAAAATGGGTTTAACCATAGAAGAAGCAGCAGAATGTACGGGTATCGGAAGAAATACAATGCGTAAGTTGGTAGACTGGGGCAAACTTCCCGTCCTCAAGGTCGGCAGAAAAGCGATTATCCGCAGGGATACTTTAGAGCGATTTATGAGCGTCAATCAGGGAAGAAACCTGCTGAATGAAAACGATGTCCGCAAAGTAGAATAACTGTTCTCCAAGCCCTCGGCGTTTGAGAGCGAAATACACCCCTCGCACAAATCTTCGATTTGTACTCTGGGTATTTCGCCCTTGCAGGGGGCACTATATCACAGCTTCGGACAATGCACCGCCGCTATGATACAGAAGAAAACAGCACACTGTTTTCTTCGCTGTCCGTCTGCTTACGCCGCCGAAACAGCGGCAACCGATTTATCGGTTGCAAAAAGAGTATGCCCGTCACGGGAGGAAGGAGTATATGGCAAGACACTCATTTATACAGATGTCGAAGCTACCCAATGTCAAGGGAAGAATATCCTATATCACAAGCCACGCAAGGCAAGAAAATCTCTATGCCACCTACCGCACCGCCGACAATGAATTTTGGAGTAACCTTGCAAGGGAAAGCCAGCAGGAATTTAAGCGAAGCGGTACAGAGGGTAAATGTATTGAAGCAAGGGAATTAATTATCGCCCTGCCTGAAGTATATACAAGATACGAGCCGCAGGAAGTCCTTGAAGATTTTACGGAGGAGTTCCACAGGCGGTATGGTGTGGAGTGCGTGTCAGCCCTCCACCACAACAAACGCAAGACAAACTATCATATCCACCTTATCTTCAGCGAAAGAAAACTGCTTCCTGAGCCTGACATCAAGATAGCCACACGCAGCGTGTTCTATGATGAAACAGGCAAAAGGGTACGCACCAAGAAAGAAATCACAGGGGAGGACGGCCAGATACGAAAAGGCTGCACCGTCATAAAAAAGGGCGAGGTTTACGAAAGCCACCTCTTTACTGTGAAAGATGATAAATTCAAAAGTGAGCCTTTTCTTCGGGAGGTAAAGGAGATTTACACCGACCTTATCAATCGGCATATCTCCGATCCCGAACAGCAGTTAAAGGTATTTGATAAGAACAGCGTTTATCTTCCCACCAAGAAAATCGGCAAGAACAATCCCAAAACCGCCGAGATTGAAACGGATAATGCCGCAAGGCAGGAATGGAACAGGACAGCGGATATGGCACTCATATCGGGTATTTCCGAAGCAAAGATTTTAGAAGTCAAGCAGACCGAGATACACGAAAAAGCAAGCCAGTCTATCAAAAGCAAAGGCTGGCTGCCCAATCTGTTTCGTGGGATTGTGACAAAGGCAAAAGATTTTCTGCAAAACCTTATTCGGGAAAAAGATATGCCGCCCAAGCCTACGCTTGATATTGATATGGCAGAGTTCCGCCATATGAGAAACCTGATGATAAAAGTACAGGATAAGGCGGTAAAAATCAAACACTTGCAGGACAAAGTTCTGCCGCAGTTGAAACAGCAGCTTGCCGATACAAAGGGAATTTTCAAAGGCAAAGAGCGAAAAGCGTTGGAGGTAAAAATCAAAGAAACCGAAACGGAGATTGCCGACAGGCTGGATAAAATCCCCGATACACTCAAAGCGGACAGTTATCCTGATGTGCAAGTTTTTATGCGTACTTTCCGAGAAATGGAAAGCGTTGTGGAACAGTACAACCGTGAACTTGCCGAGTGGGAATACCAAGTCAGCAGGAAACCGACAGCCACCGCCAAAGAACAGCACAGACCGCCCGAAAAGCAGAGCGTGTTAAAACATCTGCGTGAGATACAGGAACGCAACAAGCAGAAACCACCGCAAAAACAGCGTAAGAAATCCATTGACAGAGATAGCCGATAGGCATTGAAAAACCGCCGTTATGGTGTTACCCATAGCGGCGGCATACATAATCATTTGCAGCTACAAAATTAACAGTTATATTTTTTTGATTTGTTTAACAAAATATAAATTCCAATCAATACCAAAATAGTGATTCCAAGTATCATATACATCGTTCCGATATTTACTTGACTTCCGAAAAAATAAAGATTGCAATCAAGGGAATCTTTTAGTTTTTCAATAACCTCTGTTGGAATACCTTGATTTTGCATTTCGGCAAGCGCCCCTTGCATTGTATGATTTCGGATAAGTGATGTACCATAAGTACCCGGCAAAAATGAGATTATTTTTTGCAGCCCTTCTCCAAATGAAGAAATAGGCATATATGCACCACAAATGAAACCATATCCCGCACTGATGATTGTGCCTACCGCTGAAATTTGTCCTTGTGTTGATAAGAAAAAATTAATAATCGAAGATAATGCTGTTCCAAACAAAACAAGGAGTAAAATATCAAGAAACAAAAAGAATATATCTGCGAGCGACATATACCAACCGACAATAGCCACATAAGTAAGACAGATACCCGTTGCAGCAAAGCAAATAATAAGTGTTGAAAGCAAGGTTGCAACATAATAACTCAGCGAAAGTGTAGCTGACTTCACAGGAGATATTCTTAAATCTCTTATCGTACCATTTGCTTTATCTTGCACCATTAAAAAATTAGAACAAAAAGCAACCGTTACACACGAAACAGCAAGAATAGATGAGATAAGTTGACCGCCTACCAGTCCCTCTATTATGCTTTCTGATAGTTTTAATGAATTAGGTAAATTAGATGTAAAACTATCCCGATACACATTCCCAAGAAAAGTCACATAAAGTACAAGCAATATAGCAGGCGTTATCAAAGAGGTAAAGAACATTCCCTTATCTTTGAAAAACAATTTGATATTTCTTTTGATAAGAATGAAAGCCATACTCATTTTTCTGCACCTCCCACCAATGTTTTGCCCGTAACAGCAAGAAAAACATCGTCCATTTTTCCTTTTGTTATTTCGTAATCATTAAACAACTGCGGATTACGAATAATCAATTCAGTTGCAGCCTTTGTATTCGGTACAGAAAGGCGATAACCGTTTCGGATTTGCTCATATTCTACATCAAGTTCTTTAATATCCTTTTCATCTACATCATAAATTGTGATGTAATCCCCAGTATAAATATTTTTTAATTCAAGCGGAGTACCCTCTGCGGATATTTTCCCATCATCAATGATTACAACATAATCAGCTTCCGCAGCTTCTTCCATATAGTGCGTAGTTAAAAATACAGTCATATTTTCATCTTTGCGAAAACTTGATATAACATTCCAAATAAGTCGGCGTGTCTGCGGATCAAGCCCTGTTGTCGGCTCATCAAGAATAAGGATTTTAGGCTTATGAAACAAAGCCCTTGCAATATCAATTCTTCGGCGTTGTCCTCCTGATAGTTTACCAACGGTGCGTTTCAATAAGTTTTCAAAATCTAATATTTTCGCCAGTTCCTCAAGTCGTTTCTTAAACTCCATTCCAGTAATGCCATATAAAGCGGCACGGCTTTCCAAATTATCATAAACAGAAAGGGCAGAATCCAGGACAGATGATTGAAAAACTACACCCAGTTCACGCTTAATATAGTCCATATCCTTATCTAAATCGTGTTTATCAATAAAAACGCTTCCACTGTCTTTCGACAGTTGTCCACACATAATATTGATTGTAGTTGATTTTCCTGCCCCATTGATACCAAGAAAGGCAAACAGCTCTCCTTTTTTCACACGAAAACTCAAATTCTGAACAGCGTTTACACTTCCAAAACTTTTATTAAGATTATTGATTTGAATAATATTGCTCATTCAATTTCCTCCTGTATAATCGGTTTTAATCTCGCATAGAGAGCAATCAATATAATCTTTTCCTGTTCTAATCGAACTCCAAATTAGTAGATGCAGTGCGATACCGTAAATTAAATTCATTATAGCATAGTGAATTACCAAAGTCATTATGAAAGAGAACACATCAAATCATAAATTGTGGCAGGCAAAGTTTTAATTTTTGACTGCCACAATTTTAATATTCTATATGTTAATGTTACATTTTTTTACTTATAGATAATAGCGGCATATACAATTTCTCGTGCTCGTGCCTGTATCTCATTCATTCGACCAACCCACAGCATCGAGTTTTCTGCTTTGAGTTGTTCGGTCACACCACCCTCCTTGCCAGCCATTTGCCCGGCCAATCGAAACATCATTTCCGTTGCCTGTTCGTCAATATCAGCAAGATAATGGTTCAATTTTCCGCTTGTGAGTAGCGTGGTGTAAACCGCCCGTTTATGTTCCTGTAAGTAGTGTTTGTGTCGCTGCCCCCATAAGCCGATAGGCTTGTGTTCTTTTTCGGTTGGTAAAATAAGGCAAGGAATATAATAATCCCCCTGCAATTCATACCAAAGACCATTGCTTTCATCATAAATATACTTGTCCATTAAAAAATCCTCCGTTATAATATATTCGCACATATGTCACAGTTCTCCGATTGCCACACTCTGTTATATCTTGTTATGAGATTTTCTTGCCCTTGATTTTGCCCTTACAAGTAGGCAGGGAAAGAGTAAACTTGTGTGAAATCATATAAAAGGATAAGGCGAACACATTGCGATAAATCCTTTATTTTCAAGGCTTTTGGAGGATTTTATTGATAACCTATGGAGAGCAATAATCACTCATAATTTTATGGTTTTCAAATTCCGATTTATCTATCTTCTCGCAAACCTGTATTTCCCTTTCCCGTGACCGGACACCGGCTCTATTATTTCTGCCCTCAGCAGTTTAGCAAGCAGCTTGGAGGCACTTGAATTCTGAAGTCCGAGCAGTTCACCAACTGCGGTCCGCCCAAAAATCATGTCAAAACCGAACTTATCATACATTCTATAAATATGAGAAATTGTCTTTTCCGAAAAATCTGTCGTTTTCACTGCAATCAGACCTTCAATGTCTACTTTACGGCTCTGAATGTCTACTTTCCCTTCTCCAATGTCTACTTTTTGCATCTTCCAAAGTCCACTTATATGCAAATATCGGTTATGAAGTTCATTTTTTTCATTCAGAAGCAGATTCCTTAAAAACAATTCCAGATACTCTGTCGTTTCATGAATCCCTTTCTGCAGGTTTGTGTAATTCGCACGGACTAATGCATTTCTGAAATACCAGGAATGCTCTGCAAAAATATCGTTGGTCACTGAGAATCCAAGTGTCTTCAAATATTTAATAAAAAATACCGCTGTTGTTCTCGTATTGCCCTCGCCAAAGATATGAATCTGCCATAATCTTGAGACAAATACCGCCAGATGATGGATAATCTCATTCATCGAAAGACCTTTATAACTGAACTCTCTCTCCTGAGAAAAATCATATCCCAGTGTAGCCCTTAACTCAGAGGCGCTTCCATATAAAACCGTTTCCCCGTCCAGAACCCACTCTTTCTTTGTGATATTATAATCTCTTATTTTTCCGGCATGCCCATAGATTCCCTGAAACAGCCTTCGATGAATAGAGATATATTCATTTGGCGTGAAAGAAAACGCTGTTTCTGATAGCAGCTCCGCAATTCGTGCTGATACTTTATCAGCCTCTTCTATACGGCCGTCATCTATATCCTCAGCTTTTTCTTCATAATAGCTGTCAATAAGATTTTGGGCCTCTTTCAAAGAAATCTTTCCTTCAATATTTTGAACAGCGGTATTGATCAGATATTGAGACGGACGTAATCCGTCTACCGCCTGCAATCCTATTGCGGTACTCCAGGCATACCCTCTGCTGATTTTATCCGGCTCGGCTTCTTTCAAATATTCTTTGAATGGATCTCTGTCCATTTCACCGTCACAACAAATAAGTTTACTCATGCGCGTTCTCCGATACAAGCTCTGCTTTACAACATTGTACAATGTTTCCATAAAAAGAAAAAAGCGCCAAATCCGCTATTTAACGAATTTAACGCTTTTTCAGAGCTGCCGCAGACCGGCAGTGCATTAAATTCGCCTTTTGCCTATTTTATCATGCATTCTGGCACTTTTCAACTTGCCCTTTTTCAAAAAAGGGGCAGAAAAGGGGCAACCCGAAGATGATACAATATTCTCCCTCCGGAGCACCGGCCCCGGAGGGATTTCTTTATGCCACCCGCATCTCCACTGCTTCTATTCTGAGAGCCTGGCCGACTGTCCCCAGCGTGGCCACACCGTCCGCTTTCGTCCACTGAGTCCATCCGGTTCCCTGGATATGTGCCCGCCACTCAAAGTCTCCTTTCAGGCAGAGGCATTCCAGACGCAGGCCGTCTCCCTCTGTTCCGATCACTGTATTCTGATCGATCTTTCCAAAGTCTTTCCATCCAATTCCCTGAATGTGAGCTTTGGCATACACATCACCGCAGTGCTGGCTCTTGATCCGGAGCGCTTCCATACGTTTATCCTGTCCGGTCGTTCCGGCAGTCATGCCGTCCGCCGCCCAGCTTGTGTCTCCGGTTCCCTGAACATGTGCAAGATAAGCAATATCGGCAACCTTGATCTCTACTGCTTCGATCTGCTTGCCTTTTCCTTTCTGTCCGGCCCACTGTCCGTTGACGCACCAATTTGACCATCCAATGTCTTTCTGGTGTACCCGGTACAGATAAACCGTATCGCCAGACATAATCTTTAATGCTTCCAGTCTCAGTTCCTGGCCGATGGTGCCGATGATCGTACCTTTTGTGATGTTACGATATACTTTATCTCCAATATCTTTAATGTGCACAGCCACATCCATATGCTTAACCGGAATAATTCGCAGTGCTTCTATTCGTCGGTTCTGGCCAGTGCTGCCGATCATCTTGCCATCGCACATCCAGTTACACCAACCGATATCTCTAAGATGCCCCTGATAAGATACTTCTCCATACTTGTCAGATCGATCCTGCATCACTCCAGAACTTCCCTTTACTTCTCCATCTGGATCAGAACTTGTCAGACGTTCTTTGAAGTCAGCCCATGCGGATTCGTCAACAAAATAAGCCGGGCAAGCTTTCCCTGTCACATCATAATGTCGAATAACACGATCGATTGGTATATTGTATTGTTTCATTTTTTCTTTTCCAAGTGCAATTGCATTCTCCATGGTTTTTGCAGAAATGTCATACTTCCCATTTTGAATCGTATCGCACATTTCAATGTTCAATGTGTTGTTATTTGTAGCTTTTCCATAGAACTTAGCTCCTTTTGTATTAGGATATTTATATCCTCCAACGCTGTATGCTACATAATCATCCGGGACTGACTGTGTAATACTGTCATCATCCACAAAGTAGTGTGCAGAGGCGTTTCGATTTGGCCCATCAAAGTATTTCCCATTTGCTTCGTCGGTATCTCCATCGTTTGCCGTATAGTGGTAAACGATATATTTGATATTGGATGTGCTGCGTTTGTTTCCATAATTGCTTCTATCGGCAATATTTGTTTTTCTGATCATGATTATTCACCTTCTTCTTTATGATCCTGGTTGACTACCTTGTCAGCCACTTCCAATCCTTTAATCAGTATTGTCGGCACGCTGTATCCGGCTTCCACAAAATTTTCCAGGATGGACCGGATCTCATTGATTAATAACGAAGCCAGCACAAACCATCCAAGCAAGGTGGTGATTCCAAGGTCAATACCAATCGTGTTACCAATTTCGATGAAAACAGCAGATGCTCCGAAAGCCACCATAATCATAAGCCAGTATCCAAGTTTTTTCAGAACGCCTTTCCATCCGGCGAGCGAATTTTCCTTACCAGCCATTCTGCTCTTCATCCATCCGGTGATCCAATCTGCCACATTGAGCAGAAGGAATGCCACAAAAAGAATCCAATGTTCACCTAAAACATAAGACAGAACTGCAACAATCGTCCCTACCACAACATTGTATCCATCGATAAACGGTTCTGCGTAATTCATTTTTTTCATATCCTCACTTTCCTTTCTGTTTTTTCATAAAAATAAGACCGTTCATCACGGTCTCGCTCTGATCTCCATATTCTGTACCTCTTTTTAAATATCTTCTGCTCCAGAAAATTCATCCAGAGTTTTTAACAACGTATATGCTCCCTGTATAGTAATATCATCGGAATATTCAAAATGATAATACTCTCCCTCGTTATAAGGCAGTGTCACATTATTTCCTTTTATTTCTCCTGCTTCATACATTTTTTCATATTCTCTTCCATCCTCACTCAAATAGGATCGAACCAGAAGAGTGGTCTGTTGATTTACTTCAACAGTCATCATTGCGATTCTGTGATACTCTAATTGAATCCCATTCGGTTTTGTAATCTTCTTTTTTAATGCCATATTTTCCTCCATTAAACTCCAATTACATAGCGAAGCACATATGTATCATTGTCGTATGTCACGCCGTTTGATGTTCCTGTTTGTGAATTGGCATCAGCCCCGGTAATATGATCGTCAAATATATACAATCCCTTTCCGCAAATCTTACCGAAATTGCTTTGCCCCATCCAGAAATCCCAAGGCATTCCACTTCCAACTTCCATGATTACGTACTTTGGTATAAAAAATGCGTGCCAGCTATTACGTGTCGTTCCGTTATCGTATTGATTGAACACCAAAACAATTCCTGTCTTTTGTGTAGATATTTTTTCGCTCAAATTCGCCGTATGACCCGCAGTCATAAAATACCCACCAGACCAGAGAAGAACATTCACATCAAATCTTCTGTGATTCAGATAAATATTGCCTTTGTTTTCTGTCGTACTTAGATAAATGTCTCCATCAGAAACAATTTCAAAATCTTTACAATTGATCTCAGCTCTACCGTTTGAATCAATTGATATCATATTGTCATTTACTGTAATACTAGATTGTTGATCATATGAAGAGCTACTTGCTCCGGAACGATATCCTATTTTTGTTTTATACTTTTCACATAAAACATAAGAGTTTACATATCTTCCATCTTCATTCGTTCCGTTTCTTCTTCCGTTATTTCTTATGTGCGTTTCCAAATCGCTTGATGAAAGAACAATGTTTTCGGATATCATTTCCAAAGCATTGTATTTTGTACCAGAATATTCGATCGAACGAATGTTTTTCGTGTATTTTAACTGCCCTTTTCCACCACACAATTTTATAATGGAATTTTCGCTATTCTTCCCTAGTTCTATTGTACTTGCCCCATAACTGGCAATCTGTGTTCCAGAAGAATTTAAGATATTAAACGCAGATGATGTTATTTGACTTCTAAATCCTTGCCATGATCCATTTTGCTTGTTTCCAATCAGCAATCCGCTTGTTGCATCGTAAGAAAGGAAATTGGTTGCTACTTTCTTGGCATTATTTTCTGCATTCTGGATCTCTACACGAAGATCTCTTGCAGACTGGCTTATCATGGTGCTGACTTTTGTAGTCGTGCTGTAGTTATTTTCCAGTTTGGTATTGACAGCTGACACTTCACTGCTTACACCGTCTGCCGCAGCTTTAATTGCAGCATTCATTTTTGTAGTCGTGCTGTAGTTATTTTTTAATGTAGTCTCGACCGAACTGACCTTTGCGCTGATTTCATTCGCCTTCTGAGTGATTGCTGAATTCATTTGTGTGGTCGTGCTATAGCTTTTCAGCAAATTTTTTGTGTTGGTATTCGCGGCATCTTCTGCCGCATCTGCGTAACCTTTTGCTGTGGTAAGCGCGGATGCCTTGGCTGAATC
>NZ_NFHY01000003.1:0-242223 GCF_002161525.1 Drancourtella sp. An57
ACTAAAACTTCCCACACCAATACGGTGTGTTGAACCTTGAAAATTCAATATTTCAGCCAATAAAAAAGGCATAAACCTGTCCCGTTTGGTATAATGGAATTGACGAAAAACCATCTATACAAAGGAGATTTATGCCATGTCCAGTATACCACAAAACTATTGCGATGAGAACGAGTTAATTGATTGTGTTCAGAGATTTTTTTCCAGGCATCATGTCGGCAAGCTTCTCGCCAAATGCAATGGGATGAAAGAAAAAGGTGTTTCACCTGTTTCTCTGCTCCGCTACAAGCTCAGCAACATTTTTGTCGGAAGAAGCATGTATATGCAGCAACGAACTGGCTCTTTTAAGGAAGATTTTTCAAAGAACACTTTTTATCGGTTCCTAAATTCGGCAAAAACAAACTGGCTCCGTTTTACTTCTCTTCTGGCTGCTGATATCGTCAATAATGATCTCAAAGATCTAACGGACGATAGCAGGAAAAATGTGTTCATTGTTGATGACAGCCTTTTTAGTCGAACCAGCTGCAAGAAAACAGAACTGGGATCAAAAGTATTCGACCACACCGATATGCATTTCAAAAAAGGGTTTCGGATGCTTACATTAAGCTGGAGTGACGGAAATACACTGATCCCGGTAAACAGCTGTCTGTTAGCATCTGCAAAAGAAGCAAATATTATCGGTCCGGTAAAGAACTTTGATAACAGAACCATTGCAGGAAAAAGGCGCAAGCTTGCCCAGACAAAAGCACCTGAAGCAATGATGGCCTTGTTGGATACTGCTCTCAGTGCAGGACTAAAGGCTGATTATGTCCTTTTTGATTCCTGGTTTTCCAACCCGGCACAGATCACAGCCATCCATTCAAAGGGGATGGATGTGATTGCTATGCTCAAGAAAAGCAGCCGCATCAAGTATTCATACTGTGGTGAACAGCTGAATATCAAAGAGATCTATTCCAGGAACAAAAAACGCCGTGGCAGATCAAAGTATCTGCTTTCTGTTGACGTCATGGTAGGAAAAGAGAATCCTATTCCGGCGAAAATCGTTTGCGTAAGGAATAAAGCAAATCGCAAGGACTGGCTTGCTTTTATCTGTACAGATACGACCCTTTCCGAAGAAGAGATTATCCGTGTTTATGGAAAGCGCTGGCAGATTGAGGTTTTCTTCAAGACCTGCAAATCTATGCTGAACCTGATTGGAGAATGCCGCAGCTTATCCTATGATGCACTGACAGCTCACGTAGCTATCGTGTTTACCAGATACATGTTACTCGCAATGGAACAGCGCCAAAATGAAGATCAGAGGACGCTTGGCGAATTGTTCTTTTTCCTAGTTGATGAAATGGCGGACATTACTTTCCATAGATCACTTGGCATCCTAATGGATGCCTTGATGGCAAGCCTTCAGGAAATCTTAAAACTCAGCGATGAGCAATTGACAGCTTTTACTGCTGATTTTGAAGCAAGACTACCGAAATATCTGCGTAACGCACTCCATCCAGAGTCTATAGGGGCATAAATCACTATTTTGTCAGCTGAAATATTGAATTTTCAAGGAGCGAAGCCCATTTCAGGTATGGGAAGTCTTAGTTAATAACTCGCACAATAGAAAGTTCTGTTGTTCCTGCTCCATATCCATTTTTTAAATCTCTAAAAATAACTGATTTCCTGTTCTGAAAACATGGCGTAATCTTGGCAATACCAATATCTCCATTTGCAAAATGAGTAAATCCCTTTTTTATTTCTCCCCATTTTTTTATTTCATAGGTATGTTTATTGCGATATCCATCATCCACAAGTGCCATCGGAATAAATGAAACTTGAAGTTCATCTGCCAAGTCATTTTTCGGATTTAAACAAGTAATCTCCTGTATTCTCACCCACTTCCAACTTTCCGGAATATTAAACGGCTTTTCGTCCTCAGCGATTTCCGGCAACGGCTTTGCCTTCTTAATTTTCTTTTCAGCAATTAGCCTCTGCTTTTCCTCCTGAATTTGTTCAAAAAGTTCCTCTGCCGTTCCTTCTTCAGGTCGTTGTTCCACCAACTTTCCCTGAATAGCATACTGCAAAAGTGATTTTTTCATATCTTCTGGAAAACGGCTATTAAATTTTTCCAACTTGCACCATGCCTGTTCATAACGGTCAATACAGGGCAACAGCTCCTCGATTTTGGCAACAATCCTCTTTTGCTCGGCAATGGGTGGGAGAGGAAAAAGAAGTGCCTTTACCGTCCCTGCACTTAATTCTGTTTGATTTGTAGAACCAGAACCCAGCTTTTCCATGTATGGCTGATAATATTTTAAAGAGTAAAATACATACTCAACAGAAACAAGAGTATTCGCTCTTATTATAGTGACATGCGAATCTGGCACAACTGGATATCTGTTTGGATTATCACTATTACGATATATCCCTACTCTACCGAGTGTACCATTACCTGTAGAGTTTAGAACAATATCATTGTTTATCATAAATTCTTCTTCTGGATATTTGCTAAGTTTTGTTTCATCCAAGCACCGTGCTAAAGATAAATCAATATAACCCGCCTTTGTATTGCATTTCTGTGCAAAAACAAGCATATTACTTTTTGCTGTGTATGTTGGTGATTTTCCGCGCTTAATTGTTTTTACAACAATATCGTCGAGCCTGCACCACTTCCAGTTCTCCGGAATGTCAAAGGGCTTTTCGTCGTCGGTGATTTCAGGCAATGGCTTTTCCTTTTTGATTTTCTTTTCTTTAATCAGTCGCTGTTTTTCCTGCTGAATCTGTGCAAAAAGTTCCTCTGCCGTTCCTTCCTCCGGTCGTTGTTCCACCAATTTACCCTGAATAGCCAACTGCAAAATACTATTTTTCAATTCCTGTGGTGTCATTCTATTGCTCCTCCTAACAGAGAAGTGATTTCTTCCAGTACCTGATCAATTTCTGCATTGAGAGAAGCTCTTTGTTCCTCGTAACGCCGAATTAACTCCATCGGCTCCAGTATTTCTTCTTCCTCATGAGGAAAACCACACTGATCTAAATTGTATCCAAGCTCCTCTGTAAGCTGTTGAACACTGAATTTCTTTGCTTTATCAAATCCATCTTCTGTGATTTCCTGTCGATTTTTCCACCAGTCCAGAACCGGCCGAAAATGTTCCAGTTTCATAGGCTTGGTTTTAGAAAAATGCTTGTACCCTTCTGGCATATCCAGACGATAAAACCAGGTTTCTTCCGTTGGATGTGTATTGTCAAAAAATAGAATGTTCGTAGTGATAGATGTATATGGAGAAAATACACTTCCTGGCAAACGTATAATAGTGTGTAAATTAAACTCTCGCAGTAGTTTCCTTTTAATATTGATCTTGGCATTATCTGTCCCAAACAGAAAACCATCTGGTAAAATCACCGCTGCCCGTCCATTCTTCTTTAAGCGATACATTATAACCGACATAAACAAATCTGCCGTTTCTGAGCTCGCAAGATCTGTTGGGAAATGATTCTTCACATCTGTTTTTTCACTTCCTCCATACGGAGGATTCATCAGAATCACATCCACCTTATCTTCTTCTGTATAGTCCAGTACATCATGCAACAGAGTGTTACTGTGAAACACCCGAGGCACATCCAATCCATGCAATAATAAGTTGGTGATGCACAGCATATACGGGAACTGCTTTTTCTCAATTCCATAGATAGAATTTGAGTATGCATCTTCATCTTCCGTAGTATGGACCAGCTTTTGCAGTTCTTTCAGCCAACTAACGATAAAGCCACCGGTACCACAGGCAAAATCTGCCATCGTTTCTCCAATCTGAGGCTTGATTACCTGCGCCATAAAATCAGTTACTGCACGGGGGGTATAAAATTCACCTGCTGAACCTGCACTCTGCAGTTCTTTCAGAATATTTTCATAAATATCGCCAAAAGCATGACTTTCTTCATAGTCACTAAAATCCAGTTCGTCAATCACATTAATGACCTGACGGAGCAAAATTCCATCTTTCATATAATTGTTTGCATCAGCAAAAGTCGTCTGCACAATTGCCTTATTAATAGGGGTAGAGGCGTCTACCTGCAAATTTTTCAAAGTAGGAAACAACGTATTATTCACAAAATTCAATAGTTTATCACCAGTAAGAGCTGTTCCCGATTTATCATCCTGTGCCCAATTCTGCCAGCGACATTCTTCCGGAATAATAGACTGATAATTATCATCACTAAATTCCCACTCCTGTTCTTTTGCATCATATACTTTCAAAAAGAGCATCCATGCGATCTGCTCGATACGCTGGGCATCACCATTGATGCCTGCATCGTTACGCATAATGTCACGAAGTCTCTTTACAAATCCTGTTAAATTACTCATAAATAATCCTTATCCTTCTTATTGTCCATATGTTTCAAACATATCTTTTGCCCGTTCTGCAGTAAATCGCCATTCATCCGGAACACGATCTATCGTTCCTCGCCCGGCAGCACGCGGTCCCCACTCGTGATATTCGTAAAGGATTGTTTCACCTCGACCACCTGCGGATTTTTTTAATACTTCTGCGATCTCCACCGGAGATGCAAGATACATCCGCGGCATCTCGTGATTCTCGGTTCCTTTAAACTGAACCAGACAAAATATTGTTTTTTTATGATGATTACTCAACCACTTTTGGATTGCTTCCTGATAGTCACAACCTTTTTTATAACTTTGAGTCAATCCCCAGCCGCCATCCTGACTTCCCTTTACTGAAATTTTTAACATTTTATCGCCAGAAACGGCTATTAAATCATACTCCGGCTGGTTTGCACCATATTGTACAGATACATCATATCCTAATCTTGCAAATAGTGCTGCCGCAAATGCCTCTGCGGCAACGCCAACATGCCATGAACTTATTGCTTTCATTTAACTCACTACTTCCTCATAAATTGCTTTTTCCAATTCTTTTACCGCTTTTAGATACCCCTGCTTACCTCCAAAATATCCAGCGATCTTGGCAGGTTTTCCGAGTTTAAAAAATGGATCCAGCTTAAGTATTTCTGTTTTTTCAATCTCGTAAATACCTGTGTTCATATATTTATCCAACAAAGCTTCCAGGACTTCTCGAGCTACACCACTGTATTTGCTAAAGAAATCCCGCTTTTTCACATTATTGGCTCTCTCCTTACGAGTTAAAGGTTTTTTATCAAAAGCCACATGGCAAATAAAGTCAAAATCATCTACATCGCTCATATTCTGATCCGCTTTTAAAAGTTCCAGATCGATACCACGGTCATGGAGCAAATCTCGGATTTCTTCCTTTTTCTCGTGTGCTGACCATTGACGGATAAAGTTATCCAGAGAAGCATACTCTCCCTGAATATTCTCTTTGGTATAATCTACAATACTTTCCTGTCGGAGCAGTTTACCGTTCGTATCATAAACAGATACTGTCTTATGGATAATCTGCACTTTACAACCATTCCTGTCTACAATAGGTTTCTGTATACCATAAGATGCAGGAGGCTCTTTTATCACTCCCGGTTGAACAGGATCTGCTTTTCCATAACCATTTGGATCTTTCGGATGGTAGTTCTCATCCATCTCAATCGGGCCATCCCAGTCAGGATCTGCAAACAAACGGGTCACATTTCGGAAATCCATAACCACGAAATGAGTCTTACCTTCTTTTTCCCGTAAACGTGTTCCCCGGCCGATAATTTGTTTAAACTCCGTCATAGATCCGATCATTTCATCCAACACAATCAGCTTGGTCATCTTACAATCTGCACCCGTGGAAAGCAGTTTTGAAGTGGTTGCAATAACCGGATAGGGCTCTGCAACCGAAATAAAATATTTCAGTTTACTTTTTCCATAGTCATCGCCGCCCGTAATGCGTACCACATAATCCGGATTCTGTTGCATCATATCCTGATTTAGGTTCGCAAGTGCATTACGCATACGTAAAGCAGCATCCTCCGAAGCACAGAACACAATGGTTTTGGCCATACGGTCAGTACTCTTCAAATATTTTGTGATTTCCTCCGCCACCTGCTGAATACGATCCTCAATAATAATATTGTAATCGTAATCACTGCTCGTATAAATACGATCCGGTATTTCCATACCATTGATATCACGCTGTCCTTTACGGGGACGCCACCCCTCACCAATATCTGTCATAATATTGATGACTTTAAAAGGAGCAAGGAAGCCATCCTCTATTCCTTCTTTCAAACTATATGTATAAATAGGCTCTCCAAAATAGCTAAGATTAGAAATATACTTGGTTTCCTTGGGCGTAGCCGTCATACCAATTTGAGTTGCAGACTTGAAATACTCCAGAATTCTCCGCCAGCGACTTTCTTCTTTTGCGGATCCCCTATGACATTCGTCCACAATAATCAGGTCAAAGAAATCTGGCAAAAACAATTCACTGAAATGTTCTTTATCATCGTCACCTACCAACTGCTGATATAGCGAAAAATACACTTCATGAGAAGTAATGGTACTTTTGTCATCTTTTGTCACATTGATTTTATGGATCACTTTTTCCAACGGCGCAAAATCCTGCTGAATTGATTGATCCACCAAAATATTACGATCAGCAAGATATAAAATCTTCCGTTTTAATCCACTTTGAAGCATCCTGTATACAATCTGAAAAGCTGTGTAAGTTTTCCCTGTACCTGTCGCCATGACCAACAAAAGACGCTGTTGTCCCCTTGCAATGGCATCAACAGTACGGTTTATGGCAATTCTTTGATAATAACGTGGCGGATAGGTATTCTGGCTGGAATAATAAGGCTGTTCAATAGCAACCTCCTGTTGCGGTGTAATACCAGACTCCTTCTTATAGCGTTCAATAAGTTCCTGTTCTGTCGGGAACTCATCCAGACCAAACTCTCGTTCCTGGCCCGTAAGGAAATCATGCTCTGCAAATCCATCTCCATTGGAACTATAGGCAAAAGGAAGATCAAGCATCTTTGCATAAGCAATTGCCTGCTGTAAACCATGAGAAATACTATGGGTATTATCTTTTGCTTCTACAATCGCAATTGGATTATTTGCACTCAGATACAGAACATAATCTGCACGTTTTGGCTTTTCGCGGAAAACAAAGTTCCCCTTCAGATTAATCTTTCCATCTGTAATGCGGGTTTCCATTGTAATCTTTGCACGGTTCCATTTCGAAGTAATGGAAGGAGTAATATACTGAAGTTTAATATCCTCTTCACTCATTTGTTTTTTCGATAAAATTGTACCCACATGTATTCCTCCCTCCATCAATCAATGTCATCTGGAATAATTTCCATAATATCATCAATCGTACACCCAAGTGCTACACATATTTTAACAAGCACTTCAACTCTAACATCCTCATTTTTTCCCAGCTTTGCCATTGCATTTGTACTAATTTTTGCAGCTTTTATCAGCTGTGTTTTGCTCATATTTTTATCAATCAATATTTTCCACAATTTGTTATAACAGGCCCTCATATATTTTGCTCCTATTAAATTAAAACAACTAACACTGTTAGTTTATTATAGCATTTTAAGTTTAAATATTCAAAAAAAATTGAAATATTCAATTATGCTCTATTAACGTTTCTTATAATATCCATACTACCAATCTTACTTTATCTACAAATTCACTTTCACCTATTAAAAATAAAATCTATTTCTGTAATACCTTCAATGTCGGCCGTATAATAGTCCCTCTTATCTTCCTCATCAGCTTTAATATAATTATTTATCAAATCCTTGCATCCAATAATATCAATAGTTAAATCATTGATAAATTCGATTTCCGGATGAATTTCTAAGGGAAGTTCACTAAGAAGGCTAAATATTTCCTCTATGAGCATATTAACAATTTCATTATATACAATCCTTTCTGCTTCATCTGTATCTATTTCGCTTTCATCCCCATAATAGCGAGTACGATTGCTAATTATATAACCTATATCTAAAGCGTACTCATCTGCATTAACACTAATACAATATCAAAAAATCGCCTCTTCCAAAGCCGCTTTGCATATCGGAATATACAAATTTCTTAAAAGCCATAAGATTTTAGCCGATAGCGCACAGAAGTCATAGAATTTGCTTTGGTAAAACATTGATTTGTTGTCGAAATAAGCAATTAGTAGTATAATAAATTAAATATAGTCGTCTAAAACTGGTGAACGACAACTGCTATGTTTCACTAACGCATCATTTTAATACAACATTTTAATCATACAAGGGGGGGAGACAAAGGTGCGACTAATAAAAGCTCGTATTCAAGGATACCGAAGTATAATCGATACAGGATATTTTGACATTGAAAATGGAAAAACCATTCTGGTTGGGCCAAACGAAGCAGGAAAAAGTGCTATTTTGCAGGCCCTGCAAAAGCTTAATCCGCCCGATGGTGTTGAATTGTTCAATCCATTAAGAGACTACCCTCGTGCAAAATATGATGAAGATATTGAAAAGGGAAACATTGACCCTAAAACATTCACTGTTGTGGAAGGGTATTTTTCGCTTGAGGATTCTGAAAAAAAAGATCTCCCAGAATCGTATAGGGATATTATCTATGTATATGGAAGGAAATTGGATAATTCTACTTGGCATAAATTAGACAATGCGCCTTCGGAACTTGAATTCTCTGCTATAGATAAAGACTTGCAAAAAATGCTTGCCCACTTTCAAGAAACCTGCCACAAGCGGGGAGAGGCAGAGGCTGTAGTAACTGCAATTCAAACAGAACTTGAAAATACCATTTCTGGGCTTAAGCGGACATCTATCGTTTCTTTCGAACAAGCCAAATCGATTCAGGCATGGCTCAAAAAGAACATAAAAAATCTTGCAGATGATAATGAGTCAGAAGAAAGTCGATATGATAAACTTACTACTTTATTAGAGCAACCCATTGAACGCAATGAAGTATTACTTACTTGTAAAAAGATGTTGCCTCGCTTTATTCTGTTTAGCAACTATTTTAGGATTAAACCTTCACTTCATTTGAGAAAACTGGCCAATCGAGTTCAATCAAATGTTTTAGATGACTCTCAATATGATTATGGAAATTTATGCTTGCTTAAATTTTTAGGATTTACACCTAAAGAACTGGCAGATGCGGGTGACATTACGAAATGGGATGTGAGCGAACCCGATCAATATGAAAAATACAAAGCACAACTTGATGAACGTGACTATAGACTAAATGCAGCAACTATTCGCCTTACAAATGCCATTCGAGAAGTTTGGAATCCGACTCAATATAGCCGTGATGCAAACAAATTGAGAATTAAAGCGGATGGACAATATTTAAAGGTCGTCGTTGAAGATGAGCTCGGTGTTGAAGTCGAACTAGATCAGCGTTCAGAAGGTTTTCAATGGATGGTCTCTTTTTATGTTGTATTCTTTGCTGAATCATCTGACAGGCACAAAAATGCTATCCTATTGCTTGATGAACCCGGACAAAGTTTACACGCTTTAAAGCAAGCAGAATTTAGGGAAACACTATCAAAGCTTAGCGAGAAAAATCAAACTATATTTACAACACATTCGCCCTTTTTAGTTGGTTCAAATGAACTTGATAAGGTTCGTGTTGTGGAAATGGTTGATCGAAAAATAGGAACAAAAGTCAATTTGACATTAACTGCAACAGATAGTGGGGCCATTTTACCTTTGCAAGAGGCCCTGGGATATGATCTGGCACAAAGTTTGTTTTTCCATAAAAAAAATCTGATACTTGAAGGCTTGACAGATATGTGGTATTTAGAAGGCCTGTCAGATTTATTAAAAGCGAATGGAAAATGCGGCATTGATGAAAAAATCGCTCTATTACCTGCAAATTGCGCCACGAAAGTAGTGTACTATGCAACTATTCTTCATTCGCAAAACCTTAAAATAGCAGCATTATTGGATTCCGATTCCGAAGGAGATTTAGCCGCCAATCAAGACACTTTGGTTAACGCATTAGGTGCAAAAAAAATATTACGCACAAAGGATGTATATCAAGGTGATGTTATAAAAGTTGAGATTGAAGATATTTTGCGGGATACTTTAGTCACGATTGCAAAGGATGACCTGGGGTGGGATGCGACCGAAGAAGCAAAGCAACAAACAAAACGTCCGATAGTCGACATTCTCTCTAGTGTTGCTAAAGAAAATTTTTCAAAATATCAGTTAGCCAAAGCCTTTATTCGTTGGTCAAGAGACCATTCACTAAACGATTTAACTGAAACTGAAATCTCACAAGCAGAAAAATTGATTTCAAAGATAAATCATGTATTATCTTGATTTTGCAAGAAGTGGTAGTGTAAAAAACTTTGTGGCTTTGGTAAAAAATGGCTCCTTTTTGGTAAGAATTACAGATATGACAATTCTTATCGAAAAGGAGTTTATTTATGGCAGTAGCAAAAGACCAAATCCGACAGATTATTACAGAAAACAACATTACCAGTGTGGCTGATGTTTACTCCCTTCTCAAAGACAGCTTCAAAGATATATTGCAGGAGCTTCTGGAAGCCGAGATGGATGCAACTCTGGGCTACGAAAAAAACTGTAAAGGTGATCTTAAGAGCGATAATAAGAGGAATGGTCACTCTCCTAAAACACTCAAAAGCCAGTACGGGGAATTTCAGATCGATGTTCCCCGTGACCGCAATGGTGAGTTTGAACCAAAGCTGATTCCTAAATATCAGCGGGATATTTCCGGGATTGAGGAGAAAGTGATCTCGCTCTATGCCCGTGGAATGAGCACAAGGGATATTCATGACCAGCTGCAGGAACTTTATGGGATTGAACTTTCCGCCGAAATGGTCAGCAAGATCACGGACAAGATCCTTCCGGAAGTGAAAGAGTGGCAGTCACGTCCGCTGAATCCTGTATATCCGTTTGCTTTCATGGACTGTATTCATTACAAAGTCCGGGAAGACGGCAGGATCCTCAGCCGTGCTGCTTATATTGTACTGGGAGTTACCGTGGAAGGATACAAGGAGATTCTCAGTATTACCGTAGGAGCGAATGAGACCAGTAAATTCTGGCTTGGAATGCTCAACGACTTGAAAAACCGTGGCGTGCAGGATGTCCTGTTCTTCTGCGTAGACGGTCTCCCCGGATTTAAAGACGCAATTCAGGCCGTTTTCCCACAAGCACAGATCCAGCGCTGTGTTATCCATATGCTGCGCAATTCTTTTAAATATGTGAATTATAACGATCTGAAGAAGTTTTCCGCAGACTTCAAGGCTGTCTATAACGCACCTAATGAATCCGCAGCTCTTTCGGAATTGGAAACGATTAAGGAGAAATGGGGAAAGAAATATCCCTATGCGATCAGTAACTGGGAAAACAACTGGGAAGATGTGAGTTCTTTCTTTCAGTTTTCCGGAGATATCCGCAGAATTATGTATACCACAAACATCATAGAAGGGCTGAACCGTCAATACAGGAAAGTCACAAAGACAAAGAGTGTGTTCCCAAGCGATACCGCTCTTGAAAAGATGCTGTTTCTTGCGAGCAGAAATGTAACAAAGAAGTGGACGCAGCGTTATCGGAACTGGGATCAGGTGTTGAACCAACTGATTCTTCTATACGATGAGAGACTGACCGCATACCTGTAAAAGGAAAACAGGAGCGGATGAGAAACTATTCCGCTCCTGTCTTCATCTTATTCCTTCGGCATTTATAGTATTCCCAGAAAATCCCAGCTTATTCCTGAGACCGGGTGTGGGCAGAGCCCACGAAAAAGGGATTACTGATGCCGTTATTTGTGCTGCAAAAAATTTTAAAATTCATGTATAACATGAGTCAAATGGGTAATACTATAAACAGATAAGTAATTCGACAGCAAAAAAGCAGACGTTCCGACAAGACAATTATACATATCTGTTTCTTATCAAAGAAGATTTTTCCCCATAGACACAGAAATTTTTACGCCCTCCAAGAAGTTTTTCTTCGATTATCAGAAAATCGGCGCATCCTATGAGCCTGCGCCGATTTTCTTTATAGTTTTTACTGGGTTTCTTCCTCCATCTTCAGCCAATCCTCAAAGAACTTCTCCAGCATCACTGGTTTAGCACCTAGCACATATTATTTTTCTGGAATACAAACATTCAAACTTATATTTTCACTTTATAATATTATAAAACTACACCATTTTCTTTCAAAATGACGATTTTTGACGCTCTCAGACAAAAAGTCAGGACTCACAAAACCTTGTAAAATAAGACTTTACGAGTTCTAACACCGCAGGACAAAACCACCCCAACGAGCCAAAAGGTGGGGCTAATTACTTAATGGCTTTTGCTCCAGTGGCCTATTCAGAGATTGATATAGCCTTATTCTTCTTCAGCTAATTCTAACTCCAATTCTTCATTCTGTACAATTTCTCCTGTTTTCAATCCATATTTGATTCCCCTATCCACAGCCCCCTTCAGCGCCTTTCCACTCCGTGCAAATCCAATCATATAAATAGTCTCTTTAATCAGACTCTCCTTATCCATCACGCCTTTTTCCCGAAGCGTAATGCAAACCGCATTTTTAAACTCTTGCACACAGATTTCATCTGGCGTTCTCTTATTCATCTGTTCCAAATCTTTTCGAAATACTAAATATTTCTCCGGAATCTGATCTATCCTCCAAACGAATCGAACCTTAGACTGTTTATATTGTTTTGCCGTAACTTTTTTAAATGCTTTATCGGCTGCCTCCAATGTATACGAACTTGCTCGTCCTATTCCAAATGCTCTTAACGTTTTCCGAATCAGGCTGTCATACTGGATCGGAGCCTCCACGTCTATGATCTGTTGCATTTTCTCTGCGATGAGTGGAATAGACTCTTTCTGAACAAAATCTGCCGTAGACATACGAGTAGATTCAATCTGAGCCATATCATAATCTACAAAAGCATAATCCCATTCTTCTCGTTTGTGCTCTTCTATCACTGATGTTGTAACCGCCTTAGATGCAATCTTCTGTTCTGAATATTGAAATATGACAGGTTCGGAACCTTTTTCTTCTATTATAGGTTCCTGTAACTCTTTTTTCTCTTCAACTGCCTGTACGATTTCAGGTTTTATTTCAATTTCACTTTCTTCAGCAACGTAATGATTGTGATGCGCTTTCGCATATTCCTCTGCCTCTTCCTGTAGCCCATCAAGCACCTCTCCTAGTCTGAATAGTTCTTTCTCCTTATTTTCCCACCAGTCGATAGCCCAGATCCGATGCAGTTTCCACCCAAGACCTTTCAGCACACTAATCTGACCGATTTCCCGGTCACGAGTGTTCGAAGATTGCTGATAAGACTTATCGTCAAGCATGATCCCCAATAAATATTCCATCTTATTAAATGGATTTATGACAGCGATATCAATCTTAAATTTAGAATTTCCCACTGCTCTATGGTATTCATACCCATGTTCGGAAAGGTAGTGGCAAATCTGTTCCATAATACCTTGCTCTTTCTGTCCTCGTCCTCTCACAAAATCTCTATCAATTTTTCCTTTTTCTGCATAATCCAGAAAATTCCGAAGTGCTTCCACCCCTCTTGCCTTCGTTCGTCTCATGTTAATCTGATCTGCCGTAAGTGTAGTAAATACCATCATTTCTAATCTGGCACGAGTAACTGCCACATTTAATCGTTTCCATCCATTTTCTTTGTTCAATGGGCCCAAATTTAAAGAAAGCTTTCCTTCAGAATCCGGACCGTAAGCAATAGAAAAGAATATCACGTCCCTTTCGTCTCCCTGTACATTTTCCAGATTCTTGACAAATAACGTTTCTTCCCCTTCATTGGCCCATTTATCAAACTGTGGATCATTCTGATATTCGCCCTGCAGAATATCTTCGATAAAATTCTGTTGGTTGATATTGAAGGTAACCACTCCGATAGACTGTTGTGACAAAACAGGATGTTTATAACGTCTCTTAATTTCTTTTACAATTGCGTGAGCCTCTCCGCGATTTACCCTGTCTTTTCCACGCTCAAAAAATCCATCTACTTTTACCAGATTTACCTTTTTCTCTCCATCGTTTACAGATGGAAAGGTAAACATAGAATTTTCATAAAACTCGTTGTTGCTGAAATCAATCAGGCTTTCATGTCTGCTCCGATAATGCCAGTGCAAATGAGACTGTGGCATGCCAAGAGCCAAACAGTCATCCAGGATACTGTCCAAATCTTCTATATCAATATTGTCCTCATCTAACTTGTTTCCTGCAAAGAATGCAGTAGGCGGCATCTGATTGGGATCTCCGACTATGACCGCATCCATTCCTCTTGCAAGGACTCCAACGGCTTTACAGGTCGGAATCTGTGATGCTTCGTCGAAAATAACAATATCAAACAGATCATTCTTTGCCTCCAGATATTGGGCTACAGAAATCGGACTCATTAACATGCATGGGCATAATCTCGACAAGATGATTGGAATCTGCTCAAATAAAGAACGGATTGATATTCCTCGCCCATTGCTGCTGATAGCTCTTCTGAGAATATTTAATTCTCTGCTAATTTGAGTAGACTCAAAACCTTGTGGCAAATGGCTGGCTAATTCATAGAAAATTTCTTCTTTGGTAAGTTCCTTAAATTCCTGTTCCATTCTCTTAAAACGATTAATCTTCTCATTGAATACGATGCCAGTAAAGTTATTCAGTACAGGCTCCCCGTCAATAATCGATATAATCATGGTTTTATAAATTGATTTCAGATAAATGTCTATTATATGATCATGAGGTACACCTGACTCATATACTTTGCATACAGGCAGCAAGCCTTTCTCGATACAAGCTTTCTCGCTCTGCCGGTAAGTAATCCACTCTCTGATAGAAAAGGCATTCTGCATAATGCTGTCACACAATGCAATTTTAGCCTGCATCCAATTCTCTTCGGTCTCCGGAAATTCCAGTTTTAACAATTCACAAACCTGCTTCTCTTTTTCTGCCAGGTTATTAAAATCCTGTATAATGAGATTTGCCATGGAATTACAATTCTTTAATTTCCCCTGAGACTCCAGAATATTGATCTGTGTCCTAAACTGACTGATTTCATCGATCTGCGCTTTCAATTTCGTCTGATAGCCTGTCAGGTCAGCTTTTGTCGGATATTGCTGCAAAATTTCTTTCCATGCAAATGGTAATTTTTCTGTAGTTTCTTCAAACTCCTTTGCTTCCTGCTGATAAGTGGCAATATCGTTAATGTAAAATGGAATTTTGATGATTTCCGTCTGGAAAGATGCATATCCCTGGAACTCAGACAAAAGGCCTGCCAAAGCTTTATTTTTCCCAAATAATTTTGAAAGAGCCTTATCATACCTGTTCCGATAAGATTCCATGTCCATTTTCAGGAATGATTCATTCCAGTATTTTAAGATCTGTCTCCGCCTCTCCTCAAAAGCCACCTTCTTTTCCAGGTATTGATAAGGAACATAAAATTCTTCATCTATTGAATCTGCTTTACACAGAAAGTCCGGAATTTCTTCTGCTGAAAGAATGCTAACAGCACTCTTGTAAATCACATTCCATTCCAACTCTGTTACCGGAGCCTTTATCCCTAATAATTGAATGAAAGTCTCTGTATCTATCTGAAGTTTCTGTATGCTATCTTTATAATCGGACATTATGTTTTCCAGATCATATTTCAATCTTTGAATATATTCATCCAAGTGAACTGCTGCCAATGGATGTTCATGGGGATGGCCGACTGCTTTTCCTGCAGCTACCAGCTGCTGTAAACAATACAACCTTTCATTTAAATCTTTTTCCGTAAGATTGGAAACAAACTCAGGATCAAAATCAACTTCAGTTTCTCTTTCCGGAATCCCCTCATAAATATCCAATAATTCCCTTAAGCTCTTTCCAAATCTCCGCTCGATATGTAACGCTTGAGCATAACCGTCCAACTCAGCTTTAATCTTCCGAATCTCATCCAGTTTCTGATCATAGGAAGGTTCCTTTTCACCAACAACTAATTCCAGACTATGTTTTAGCTGATCCAGCACAGCTTTCTTCGTAGATTTATTGGAGTGCAGTTCTAGACAAAAATCTTGGATTCCCAGTGATTTAAGCCTTTTCTGTACCACTTCTAGTGCTGCCATTTTTTCTGCCACAAATAAAACCCTTTTCCCCTTCGCAAGGGCATTGGCTATCATTGCGGTAATAGTTTGAGATTTTCCAGTACCCGGAGGGCCATGTAGAACAAAACTCACTCCTTCAGCCGCCATATTGATTGCCCTCAACTGAGAAGAATCTACTGTAACTGGCAAATAAGCATCTTCCGTATCAACTTCTGGTGGAATAGTACATTCCCAGTCAATCACACCATTCATTAGGCTTCTGACAATCTTATTATTTGCCAGAAAATCACTTTTTCCGCAAATATCATTCCACATGACGAATTGAGAGAAAGTAAAATTTCCTATCACTGCAACTTCCAGAACATTCCATTTGGGAAAATCCATAATTGCATCATAAATAATAGAAAAAATCTTAGGCAGATCCACACCATGTTCATCCATAGGAAGCGGATTCAGTCCATAAATCTGAATGCCGTAATTTTGTTTCAGAAACTCCAACAGCGTTACATTTACCTGCACTTCTTCATCTCTCATGTACATGGCGTACCCTTTGCTTGCAGATTTCCTTTTGATATCAACTGGAATCATAATCAAAGGTGCATACCGTGGATCAGAATTCTGTTTATTCTCATACCATCTTAATAAGCCTAATGCAAGATACAATGTGCTTGCTCCATTTTCTTCCATAGATGCCTTAGCGGAACGATACAATTTCGTCAGGCGCTTTTCAAGCTCCCGAGCTGTGTATATAGAATGTATTTTTTTCTGTTTGCTTTCCAAATCAATAAACTCTTTTACACCATCCAACCTGCAGAGATTTTCAATCAGAACCTTATTATCCGTGTCAATTTTTATATCTTCTGGACGGGGTAATACTCGAAACTCTTCTCCATCAGCAAGGGCATCTTCCAGCAAACTTACATCCGAAGCTAGTAATGGAAGGACTGATTGATTAATACGGAAGTTAATCAGTAAATTTCGCATATTCAGATCCAACAACTTCCGCTCCCACTGCATTTGTTTGGTTATCGTTTCCTTCTTATTGATCTGTGACAAATCGAAAATTTCCCCAACTGCTTCCGGAGTATCTGTCACTTCTTCCTTTTTTCGTTCTTCATGTACTACCACAAACCCGTTATCTTGTTTCACCCGTACCGGCAAAGGACGAATACCTAAGCTGCGGGCTCTCCTGATATCAATTACAAATTCAAACTCTTCATACCTGGCAATCTGACTCTGTCCCAAATGGATTGCTTCATCAAATGAAAAATTTTTTCCTGCACACATGGCTGTACATTCTACAACAATAACCTCATGAATTCCTTTCGACATTCTTTTTTCCAGTTGAGACGGATCATCCATGATCATATCGGAGAAAGATTGTTCAATCAACCAGAGCCCAGCAAAAATATGTCCCTTCATCATGATCAAAAACGGATTCAGACCAATTGCTTCCAGACAAGCCACATATAACAAGGTCAGATCCAGGCATGTTCCCATATGTTGTTCCATAATCATATCAGACAGTCGGACACGCTGCCCGTAGGTTTCAAAACTAGCAGGTGGTTCTACATAAGTAATATTCTGTTCCTGAATTGCCGCATAAACTGCTGCCGCCATATATTTCACACGATTATGATCACCATACTGATATCCGGCCAGAGAGGGATCACCTGTCCATTCTTTCAGATATATTACTGCTTTTTGCAAAACAGCTGCCGCTATCGGATGATTAGGCAACACATAAGAAATCAACAATTCTGGAGTATACTGCATCCCTGGCCATTGATCAAAAGGCAGTATAATCACCTCTTTTGTATCGACTGCCCGTTCCTGCCCATCTTTACATACTTTTATGTTCAGACTACAAACCATTCGCTCTGTAAGCCCTACCAATCCATCAACATTTACATTGATGTTGATGTCATTAAGACTGATTTTATCGCCCGCACCAATACTCTGGATTGTACGCTCAAAAGTCTTAATCAAACTATTATTTGATTCAATCTTTAATACAATATTTTCCAAATTCTCTTCATAATTATTTTTCAGACTGATTTCCCTGACAATGCTGTCACCATTGTGAATAAGTGCATATGTCAAATATTCATCTATACGACAAGTAATTTCCATCCCGTTCAAAACTGTTTCTGTCGTCTCTGACATATTCTTAATCCCCCCCTTTCTCATTTTGGTTTTTTATCAGGAAAGACGCAATTTATTAAACAGACTTATGCTAAGGCCTTTACAATCCTCGAAGAATATTCAAATAATCCTGTCTCTGATCCACAACTGCATAGATAACCACTCTTTTTCTTTCTTCATCCACTTTGTAAAACACAAGATTTTTTTCTAAAACTAACACTCTATATCCCTGCCGTCTTAAGATTCCATATCTGGGGATGATTCCAATATCCGGATGATCACCCAAATGAAAAATACTTTCCTCTAATTCATCTAATTTCTGCAATGCAACTTCCGAACCGAAATTCTCGTTGATATAAAGGATAATTTTACGGATCTGCTCATCTGCTGTATCAGTACGAACAACTGTGTATTTCATATCATTTCTCCTTCAGCATCTGTCTCAGATCACGGAAAGTATTTTCAATGGGTTCTACCCTTCCGTTCTTCTCATCATCTTCAGCTTCTGCCAGCATTTCCAATAACTCTATTCTTGATTTCATCCTCTTGTATTCATCATACGAAAGAGAAACAGTATCTCCTCTGCCGTTCACCGTAATAATGACAGCCTCTTTGTTTTCCCTGCACTGCCTCGATATTTCACTGTAATGATTTCTCAAATCTGCTGATGGACGAATAGATTCTTGTAATGAAAACATAATCGTACCTCCTATCTTTTTATAGTCATATTATATCATCTAATGACTATTTTTTCAACCATCCCTCTCACGACTCTACTACACCATTTACTACACCATTTTCGCGAAAAATGACGATTTTTGACGCTTCCAGACAAAAAGTCAGAGCCCGCAAAAACCTTGTAAAATAAGGCTTTACGGGCTCTGACATCACAGGACAAAACCACCCCAAACGAGCCAAGAGGTGAGTGCTAATTTTTTTAAATTTTATGGCGAGAGCTTTTAAAAAGGTAAATTTTACCTTGTTTTTCATCCTCATATCGCATTTCGATACTATCCGGCAGATATGCTTCCGTCCATCCTTTTCCCGCCTTCTCCCATTTCTTAATTTCATCCCATCTGGTCAGCACTTCACCTGAACCCGGCACGACTGCATTCCCAAACACATGTGGATGCCGCTGCGCCATTTTATCAATAATCCCCTGGTTAGATTAGTTAGAATATACCCACTTAAATTGCGGCGAATAATCCGGCTAAACGAAAATCACAATTTGGTTTAGCCAGAGATTTTGTTGACAATCTATGAAATTCTGGCTATAATAAAATTATAATTTGGTTTGGACGAATATTCTAAATAAAATTGACTATACTATAACCGAAGGGAGAGATTGTCATGGCATATATCAAACGAGCTGCGGAAGATACGATTGCACGGGTGTCCAAAATGTTTCCGGTGCTGCTGGTAACTGGCCCCAGACAGGTTGGAAAAACGACCTTATTGCAAAGAATGGCAGAGACAGAGCAAAGTGAAGGCATAGAGCGCAAATATGTGACTCTGGATGATCCTGATGTCCGCTACCTGGCAAAACACGATCCTGCCCTGTTTTTGCAGAGGTATTCCCCACCGGTATTGATTGATGAGATCCAGTATGCAACAGAGCTATTGCCCTACATCAAAATGAGTGTTGACCGTTCTAAGAAAAAAGGTGATTTCTGGATCACAGGATCGCAGGTTTTCCGCCTTATGAAAAATGTCAGCGAAAGTCTGGCCGGACGGGTTGGAATCGTAAACCTGTTGGGATTATCCGATGCGGAAATCTACCATGAACCAAGCAAGCCTTTCCAGACAGAAGCCGGGGATTTGATGGAGCGTTTGCCTGTAAAAAGAAAAAGAGATTTGAATGAGATCTACCGCAGGATATTCAAAGGTTCTATGCCGGAACTCTATGCAGATGAAAATGTGGATTGGGAAACTTATTACCGCTCCTATGTCAACACCTATCTGCAAAGGGATATCCGGGATCTGGCACAGGTTGCGGATGAAATGCAGTTTTACAATTTTATGACGATTGTTGCTGCGTGGACTTCAAAGCCTGTTGTCTATGAAGAACTGGCGAGTGCCGCAGGTATTTCAGCTCCAACAGCCAAAAAATGGCTCTCTATTCTGGTGTCATCCCATATCATTGCGCTTATACAGCCTTATCACAACAATGCACTTAAACGGGTGGTAAAGATGCCATTGATCCATTTCCTGGACACCGGCCTGGCATCGTACCTTTTAAGATGGGGCAATCCCGAAGCCCTGGAAAGAGGTGCCATGTCCGGGGCGTTCTTTGAGAGCTATGTTTTTTCAGAGATTTATAAGAGTTATCTGAATGCAGGAAAAGAGCCGCCTATTTTCTATTACAGAGATAAAGACCAGAAAGAAATCGACCTGTTGCTATATCAAAATGGTATTCTTTCTCCAATAGAGATCAAAAAATCGGCGTCACCGGGTAAGGCCGCGATTAAAAATTTCAAGGTATTGGAACCCGTTAGCAGGGAATCGTCTTTCGGAGGATTAGAGTCTTTGAAGGTTGAAATTGGAACCGGAAGTGTGGTCTGTATGGCAAACGATCTGTTGCCTGTGGACGAAAAGAACTGGTATGTACCCGTTTGGCTCATTTAATCAGTATTTTGCAGAAGAAACGAGGACCGAACAGCCCTCGTTTTTTCTATGTTCTTCGTGAGAATTTTTACCATTGTTAGCGTCGGGCGATTTTCGCCATTCAGAGTCGGATAAAAAACGCCAATCTCAGTCAATTTAAAATCGCCAATGCATCATGTATGTTATTAACAGTTACGCGTTTTTATACTCCGTATGTTTTGCGATACCAGCCCATTGATGACAGCCCCCTCCCGGCCGTGTTTCCTTGCATCCGTCAACTTTTGGTTGAGTTCGCTTGCCCTTAAGAAATAAGTCTTATATCCTTTCAGGCAGCATTCCCGTCCAAAAGCCATGGCCAGATGAGTTTTGCCTACACCCTGCGGCCCAATAAATGCCAGATTTTTTCTTGCATACAGAGCAGACAGAGAAGAGAGATTTTTCAGCGACTGCACATGTTTTCCATGGAGCCTGCTGAAATCAAATCTTTCAAAGGTTTTTGGTTCGTTCATCGGAAGCTTGCTTAGCTTCAGCATTGTGTGGACCATGGAGTCGTATTTTTTTTGCTCCAGTTATTCAAAAACTCCACAGATTGCCTCCAGAGCTTCCGGCGTGAGTTCTTTTTCATCGGCATAGCTGGCCAGCTCTGCTGTATAAAGATCGATCTTCAGTGCCTTTGCATTGGACTGGATTCTTTCAAGTATTGATTCATTCATCCCACAGGCCCTCCTCAAAGTTGAATTTTTCAACTCCGGAGTGCTGTTTGGGTGGCTCTATCTGAAAAATCCGGGGGTTGACCGGCATCGATGGGACTTCTTCCGGCTGTTCTGCTACATGCTGATCCCGGCAGAAACTGTCTCTTCTCATCCAGGTAACATCATGGGCGGTCAGGACTTGCATAACGCCTTTTCTTGAAAAACGAATTTTGACACTGCCGGACAAAAAACAAAGCCCGTAAAGCCTTCTAAAACCAGGACTTTACGAGCTCTGTCAATATTAACTAAAATTTCCCTCGATTTCTTCTCTTGACGGCATCACGCGCAATGCACCTCTTCTTGTTGTGATCACCGAAGCTGCGCTGTTGGCAAACATCAGCATTTCTTTCAAATCTGTATCTGTAAGTTGTTCCAGCCCCTTTTCCAGAATCCCATTCAGTATACATCCACAGAATGTATCCCCGGCTCCGGTTGTCTCTATCGTGTCCTCCCGTAGAATCGGAGGTACCTCTATCATATTCCCCTTATAGTAAGCTCTGCTTCCTGCTTTTCCCATAGATACAAGTACAAGCGGAATCCGGTATCTGTTGTTCAGCCACTCCACACCTTCTGTGTAGTCCTTTTTCCCAGTCAGCCAGGTAATTTCATTATCTGAGATCTTCAAAATATGGCAGTGTTTCAATCCCCATTGTATCTGCTCTCTTGCCTCATTCAGATCGTCCCAGAGGGGTGCCCGCAGGTTTGGATCGAAGGAGATCATGCATCCAGCTTGTTCTGCGATCTGTACTGCTTTTCTGGTAGCGTTCCTTACCTTTTCATGGGTCATGGAAAGACTTCCAAAATGAAATATTCTGGAATTCCGGATCAGCTCTTCCGGAATCTCCTCTTCTGTAAGCATCATGTCTGCTCCTGGATTTCGATAGAAGGAGAACTCCCTGTCCCCACCCGGAAAGGTATGCACAAGAGCAAGGGTCGTATGGATCTTTTCATCCATACGAAGATACTGAGCATCGATTCCCGCTTCTTCCAAAGCGGTCTTCAACCGTTCTCCAAAAACGTCTTTCCCGACTTTCCCGATAAAAGCTGTATTTCGTCCAAGCTTTGAAAGCATGGCAAGGACATTACAGGGTGCTCCTCCGGGATTTGCCTCGAACAAGGGATTGCCTTGACCGCTGACCCCGTTTTCTGTAAAATCAATCAGCAGTTCTCCCAGTGCTGTCACATCATATTTTTTCATAGTCCCTGCAGCAGAACCAAAGTCCGCCTTACTCCTCTCCCCGTGTTCTTTCACCATGTTCCTTCAGTGTATACAGATGTACTGTTTTTTCAATGTTTACCTTAATAAAATCGCCGGTTCCATACACTGCATTACTGATCACATACTCTCCGTCATTGATATAAACTTCAATCAGATTCTTATCTGCCAGTACCTCAATCCGACATCCATCTGTCAGTTCCGGTGTCTCGGATAGCAGATGCGCTCCCTCAAAGGACGGATATACTGCCGTCCGGTCCGTTTGAATCCGGTTTCCTTTTCTTTTGATAAGGAAACCGCCGATATCTGCCTGCTCCCCGTCCTCCAGATCAAATACCGCCATGTATCCGTCTTCCGAGGCGCAGGAAATATCCGTGATTTCTTTCGAATATGCCGCCCTCACATTCGGATGCATTCGGAAATAAATATGATTTCCCTTTCTCTCTACGATCCGCGGCAGGCAGAACATGCCGATCCAGCCTTCTTCCGCCGGTTTCGGCATCCGGATCCATCCCTCCATAACTCTTCTCCCCTCCGGGTCAAGAGTAGTCTGAGGGGCATACAAATCCATTCCATAGTCTGTAAACTGGTACTGATCCGGTATTTCCATCTGGCAGGTACTCTCCGTAAATTCCACCGGGAAGCATACTGACTGATTTTTCTCTTTTTCTCCGTTTTTAAGCAGTCCCATCGGGGAAACCATCAGTACGCCGCCGTCATCTGTCTCAAAGAAATCCGGACATTCCCACATCCATCCATAATCCGGGCCTTTCCATGCTTTATTCACATAGGTCCATGTATGCAGATCCTCGCTCTCGTAAAAAAGCACTTCTCCATACTTTTCTTCCACCGTGCTTCCAATAATCAGATACCATCTGTCTTTTCCCCTCCAGATTTTGGGATCTCTCGTATGTGTCCGGTCGCCGATCTTTTTATCTGTAAGCGGAGGAATGATGACTGTTTTTCCCTCTTCATTGTCGAAGTGGAATCCGTCCTCGGAAGTAATCATAAGCTGGGCAGATTCGAACTGTTCATCCAGACACGTATGTGGATCTTCCGGATTCACAACCTCGTAGCGTACGCCGGTATAAACAAGATACAGTTTTCCGTCTTCCTCTATAGCACTTCCGGAAAAGCATCCGTTCCTGTCTTCGTGGGTAGATGGATAAAGTGCCACTCCCCGATGTTCCCATGTTACCAGATCCCTGCTCACTGCATGGCCCCAGTGCATGGTTCCCCAGCGTGGTTCATACGGGAAATACTGATAAAACAGGTGATAATATCCTTTGTAGTATATGAAGCCGTTCGGATCGTTGATCCAGTTATCCGGCGCTTTCAAGTGCAATCGCTGTCTTTTCATAGCTTCCTCCATGTCTATCTTATCTTTGTTTGACCGGGGATCACATTTCCGTATAGTTGATTCCCGTCTCCTTGTCAAAGAAATGCATCTTTGACGGCATGAACACGAAATCAATCCGGTCCCCGATCTGACTGATTTCATATTTCGATACTCTCGCCACTGCCTGTGTTCCGCCGAAGTTGAAGTACAGGTTGTTTTCATTCCCCATCACTTCCGTATCCGTGATGACCGCATACTGCCGGTTGTCACTGTGAAGATCCATATTCTGGGCATCCATCTTGATATCCTCACCGCGGATTCCAAGTACCATTTCACCCTAGTGTCCATCCAGTTTTTTTACCATTCCCTCTGATAACGTAATTGTATTTCCGTCAGCGAATTTTACTGTATTTCCGGAAACAGTGACATCAAAGAAGTTCATCTGAGGGGAGCCGATGAATCCGGCGACAAACTGATTTTTCGGATGATCATAAAGTTCCATAGGCTTTCCGACCTGCTGGATAATTCCGTCCTTCATAATAACAATCCTGTCTGCCATGGTCATTGCTTCCACCTGGTCATGCGTAACATATATTGTGGTTGCCCCCAGTTCTCTGTGGAGCTTGCTGATCTCCGTCCTCATGCTGACGCGAAGTTTCGCGTCCAGATTTGAGAGCGGTTCATCCATGAGGAACACTTTCTGATTTTTTACAATCGCACGCCCGAGAGCAACTCTCTGCCGCTGTCCTCCGGACAGATTTTTCGGTTTACGATAGCGGTATTCTTCCAGTCCAAGGATACCAATCGCCCAGTCGACCTTTTTCTTAATCTGGTCCTCCGGCATCTTCATATTCTTCAATCCGTATCCGATGTTCTTCTCCACCGTCATATGCGGATACAGTGCGTAGTTCTGGAATACCATGGCAATACCTCTGTCTCTCGGCGCCACTTCATTCACTTTTTTCCCGTCAATATAGAGTTCTCCTCCGGTGATCTCCTCGAATCCGGCAATCATACGTAATGTTGTGGATTTTCCGCAGCCGGACGGACCTACAAAAGCAATGAACTCTTTTTCTTCAATATCAAGGTTGAAATTTTCTACTGTATTTTTATCTGATCCAGGATACATTTTACAAATATTTTTAAATTCTATAAAACTCATCTTCTTATCCTTCCTTTGAACCTGTTGATGTTACGCCTTCCACGATCTGTTTTGAGAACAAAGAGTAGATGATAATAACCGGAATCGTAACAAGAGTGATAACTGCAAGTGTCTGTCCCATCGTTGTATTTTCATTCGATGTGATGGAGTTCAGGCCGATCTGAGCCGTCAGCAGATCACTGGACGTAAATACCAGTGACGGCCAGAGGTAGTCATTCCACACATTCAGGAATGTGAATACACTGACTGTCGCCACAACTGTCTTTGACATCGGCAGAACCATGGTGAAAAAGTATTTTACCGGTCCACAGAAGTCAAGCTGTGCCGCCTCATACACATCGTCCGGCAGACTTACGAACACCTGACGGAACAGAAAGATATTAAAAGGATTCACAATCAGCGGAAGAATATATCCTACAATTGTATTCAGCAGCCCTGCCTTTGCAATAATCAGAAAGTGAATGGTGATGACTGTCTCTGTCGGCACAATCAGCAGCATAATGATAATCATAAGCCACTGGTCACGGAATGGAAACTTGATTTTTGCCAGCGCATATCCTGCAAGTCCATTTACCACAATACTTAAAAGAATGAGAATTGCCGCATAAAAGAGCGTATTCGCCATATATCTCAAAAAGCTCGTATCGGTGATAATGGAAACATAGTTTTCAAAGAAATTTCCGTCAGGTGTCGGAGGGATAAATGCCGCAACCGAATTCATATCGGCGGTGATTGCCGCATCCGGCTTAAAGGAGTTCGCCAGCATCCATATTACAGGAAACAGGAAGAAGATTGACAGGATCAGCAGTACTGCTACCAGGATCCAGTTAATTCGCTTTTGCTATTTGAAGAAAACAAAGAACGGATTTCCGGCCTTGTGGATCAGCTTGAAAGTAAATATCCCGGCAGGAAGAAAGGGGTATTTATGCCTAATGATACCCACGCAAATGTGCTCCTGAATATTCTCTTTCAAAAATACGGGAAACTTCCGGAAACATATCAGATCATCGGCTTTGACGATTCTCCGATTTCCAGAGAGGCCGTCATTCCTATGAGTACAGTTGGCCAGCAGATCTCTGTCATCGCCAATGAAGCAATGAACATTTTGTCCGCACAGATGGCAGAACGTAAAAAAAGACGACCGGAACCGTTAAAAGAGCCGGTGCATAAGATTATTCCGCCAATATTGATCAGGCGCGAAACAACAGTATAACACTACTCACCTGACACTTTTTCCGAAACCGGATACCGGAGATGCTTGCCGTATCCGGTTTTTTCTTTCTTCTTTCCCTCATTTTCTCTCATTTACTCCTGTTTCTATTGACACATCCGGTATTTTGTATTACCATATACTCAAGCTATTTGGTATTACAAAATAGGATGTGATAATTATGATCTCGACGCAGATGTTGAAAGGAACACTGGAGGGCTGTATCCTTGGCATCATCCGAAAAAGAGAAACATATGGATATGAAATCTCAGAGGCACTTGGACAGTACGGCTTCGGAAAGATTACGGAAGGAACCATTTATCCGATTCTCCTGCGTCTGGAGAAAAATGGAATGATCACTGCCACCTACCGTCAGTCCGACGTCGGTCCGAAGCGCAAGTACTATTCACTGACGGAAGATGGGGAGACGGAGTTTCAGTCTTTTCTGACAAGCTACCGGGAATTATCCGCCGCTGTCGCTGCCCTGCTTGCCGATGTGAAGGGAGGAAATGATGATGAATAAAAGAAAAGCGTTGCAACAGCAGAATAATCATTATGAGAAGCAACTGCCGAAAGAAACACGGCAGATCCTGACCGATATTGTCGTCTATCTGAAATCCTTTCCGATCAGTGAATATCAGGTAGAACTTGTCCGACTGGATATTACACGGATGTTACTGGAAGGAGCCGCAAGGGGGGCTTCTGTTTCCGAAGTTCTCGGAGAGGACTACAAAGAATTCTGCAAAGGCATTGTAGCAGAACTTCCGCCTCGCACGCCTTTACAGACGATCGCATATCATGCCGACATTCTGTTTCTTGGTCTTGCGATTCTGATGCCGCTCTGGATGGTCACCGGACTTCTTGACAGCGTACAAAACGGCGGCAGCATGATCCACGTTCCGGTCTCCTCGGGAACGATTTCCGCAACTTTGATCATTCTCGTCGTTTCTTACGCGATTGTACAGTATATTTGCAAGACTTCTCTTGAAGATGAATCCGAACAGGCTCGCCGGAAAAGCCGTTTCCGTTTCATCCTGATTCTGTTCTTTGCCGTCCTGGTCTGCATGGTGCCGGCCATCCTGTTCCGGAACACTGTCCTGAACGTGCACATCGCCGTCTACATTGCAGGATTTGTGATCTGCTTCTGTGTACACAAACTGCTGGCCGCGTATACGGACTAGTTTGCTTCCCGGCCCGCCCGGCGTTATAATAAACGTAATCAAATCGTTCAGAAAATTGTCTTTAGAGGAAAGGAGAATTTAGTATGAATTGTTCAGACGTAATCCGTGAAAGAAGAAGTATCCGCAAATATAAAGAACAGGTTACAATCCCGCAGGAGGATTTTGAGAAGATTCTGGAAGCTGCCATGATGGCGCCAAGCGCATGCAACACAAGGCCGTGGGAATACTTTGTAGTCACAAATCGGGATACGATTTCAAAACTTCAGGAGGCACACCCATACACCAGTATGCTTACCACCGCTTCCGCTGCCATCGTTGTCTGTGGACGCCCGGATCTGCAGGAGGGAAAATGTGGGCCTTACTGGCCGCAGGACTGCGGTGCAGCCATTGAAAATCTTCTCCTTCAGGCGAAAGATCTGGGATACGGCACCTGCTGGTGCGGCTGCTATCCAACCATGGACCGGGTGGAAAAAATCCAGGAAATCTTGAATACTACAAGCATACCTGTTGCAATCGTGGCAGTCGGCGTTGCAGATGAAACACCTGCGGCAAGAGGGGGATTCGATCCGGACCGCGTGACGTATATCCGGTAAAAACTTTACTCTAAAAGGAGGGGAGGGACAGAAAGCTTCTCTTTTGGAAGCCTTCTGTTCCTCCCCTCCTTTTTAGGGAAATACAAAGCGGCTTTTATATTGTCCATTCAAAAAATATTTGTTCAAAGGCAAAATAGTCACATTCCATTCTTTCCCTCTGCTTCCGTCTTGCCTAAGATATAGAGAAATGCAATGGCCGGTACACGCAAAATCGGTACCATTGTTTCGTGCCTGGTAATACCAAAATCGTCCAGGCGTTTTGTGATTAAAAAGGCGTTTGTTACTTTGGATTTTTCGTCCTTACACAACTCTACAATGGCATCTGTCTCCGCAATGTGGGATTGATTACGATATTTTACTTCACAGAGAATCTTCTGGCGAGGAAGTTCCACTACCACATCAACCTCTTTCTGATTATCCTTTGCCTTTCTGAAATATCCCAGTTGTGCCGGACTGCCCTGAAAGAAGGAAACCATATGCTTGTAAACAGTTGTTTCCACCATTGCACCAAGTTCCTTTTCATCCGAAAGTACATCGTCAATCATCAGCACAGCATTACGGATAGCCGCATCAGCGACAAATATTTTCGGTTTCCCTTTTAGCGAACCTTTGCTTCCCACATTCATCGGCTTTGCCAGATAAATGAGATTGGACATTTCTAATGCCTTGATATAACTGTCAATTGTTGTGATCGAGATATTCTCCAATTCCTTGGCTGCGGTAGTTGCATTAAAACTCTCCGTAGAATTCATACACAGGTAGAGAAACAGCTTTTCCATCAGCAAAGGACTTCGTATATTAAATAGCGACAGTACATCGCGCTTAATAACTTTATCAACCACATCTTCTCGCAGCATCCTTTGGGCATAGGCATCATCGTCCGATAATACCAGCTCCGGAAAGCCTCCAATCATAAGATAACGGTTAAAATGATTTTGCAGCGGAATAAATTTATTCATCAAATCACCAAGTTGTGCCAAACCATAGCCTGGAAGCTCTGATAGACGTAAATCCTCCGGCAGAAGAGGCAAGTCCAGATCAAGTAACCTGCAATACTCATAAAATGACATGGTAGGTATTTTGAGAACACTCCATCGACCTGTACCGCTGTCTGCAGAACCCTTTTCTAAAATAGGACTGGCAGATCCTGTGGCAATCAGGCGAATATCCTTTCTGCTATCATAAATCACCTTCATCCAAAGTTCCCAATTTTCAGTATACTGCACTTCGTCAAAGAAAATATACCTTATGCCTTCGATAGGATACATAGATTCATAAATGGACAGCACATTTTCCACATTGACAAGTTTCAGAATCGGATTATCAAAAGTAGCGTACAAAATGTTTTTAGGATTGACTCCCTCATCAATCAGATGCTCAATAATCTGATATAAAATTGTCGTCTTACCTACACGCCTCATACCAGACAAAACGGCAAACCTCCGGATGCTCTTATGTGTAAGCGTTTTCAGAGCTTCATAATATGCCAGCCTCTTTTGAGGCTTACTTTCTTCCTTTATAGCAGAAGGTGTACGCCACCACGGATTATACTGTTGCAATACTTTTATAACCTGTTCATCACTTACAATTGCCATAATACACCTCCATAATATTATTATTCCGTTGGAATTCAACTACTATACAATTCATTTTTCTTTTTAGTTTACAAAGTATATTATAGCAATAGTTTATGCAAATTGCAAATCATACTATGGAAATAGTCCATAATTTTACTTTAATTTTTTTAACACCTCCCCAATATCCCCATCCACGCAGACCGACCTCTCCGCAATCGGTTCCGGTGCCGCAGCCTCCCCGTAGTTTACACAGGCATATACTGCTTTCGGGTTTTGATTTGTTTTCTGCCAGAATGGGTACTTGATGATTCCCGGAGTGTTAAATCCGACTCCTAGCTCCAGAAACAGGATCTTTCCATTCTGGTGTCTGCGCAGGAAATCCGCATACCGTTCTGCTGCCCGGTGCCATCCTTCATCTTCCACAAAGGTATCGTCTGCTCGCAGATTCATTGCCATCGGTTTCCCGCATTTCGGGCAGTAAGGAACCAGTTCCGACGGGATCTGCCGTTTTGGCACTGTTCCATCCGTCAGAATCAGTTCTCCATTCTCCGCAATCTCAAATCCCTGTGCCTGTACCATTTGCCGAACCATTTCTTCATTTTCATAATTTTTCGGATGGCACGGCTTACTGCACTGGAACAGACCATAATCCCCCTGGGTGTAGAAAAGGCGGTGTTTCTCAAATCCTTCCTTCTGAAAACAGTGATCTACGTTGGTAGTCAGAACAAAATAGTCTTTGTCTTTCACCAGATCGAGCAGTTCGTCATAGACCGGTTTCGGTGCATCCATATAGCGGTTGATCCAGATATAGCGGCTCCAGTATGCCCAGTGTTCCTCCAGCGTATCATACGGGTAAAATCCGCCGGAATACATATCATGAAATCCATAGCGTTCCTCAAAATCAGAAAAATAGTTCCTGAACCGTTCTCCGGTGTAGACAAATCCCGCGGAAGTGGAGAGGCCTGAGCCCGCGCCGATAAGCACACTCTCCGCCTCATTCAACGCTTTTTTCAGTTTCTCTATATTCATTTCCCCGGACTCTCCCGGTTTTTTCGACCACAATCTTGATAACATCTTTCTCACCTCATACTCGTTCTATTGCCGATACCGGACAGTGCTCAGAGCAGTTTCCACAGTGCAGACAGTGTTCCGGACTGATGTGATACGGTGTTCCTGCATCTCCCGGTGTAATACATCCCTGCGGGCAGACCGAAGCGCAGGTGCCGCATTCGATACATGAGTCTGTGATCCGGTATCCTTTTTCTTTCGCCCTGCCATTTCCAATGACATAGGTTTCCCGGAAAATCGGATGTACACCCAGATGGAAATATTCGATCTGAGCGTCCCGGATTTCAAACACAATTCCAATTTCTCTTGTATTTCCCGGGTAGACGTTTTCCAGATACGGCTGCTCCCGGAAAATCGTATCGATCCACTTTTGCTGTTCCCCCTGAGAAACCGGCTTTGCCTGTGCCGACAGCCGGATCATTTCTTTATATCGTGTATAGCCCAGGATCTGCACCCTTCCGTCTTCCAGAAGCTCCCTGCAAAAATCTTTCCCTCTGGCGGTAAAGAAATACAGAGCATCCGGCTCATAATGGACGGCGCTGATATTTCTCACCTGCGGATTCCTCTGTGCGTCCACGGTAGCAAATGCCAGCACACCGACATATTCCAGTTTCTTTAAGCACGTCTTTGCATCCATATCTCTTCTCCTTTTCTTTCTGATATTGTCACCACAATTTTTCCATTGACTTTCCCTTGTTCCATTGCCATGCACGCCTCCCGGATTTCAGAAAACGGATAGATGTTTCCAATGCAGGGACGGATCCGGTGAATATCAAAGAAGTCCAGGATTTCCTGCATGACTGTCTGATCCGGCTGGTTACTGTAAAAGCCTGTCAGATATACTCCGTTTGGAATTCCCTTGATCGGATCAAATCCATTCCATACACCGGTTCTGCCCAGAATCCCGGTATCACAGACAATGCCGCCTTTTTGTACACAGCGCAGTGTATCCGGAATGGTTTTCGGTCCGACCAGTTCCAGTGCTTTGGATGCTTTCGGGATCGCATCGGAAAGTTTCCCGATATCCAGCACGGCAAGATCTGCATCCTGCAGCAGTTTTAATTTTTCTTTCTTATGTGTCGTTGCAATTACCTGACAACCGAGGGCTTTTGCGATCTGAATGGCCGCATAGCCAAGGGCACAGGTGGCACCGCGTACCAAAAGCGTATCTTCCGGCTTCAGATTCAGCCCCTCAAAAAGGGAACCCCAGGCGGTAAAATACGTCTCCGGTACTGCCGCCAGTTCCTCCCACGGAAGATCCGAAGAAACTGCAAAGACATGATGCGAAGGCAGCAGGGCATATTCCGCATAACTGCCGTCAAAACTTCTCCCCATGCCTCCCATCAGCGCCGCAACTTTCTGCCCGGTTTGGAACCGGCTGTCCGAAGGATCGACAATTTCTCCGACGCACTCGATCCCCGGAATCACCGGCTTTTTGATGTAATCCGCACGAATTTCGCTCTGTCTTAAAATCTGCTCCGAATGATTCATCCCGAACGCATGAATCTTCACAAGCACCCAGCCTGGCCGGACTTCCGGCACCGGAACCTCTGTCAGACAGACCGCTTCCGCCCTGGTCGGCTCACTTAAAACAACTGCTTTCATCCTTTCCGGTATCATGCTGATACCTCCTTCCAACACTGCGGATCCGCGGCATAGAAATTTCCATCCTGTCCGCTTGCGACAGCCGGGCATCCGCGGCACCATGCCAGAAGCTCACACTTTGCACATTTTTCAAATTTTGTATAGTCACGGTACTGCTCCATCTGGCAGAGCCAGACGTCTGCAATCCGGTCCGTAAAAACATTTCCGACTTTGCTGTTCTGGACTCTGCGGCACGCATAAATATCTCCGGTCGGAAGAATCGTCAGGTGGCAGTTTCCACAGTTGCATCCGCCATAAATCATGCCTTCTTCTGCTGCCTTCGGAATCTGAAATTCTCCTGTTTCATATTCATACAACGTCCAAAGGTGGTCCTTTTTGTTAAAATACGTCCGGCATCCCGCCGCCTCATACTCTTTGAATTTCCGGTCACAGTCTTCCAGAAGTTTCCGATAGCGCATCGGTTCAATTCCTACATCTTTCTCCTCACTGGTCGGGCAGTATCTGGCAAATGCAAAGACATCCGCTCCATGAGCTGCAACCGTATCGATAATGTCCGGAATTTCATCGATATTTGTACCGGACACCGTCGTCATAATAACCGCGCGTATCCCCGCCTTTTTGATACAGTCAATCTTTTCCAGTGTAATATCAAAGCTTCCCGGTTTCCTGAACCAGTCGTGCGTTTCTCTCATTCCGTCCAGGGAAAGCTGATATTTCTCACAGCCATATTCCTTCATCTTCCGGCAGTTCTCATCATTTAAATGAAACGGATTTCCCAGAATGGTAAATGGAATCCCGTTCTCCTTCATCAGTCCCAGAAGTTTCCAGAAATCCGGATGAAGAATCGGATCTCCTCCGGTAATATAAAAATATGGCAGGCGGTGATACACCTTACAGAAATCCAGACAGTTATAAAAGGTTTCCTTCATCTGCTTCCATGTCATCTGATCCAGTTTTTTGCAGTTATCCTCTGAAAAAATATAGCAGTGCTTACATCTCTGATCGCACTCATCTGTGATATGCCACTGAAAAGAAAAATACTGTTTCATTTCCTTGCTCCTTCCTCTTCCTATCATCCCGCTGTGATCTTTCTATGTCAATCGGCCTCTTGCCGAATTTCTTCTTCATTGGCTCCCCGGAGGCCCAGGCCTTCCGGGAAGTCCGCGTCCGTTTTCTTCTTCCAGCTTCCTATTTGTCAGCTGCTCCACATGCGGAACCACATGCAGACGGTGTCTCTTCCGGCTTGTCAGCTGCTCCACACGCAGAACCGCATGCAGATGGTGTCTCTTCCGGTTTGTCAGCTGCTCCGCACGCTGTGCCGCATGCTGCCGGTGTTTCCTCCGGTTTTCCTGCTGCTCCGCATGCTGTGCCGCATGCAGATGCCGGTGCTTCTTCCATTTTTTTGCTCCATCCAAACAGATTCAAAAGTGACATATTCTGTTCCTCCTTTTTTGTCGTCAAACGACTTCCCGTTTGCAGTTTTATTGTACTGCCGGGAACTTCCTGAAAAAAGTACGCACTAATCTATTACTTAGTTACCTTTTTATAACCCCTGGATTCAACTGGCATGTTACATTCAAATCTGATATAATATTTCCAGCAAAACTATTGAGATGAGGTGACGCCAGATGATGACAAAAGAAGAAATGCCGGCCTGTCCTGTGGCAACGACAGTACAGCTGATCGGAAGCAAATGGAAGCTGTTGATTCTGAGAAATCTTCGGATGCGGCCGTGGCGTTTTAATGAGCTGAGAAGAGACCTGGAAGGGGTCAGCCAGAAAGTGCTGACAGACAGTCTCCGGACGATGGAGGATGACGGGATCATCACAAGAACAGTTTATCCGGAAGTGCCGCCGCGGGTGGAATATGCCCTTTCCCCTCTTGGTAAATCCATGGAGCCGATTCTTGATGCCATGGAACAGTGGGGCAGTGCATATCAGAAAATGATGAACGAATGATACGGGAGGTACATACATGATCAGAAGTTTTTTACCTGTTGGGCAGGGTGCCTTTTATACAGAACAGTTTGACTGCGGAGTCAATGTTGTCTATGACTGCGGTTCATCCACAAGCAGGTCCGCTATCGAAAAGCAGATTGCCTGCACGTTTGAGCCCAGGGAGAAGATTCAGGCAGTTTTTATTTCCCATTTACACGAAGATCACATCAACGGACTTCCATTTCTGTTATCCCATTGCTGTGTGGAACGTCTGTACCTTCCGTTCCTGACGGAGGAAGAAATCCTTCTGACCAGGCTCATTGCCCGGCTGGAAAATACAGAATCGGAATTTTTATCCAAACTTATCGTGGATCCTTATGGGGCAGTGCAGGATTACACCCTTCCTGTCGATACGCAGACTCCTGAAATCTTTTATGTGATGCCGCAGGATTCCAGCCGCAGACCGGGCGGCAATGTCGGTGCTGTTCCTTCCGGCAAGGCAGTGGATCTGACTGTGTCCGATAGCAACCCGGACTGGGGTTATGTGCCTTACAATTTCCAGAATACCCGAAGAAGCAAGGCATTTTTCCGGGGCTTGAAGAAAAATGGATATGATAAAAAGACATTGCAGGCCTACCTTGAGACATCCGATATCTTCTCCTACGACTGGGATGATATCAAAAGGATTTACCAGAAATACGCACCGGGAAGTCTCAATTCCAATTCCCTTGTCGTATACTCCGGGCCGCTTACGCCGGATCACCGCCAGATCCACCCGTACCGCTTTTTCATGCCGGATCTGACAGAACCACAGTCCGGTCGCAGGACCGGCTATCCGGACGGCTGCCTGTATCTGGGGGACTACGATGCCGGAACAAAAGAAAACTGGGACGCACTCACCGGAGAACTCTCTGCCTACATGCCGTCCGTCGGCACCGTACAGGTTCCACATCACGGCTCCATGCACAATTACAACGAAGCACTTTCCTGCGGACAGTTTGTCCTGATCATCAGCGCAGGATACCAGAATAAATACAAACACCCGCACACAAAAGTACTGAAAGATATGCTGATGAAAAAAGTCATACATTTCTGGGTAACCGAACAGGCTGGAAGCATGGTACAGTTCCAGATTGAAGAAAAATAGAGGGATTTTAACCATTTTGGGGACGTGTTCCGATGCACCGGAACACGTCCCCAAAATGCAAAAAACGCCCGAAACCCGCATAAAATAAGGAAAAACTCAAATTGTCAGATTTTTTTCATCGGGGACAGGTTCCGAAACGCCGGAACACGTCCCCAATGAATATCATTCGAACAGGCTCATCTGGTGCCAGAGTTCTTGTTGTTTTTTCCTGCCGGCTGTTTCTCGTTGGAGCAGGTCACCAGAGAGTGATTTCAGAAACGGGCTTTCTTCGCCTGCGGATGTGAGGATCAGTTCTTCTTTGGCTCTTGTCATTCCGACATAAAGGAGCCGTCGTTCTTCTTCGAAATCCGTCTCGTAATATTCGTTTTCCAGAGGAATTTTTCCCTGTTCTGCTCCATATAGAATCACTGCCGGAAATTCCAGGCCTTTGGAGCCGTGGAGGGTCATCAGTGTCACTGCTTCTGCGGTGTACTGTTTCTCCCCGCAGCGTTTCAGATCGCTTTCTACTCCAAGTTCCAGCATTGTCAGAAGTTCTTCTATCGTTTCATAGCATACTGCCATCCGGGATAGTTTTTCCATGGCTTTGTTCGTCTCCATTCCCATCTCCCGGATCCATTCTTTCAGAAGTTCTGCCGGGCTCTGTTCCTGGATTTTCTTTTTCCAGACTTGTGCCGTCTCTTCAAACAGCAGACTGCCAAGGGGATTTCCTTCTCCGTCTGCAAACAGAAGGCTTCCTTCTTCTTTTGCCGCCGTCTGTTCCGGATCCAGAAGGTACCGGAAAAAGGCTGCGCTCCGGCGGACGGTCTCGTCTTTCAAAAAGGATTCTCTTCCGGATACCACGTACGGAATTCCTTCTTTTCTCAGACAGTTTTCCAGAAGTTCTCCCTGCCGGTGTGTCCGGTACAGTACTGCGATTTCGTGGAAGCTTCGGATTTTCCGTTCTTTTTCTTCGGACGTCCGCTGGGCCTCCAGCATTCCGATCCCGCCTGCCATGTGTCCGATCTCTTTTGCCACCGCGATTGCCTCTGCCATTTCTCCGCCGGTCTTTAACATCCGGACCGGCCCGACGGCTTTCTGGTTTGGATGAAGAATCCGCTCTTCCCCCGGATTTTCAGAAATCACAGCAAGGGAACTGTTTAAAATCTGCGGCGTACTCCGGTAATTTTCCTCCAGCCGGACCATGCTAAGATCCGGAAATTCCCGATGCAGTCTTTCAAAACAGCGGGCATCCGACCCGCGGAATCCGTAAATCGCCTGATCCGGGTCTCCGATCACAAACAGACTTTCTCCGTCCCGGTTCCACTCTTTCATCAGCTCATACTGCACCGGGCTGATATCCTGAAATTCATCGATCAGCAAATGCCCGAACGGCTTCCGCCATCCTTTCTCTTCCGGATGTTCCTTTAACATCCGGACCGTCTCCAGGAGCAGATCTTCAAAGCTAAAGAGTCCCCGGCTTGCCATTTCCTCGCCATAAGCCTCATAAGCTGCTGTCCTGCCCGATTCCTTTTGTCCCTTCTCTCCAGTCTCTTCCGGATGCATGATCTGCATTTCCTTCCATTTGGCCGCCTGTTCCAGAAATTCCTTCGGCTCTTCATCAATTCCAAAGCGGGCAAGAATCTCTTCCGCCAGACGGATGCACCGGGATTCGTCCGCCAGAAGTACCCGGACTCCACGCTCCTTCAGGAACCGAAGACAGATGGCATGGAAGGTTCCCGTCTGAAGTCTGGCAAAACTGCTGCCCTGCTCTCCAGCCTTCTGTAACCGGTCCCTGATTTCTCCCGCTGCCTGGTTTGTAAAGGTCACTGCCGTAATCCGATCCGGGTTTATCTTCTGGTCATTCACCAGATACAGAAGTCTCGCAATCAATGTCTTCGTCTTTCCGGTTCCCGGCCCTGCAATGACAGCCGTCCTTCTGTCCGGCGAATGTACCGCCTTCCGCTGCTTCTCATTAAGTCCATCCGGATTCTTTCCGGCAGCTTCTGCCTTCCGTTTTTCCGCTACTTCTCTATCTTCTGTCTGCTTTTTGTCCGCCTCTTTTCGCTCCGCCGTCACAGCCTCCGAAGCCTTCTCTTTTTTCTCCCGTGTTTTCCCGGATTTTGCCTGCTTTCCTCCCTCTTCTTTCACTCCCAGCATACTGAAAAAATCCATCTGCCCGTCTGTCTCATTACGCTCTTCCTCATCGAAAATCCGGACTTTTCCGTATTCTCCGTCAAATCCCGGGCTCCATGTCACTTTCCCTGCCCGGAGCCGTTCGATTCCTTCTGCAATCAGTCTGCCGGACACATGCCGGATCTCTTCCACAGGAATATTCCGCAGAATCTCAAACTCGGCCCCGAGTCTTGCCGTCAGCTTCTGGTACTCCCTCTGCACGCCCTTGCTTGCGGAACTGTGTCCCAGAGCCGCCCCGATGATTTCCGGCAGCGGGATCAGACTTTCAAACCGCTTTGCTCCCGGTCTTTGATACTGTTCCGGCCGGTCCGCCATCTGCTCAATCCGGTGGGACACTCCGATCGTGATCTTGCGCCCGCACACCGGGCAGATTCCGCCATACTTTTCGGTCTCTTTCGGGCTCAGGCAAAGCCCGCACTTGCGGTGCCCGTCCATATGATATTTTCCTTCCTCCGGGAAGAATTCGATGGTTCCCAGAAGTCCCGCTCCTGTCTCCACCGCGGTTTTCAGTCCCTGATAGGAAAGCTCCGTATCCAGAAGATTCGCCTCCCGCCCGAGTTTTGCAGGAGAATGGGCATCCGAATTGGAAATCAGCTGGAACCGGTCCAGAGCCGACACTCTCCAGTTCATCGGCGGGTCGGAGGAAAGCCCGGTTTCCACCGCATGCACGTAGCCGGAGAGGTCTCCAAAACATTCTTCCACGGAATCAAACCCTGAGAACGCACCGAACATGGAAAAATGCGGCGTCCAGATATGGGCCGGCACATAGACGGCCTCCGGACACAGTTCCAGAATGATTTCCAGCAGATCATGGCAGCTGATGCCGAGGATCGGTCTTCCGTCCGAATGAATGTTTCCGATTTCTTCCAGCTTTCTGGATATGATCTCTGCCTTCTGAAGATCCGGAAGCAGAATCAGACTGTGTACTTTCCTCACCTTTCCGCCCTGCTTGTAAATCGAACTGATCTCCCCGGTAATCACAAAGCGCGGAATCATATGATCAGGTGCCGAGTCCTCATGGATCCGGTATTCCTCTTTCAGGACATAGAGACCGTTTTCATCCTGCCGAAGTTTCTCCTTTAACTCTTCCCGCCATGCCGGATGGGTAAAATCCCCGCTTCCGACAAGATGGATTCCCTTTCTTCTTGCCCACAGGTCCAGATGTTCCGGCGTGCAGTCCTTGCTGGTGGCTCTGGAATATCTGGAGTGGATATGTAAATCCGCAATATACATCGCACAAAACTCCTCATTTGTAAAAATAGAACTACCGAAATTGTAACGCGGTCTGAAGATCCGGTCAAGCCGGACACGGGAAAACAAACTCCCGGGCATTATAAAAAGGCCCCGGTACACTACTGTATACCGAGACCTAAAAATAGCATCCCTCTAAAACATTCTTCCTCTGATTTTCGTCCAGACATGGGCCTGTACATACTCATATGCGCGGTCATAGATAAACAGTGCAATCTGGCCTGCAATCCAGATTCCGGCCGTCATAATCGGGGAAAGTTTCTGCCCGCCCAGAATCAGTTCTTCAAAAAATATCAGCATCGGAATATACATGACATTGAACGCCATATATTTGACTGCCCAGAAAATAGTCTGCCGCTGTGTCCGGCTGGAACGTCCCAGAAATCTCCATGCCGCTTCGATGATCACGATATAAAGCCCCATCGCCGCAAAGGAGAAAACATAAAACTTGTTCGGTGCAATCAGAAGACCGAGCAGAACATCAGCCACATAAAAGGCCCCTCCTGTCCTCATTCCGAACTCCCTGATTACAATACCTACAAAAAATGAAGCAGCTGCAAGCAGGAAGAGCGTATTCGTCTCAATCACGCTTCCGAGAGACATACAAACGACCGACAGTGCAATGAACAGTCCGCAGAACGCCATCATTTTCCCTTTTACATGCATGAACAAAGATCTCCTCCCATACATTCACACAGCGTATCCGCCAGCCACAAATCACAGCACATATTTCCCGTACCGCAGGATGAGTTTCCACCGTATCCGCCTCCGTACGGATTATTCTGATATCTTCTGCTGTTCCAGTCAATCTGATTTAGCAGCTGACGGTACTGCACATTATTCGGCTCCATATTCACTGCCTGTGCGGCATGTTCTCTTGCTACAACCAGATTTCCGATCCCCGCATTTGCCGCACCGCTTGCGTAATACCACATCGCGGTCCGGTTCGGCATCCTGTCCAGAAGATTGAGCGCCTCACGGTAGCGTCTGTTGTTAATATAGTTAAAGACTGCCTGCATCTCAACGTCGTTGCTGTTTCCGCCGTAGGAAGAGCCTCCGCCATAGGATGAACCGCCCCCGTAGGAGTAACCGCCGGAGCTTCCGCCCGATGCACGCTCTTTCATAATCTCATCATATGCTTCCTGTACTTCCTTAAACTTCTCCTCTGCAAGATCTGCCAGCGGATTGTTTACATTCGCATCAGGATGATATTTTCTTGTTAACTCTCTATATGCTTTTTTTACTTCTTCGTCAGATGCGTTTGGGGATACACACAATACATCATACGGATTCTTTGACATGATCCTGTTCCTTTCCTTCCTGCTTTTTCATCTGAATTAATCTATAACGATTCCACACTCCATCATACAGGATATTTCTCAAAATGTCTACATCCAAAAGGCACGGAAGCTTTTCAAATTCTGCGCTGCACTCCGCAATCATCATGCAGAGAATCCCCCGGATCCGCTCTTCAAAATCCTCTTCTTCACAAATTCTGATGAGCGGATTGTAGCAGTGTTTTTTCCTGTCTTCCTCCAGATCATCGTACGCGTCCATCAGATAGATGAACTTTCCGAGAAAAAATCCGATTCTTCGAAGCGTTTTTTCCCATACATCCTTTTTGTAAACAAAAAGCTCTGCCATCATCCGCCCAAAGTACCCGGAGACCCGGTCCAGATCCATACAGTTTTCTTTTTCACACTTTCGGATACCCCGCAGCGCCTTTTTGATCACCCGGCTCTGGCGTGGATATTTTCGAATGATCCTGTCTGCCTTTTTCCGGAGTACTCCCTTTCCGGCGAGGGCCGCCGGTTTCTTCTCGTCCGCCCAGTCATCCTCCAGATGATAATAGGCGAGCAGCAGGTTCATATCCGCCGCATAGTCTGTAATTTCATTTCTTCTCATCGTCTGCTTTTTCACCGGATGCACCTTACAGCGCCTCTGTTCTGTCTTTGTCTCAGTCTCATACAGCGAAGTCAGAAGAATAATCGCAAACGTCATATCATAGGTCAATGTCATCTGCCCCGAAAATCCATATTTTTCCTTCAACTCCTGACACAGCCCGCAGTAATACGACCTGTACTTTCGAAAATCTTTCATTTTCAGTTCCGGTTCACAGACTGTCACATATCCAAACATCAAACTACTCCTGTTCTACTGTTTTTTCTTCCTCTGCATTTACGATGCGAAAGGTTCCTTTACACTGCTGTTTTACCCCGTATAAAATCTGATCCGCTTTTTTGTATAATTCCACGAACGGAATTCCATGATCTGCATAAATCCCTCCAAAAGATAAAGAGGATTTGCTTTTCGGGTACTCCTGATCAATTTTTTCCTGATATACCGTGCTGATTCCTGCCAGTTTATTTTCGATTGCCGGAATGCTGGTACATGGATGCACAAAAATCACAAACTCATCGCCTCCAAGCCGGATGATCACATCATCCCGCCGGAAGCAGTGCTTCAGTTCCTCCGCAACATACTTCAAGACATTGTCTCCTTCGTGATGGCCGTAGAAATCATTAACCTCCTTGAATCTGTCAATATCCAGCATCAGGAAGATATAAGGTTTGCCGTTTCCAAGTTTCTGTGCAACCATCATTTCGCCGCCTCTGCGGTTGTAAAGTCCGGTAAGAGGGTCTGTCACTGATTCTACGAACAGGTTGTTTTTAATCCGTACATTTTCAGAAATGTCAACGATCAAACTGATTACTGCTCTTCGTCCGTCCTGTGTGGTAATCACTCTCCCCCGATCATAAACCCACACAAAATTCCCGTCTTTTTTCATCATCCGATATTCAATCTCATATTCTCCGCGCTCCCGGCATTCTCTTTCTGCAACAGCAAGCGCTTCATCCTGATCCTTCTTCCAGATCCGGTTCAGTACATTTCCTCCTGTTGCCTGCATGAATTCCTCATATGTATATCCAAGCAGGTCCAGAAGCTTATTATTGACCATGTAAATCGGAAAACCGTCCTCCATATACCCTCCGATCACACCGCTCGGCATCGTCTCGCAGATGATATCGAGAAGTTCACGCCTGGAAATCTGATCCAGTTTTCCACGGCGGTTTGACAGAATGCGGAATGGAAACCGTTCCTCTTTTTGAATATAACCTTCCAGCAAAGTCCGGTGAAGAACTGAAATCCTGTATTGCCCGTTCTCCTCCACGACGGAAGCAGTTACTCTGGCAATACTTTCATGTTCATGATGTTCTTTCCCCTGCATGGCAATCTCAATCTGGCAGTAGCAGTCCCAGGAATGGCTTCCCCTCTCCTTTTCCCTGTAGTCCGTAATCTGATAAAGAATCGGCATTTTGACGCTGTTCAGTTCCCCTTCCAGAAACTGACGGAATACCTCCCGCCCGAACACCACCTCGGAGGCACCGAGGAAATAGACATCTTCTGTCACCAGTGCCGCCGCCTTTTGTGCGTCACGCCTGGTCAATGCATTGTTATAAAACTGATTTAAAGTCTGAAAGACCGGATTGTATTCCCACGTCTTTCCTCCTTTTTCCTTACACTTCATGATTTCCGTTCCCCTTTTCCATATACTTCCTGTCGAATTCATCCTCATCAATCGGCCTGCTGTAGTAATATCCCTGACCGTAGCCGCATCCCAGTGTCCGGATCAATGTTTCATTTTCTTTTGTTTCCACACCTTCCGCTACAGTAGAAATCCGAAGCTTCTTTGCCAGATCCACTACCTGTGCCATAATAATCTTCTGCCGTTCATCTTCTTTCCCCGTAATCGCTGACAGGAATACCCGATCCATCTTCAACTCATCGATATGGAGTTTTCCAAGTATATTAAAAGAAGAATATCCGCTTCCGAAATCATCCATGGAAATGCGGAAGCCTTTCTCCTTTAACTGATCGATCTTCTCATTGAGTTCATCAATATTTCCTGCGGCAAGTCCCTCCAGAATCTCAAGCGTAATCAGATCGCCCGGAATCCGGTACCGTTCCAGAACAGCACAGAGATTTTCCACATAGTCTTCCTCGTAAAAGAGGATCTTTGACTGATTCACGGAAACCGGAACCGGCGTAATTCCCGCATCGATCCACTCCCGGATTTTCCTGCAGACATTTTCCACCATATACATATCCAGGCTGGAACAGAACCCATTGCTTTCAAACAGCGGGATAAACTGGTTCGGATAGATGATTGTCCCGTCTTTTGGAATCCATCTGACAAGCGCTTCTGCGCCTCCAAGCTTTCCCGTCCTCATATCCATCTTCGGCTGTAAAAACATCCGGAACTCTTTGTCCTTCAGCGCCTGATGCATATGACTTTCGATGTAGTTCTGCAACGTTTCCTGCTTATGAAGCTCCACGTCATAAAACCAGACATTATTCCTGTCTGTTCCCTTTGCCGTCTGAAGTGCAAACATTGCATGTGTCATCATCATCTCGGCTGAACTATCATCTCTTCGTACCGCCACTCCACAATAGAGCATAATCTGATAATTATGATGCTGGCTCAATGAAAAACGGCTGATTTTTTCCATAATTGCATAGAGACGTCTGCCGATCATTTCTTCATCCTGTCCCTTTAGAATCATCCAGAAAAAATCACCGGTATCCCTGCAGAAATATTCCCCCGGATTTACACTTTCCTTCAGCACCCGGCTGACATGGCAGAGGAGTTTATCTCCCTGTACCCGTCCGAAAATTTCGTTGATAAATTTGAACTGGTGAATATTCATCACACAGACACTGTACTGCTCCGTTCCCGAAAGAACATCTCTCATCTCCTGCATAAACCGGACTGTATTATATGCTCCTGTCAAAGAGTCATAGTAAGCAAGCTCAATCAGCTGTTTATGATTCTTTCTCAGCATCTGGTACCCATAAATCAGCAGAAATACGCTCAGACAAAGGACTCCGATAAAAATTGCCCTTGTAACATTGATCATCTGATAAATGGGCGCATTCACCCCCTGCATTGTATCAACACAGAAAAGGTACCAGCCATTCAGGCCGATCGGATTCAGATAAATCTGGTACGCCGTTCCCTGATACCGGAATTTACTGAACACGCTCTCATCATTATCGATCGCTTCCCGGATTTTCTCCTTTTCTGCCTCTGTGATATAGTTCCCGTCAAAAATACTCTCCACTCTTCTATTGACGACTTTATTTTTAGAACGAATCAGAAACTTCCCTTCCTTTCCGATCATATGGACATAACCATAACCGTTCATAGCCGTCTTATCATCCAGAATATCTTCAAATGCTTCAATGCTGTCTTTCGCAGTCAGCACACCTGTGATCTCGTCTCCCTGATAGACAGGAACAGCATAGGAAAAAACCTTTTCCCCGGTCCGGGCATCCTCATAGACTCTGGACACCGCGCTCTCCCCCTGCCACGCCTCTCCGATACTCGCCTGCAGTTCCTCTTCCAGATCTTCCATACGGACATTTTTCTTAATCTCTCTATCAACTGTCACCCGGATTCCATCGCCGTCTTCCGTAAAATAACCCATCTGGATAAAACTGTTATGCCGGTTCGATTCATAAAGACCGTTCGCGAAGGCATCCGTATCAATCATGCTGATCGTATTGCTGAACCGGAAGAAACTCGCCAGCGTCTGGAGTGTCTGTTGATCCATCTTGATTTTACGCAGTACATTTGCCTTGTATTCTTCCGCCTCTGAAATCATCTGCGTTGTCATGGTATCTTTCTGCACCCGGCCAAGCGAGGATGTAATAAAGCCTCCCCCGAGGAACAATAGAATGCTGATCACCACAACTACCGCTGTGATTTTCCTCAGCCTTCTCATCAACTGTTTTTCGCTCATATTTCCACATCCTTTAACATGCTTTTATCATAAAATAGAGAAGTATGAGGTGTCAAGGAGTGCAAAAAAATATCTCCAACCATCTTATAATGGTTGAAGATATTTTTCTACACTCTCCGTTGCACTATAAAATTATAAAAGCTCGTCCTTCTTCGCGAGGATTGCTTCTACAGCTGCGCATGCAGGGCAGTCACAGTACTGTTTGCCTGCAGCTTTTAATTCTTTTCCATGAGCAGCGACTTCTTTTGTCTTTTCTGCTCCGAATACCTGAGCACCCATTTCGGACTCTGCAAATGCGATCAGTCCGTCCAGCGTCATGATATCTTCTTCGAGTTCGGCAATATATTTTTTCGTCTCTTCTGCCTCGTTCTCGGTTCCTACAGCGTCAAGCCATGCCTGTGCTGCATCTTTTGCCTCCTGACTGCATGACGGAGCTGCCATCAGCTCTTTTGTCTTCTCTACTACATAATTTAATGTTTCCTGAGTCATACTGTACACACCCTTTCTGAAAATTTTCTCTCCTACTATTGTAGCACAATCCGGTCCGGATCGGACCATCTATTTTCTAATTAAATCAGAATCATACACTGAAACGGTTTCATTTCCAGTGTGCCTTCGTACACTTCCTTTGTTTCCGCATCGGTCCATTTTCCGATTCCTTCTACGCAGACCGGCTCATTTTTGAAGTTCATAACAAACACAACCCGTTTTCCATTGTCACCGACACGTTCTGTCACGGTCACACCGTACGGCAGCTTTGTCTGAAGCGCGTTTTCCAGAGCGGCTTCCCGAAAGAGATCCTGATAAAACGCCCGCAGGAAATCGAGGCTGGATTCTGCCGCCAGATAGTATGCCTCTCCTTTTCCGAAGCTGTTGCGTGTCACAACCGGAGAGCCGGCGTAGAAATCTTTTTCGTAAACTGCAAGCACTTCTGTGTTTTCTTTCGCATGTACGATCTCGCAAAGGTACTGTGCCGGATAAACAGATCCGCCATAGGTAAACTGATTCTCAAATTCCTCAGACGGCGCGTCAATCTCTTCCTGAATGATTCCCAGCACATCTTCCAGCGGGGACTGTCCGGTAAAGCAAAGATCTGTGTCATCCACCATACCGCTGAAGCAGGTGTTAACGAAAATACCTCCGTTCTCCACGAACTTTCTTACGTGCTCCGGATATCCTTCCTTGTACATATAGTTCAACGGCGCCGCCACAAGGCTGTATCCTTCCAGAGAATCGTTCATATCCACCAGATCGGCCTCAATGCCGTTTTCCCAGAACACACGGTAGTGTTTGAGGATCGTTTTCACATAATTAAAGTCAAGACGCGGTCCCTGCGTATCTTCCACTGCCCACCAGTTGTCCCAGTCAAAAATGATGGCGGCTTTCGGCCTGTTTACTGTATGATCAATGAGCTCGCCAAGACCTGATAGTCTCTCGCCCAGTTCGGTCACCTCCCGGAATACCCTGGTGTTCGCTCCGTTCCTGTGATCCAGCACGGCGCCGTGGAACTTTTCAAAGCCTCCCCGTCCTTTCCGCCACTGGAAATACAGTACGGAATCCGATCCATGTGCCACCGCCTGCATGCTGGAAAGCATGTGCATACCCGGCCGCTTCAGCGGATTGGCCTCGCGCCAGCTGATGGCGGACGGAGAGCTTTCCATCAAAAGGAACGGCGCTTTCCGAAGGGAGCGCATCAGGCTGTGATTTGCGGCTGCCTTTACCGCCGTCGGAACCTCATCTTTCTGTTTGTGCCAGTACGGATAGTTGTCCCATGAAATAATATCCACGCCTTCTTTCAATCGGTTGTAGTCCATCCCTTTGAAAAAGTACATAAAGTTCGCTGTAGCCGGAAGATCCGAATATTCTTTTACCGTCCGTGCTTCCAGCTGGTAAAAGTCATTCATCTGCTCCGTGGCAAACCTTCTCCAGTCCAGCACAAGAGCCGTGCTCGTCGTCTCGCCGTTTGGAACCGGACTGTGAATCTGCTCCCAGTCCGTATAGGTGTGGCTCCAGAAGTAATTCCACCACGCCCGGTTCAGATTCTCAAGTGTACCGTACTTTTTCTTAAGCCAGATACGGAATGCCGCCTGGCAGTGTTCACAATGACAAACGGAATCCGCGAAGTTTCCTCCAAGCTCATTGGAAATATGCCAGAGAATCACATTGCTTCTTTTTCCGAACCGCTTTGCCAGTTCCCGGTCAATTGCCGTGATTTTCTCACGCATCACCGGTGAGGTATAGCAGAAATTGTGGCGCTTTCCAGGCAGATTTCTTCTGCCGTCCGCCTGCACCTGCATCACTTCCGGATATTTCTGAGTGAGCCAGTGCGGCATTGCCCCGGAAGGGGTTGCCAGGATAACCTGAATTCCTTCCGTTTCAAGCCTTGTGATGATCCGGTCCATCCAGTCAAACTGATAGACCCCCTCTTCCGGTTCCAGCGAAGCCCAGGCAAAAATGCCAAGGCTTACGCAGTTCACGTTCGCTTTTTTCATCAGCGCTACATCTTCTTCAAAAATCTCCGGGTGATCCAGCCACTGATCCGGATTGTAATCTCCTCCATGGAGAATCCTTTCTCCTAACATTGTTACTCCTCCTGTTTAGATTCCGCGGAAACGGAATGTAAACTCCATCTTTTTGTCTGCGTTTAACAGATATTCCGGATGCGTAACAGACAGCCAGCTGTCGTCTCCTGCAATTCCCATCTGTCCAAGAGCCGCACGTACAACCGTGTAATGAACCTGCGGAAGTTCATACGGATGCTTTGCATTTTCCAGTTCGTGCGGTGTATAAGGAAGCGCGGAGAACATCATTGGTCCACTCTTTTCATCCATTTCAAACAGCATTCCTCTTCCGCTTCTGTCGGTCACTTTTGCGTAGCGTACTTCTTCTTTTGCTCCACATTCCTGCGGCACAATATATCTTGCCATATTGTCTTTGACGAGGTTCCGGTAGATTCCAAGCTTCGCGCCTTTTTTACGGTCTGCATAGGTCTCTTCCGGTCCGAGTCCGTACCATGTCACATGATCGTAGTCCGCATCCAGCTTGAGCATCACGCCAAACTCCGGCATATCGCCCAGTTCTTTGACCGGATCATAGGAAAGCGTTACCTGTACCGTGCCGTCGCCGGTTACCACATACGTCATCGTACACTCGCCGGCCGGAGTCGTCGGCAGAAGGTAGGTATATGTCACTTTGACAGAATCTTCCGCCGCCTCTACTTCCGGCAGAAGAACTTTGCAAAGGTCGTCCCCCCGGTAATCCTTGTGTGACGCGTACATGCTGGCAATCTTCCACTGTGCGTACCGTTTCGGCATCTGGTTGCCCTGGTCGTTGTCCACCGGAGCTCTCCAGAAATTCGGCTTTGGAATTTCCTTGATCATTTCTTTTCCTGCATAACGGTAGGAGACAAGTCCTCCTTCCGGCCCGGAAAAAATCGCTTCAAAAGATTCTCCCCTGACACCGATGTTATGCTTGCTGCGGATTACCTTTACCGGACGCCTGCATGCTTTCTTCTCTTCCCTGATCGCATAGACATACTGTCCGAATGCCACTTCATGTCCTGCTTTCGCCCAGATCGTGTTTTCTTTCAGCCGGAAGGAAACCGTGATCGTATATTCTCCCGGAATCGTCTCTTTTGGAAGCGGCAGATCGTACACCTTCTCGGAGAGCGGTTCCACATCGGTTGCCATAACAAGTTCTCTGACTGTCTTTCCGTTCCGGGCCGCTGTTACCACGCATTCATACACACCGGTGTTCAGGAAGAGGTTCTTGTTGATGACTTTTACCTGATCCTTTGTCACTTCGGCTGTAATATTCTGGTAGTTGAATTTTACCTCCTGCATCTTCGGGGACGGCTCTCTGTCACCGCCGTATACAATCCCGTTGGCGCTGAAATTGTAGTCGGTCGGTCTTTCATTAAAATCGCCGCCGTATGCCTGGAATTCATTTCCATAACGGTCTTTCTTATAAATCGTCTGGTCAATGTAATCCCAGATAAATCCTCCCTGATAGAGCGGTTCTGTATCTGTCAGATCGGTATACTTGTGCATTGCCCCGCAGGAATTTCCCATGGCGTGGGTATACTCACAGCAGATAAATGGTTTGCTTCTGTCTTTTGCAAGGAATTCCTTGATCTTTTCCACCGGTGTGTACATCTGGCTCTCCATATCGCTGGTATCATTGTAGCGGCGATCCTGGAAGACGCCTTCGTAATGTACCAGTCTCGTCGGATCTTCCTTGCGGAAAAACTGAGACATTTCATAAATATCTTTTCCTCCGAAAGACTCATTTCCGCAGGACCAGATCAGGATGGACGGATGATTTTTGTCCCTCTGGTACATGGAATTCACACGGTCCAGCATCATCGCAAGCCATTCCGGTTTGTCATTTGGCACAATGAAATCTTCATCCCCGTCCATAGGATAGGTATCCCAGCTTCCGTGGCTCTCCAGGTTCGCCTCATCAATCAGATACAGACCGTATTTATCACAGAGTCTGTAGATCAAAGAGGAGTTCGGATAATGGCATGTCCGCACTGCATTGATGTTGTTCTGCTTCATGATGGTCAGGTCTTTTCGAAGCTCCTCTTCCGATACATGTCTTCCGCTCACAGAGCTGAATTCATGCCGGTTAACCCCTTTGAAGACAATTCTCTTACCGTTCAGTGTCATGATGCGGTCTTTCATCTCAAATCTGCGGAATCCCACTTTCTCCGGAATGATTTCCATCAAAGTGCCGGAGGCGTCTGTCACGGTAATCGACAGGTCATAAAGATTCGGCTCTTCCGCACTCCAGAGCGCCGGATGATCGATCTCCCAGGTAAAGACATTCTCTCCATTCAGTTCCTTCTCTTCCTCGAAGCAAACTTCTCCGTGGTAAGAAAGCACGAACTTTGCTTTTCCGCTTCCCCATGTCCGGGTGCAGATTTCCAGCTCCGCCTTTTCCAGCGTCTCATCCGGAACTGCGCGGATTCTGAGATCACGGATATGGACTTCCGGCACCGTGTACAGGTAGACATCCCGGTAAAGCCCGGAGAAGCGGTAGAAGTCCTGATCCTCACACCAGCTTCCGGACGTCCATTTGAATACCTGCACAGCCAGCTTGTTTTCGCCTTCTCTTACATAGTCAGTAAGTTCAAAGTCGGACGGTGTAAAGGTATCCTCGCTGTATCCCACAAAGGTACCGTTTACCCAGACAGCCATGCCGCTTTCTGCCCCCTGGAAGGAGATAAAAAGACGTTTGCCTTTCATTCTCTCCGGCACGCGGAAATATTTCACATAGCTTGCGACCGGATTGAAGTGCTCCGGAATCTCTCCCGGACGGATGTCCTCACGTCCTTCCCACGGATACTGTGTATTCGCGTACTGCGGCGCATCATAGCCCTCCATCTGGATATGGGCCGGCACCCGGATATCATCCCAGGAAGCACAGCAGTATTCATCTTTCTCAAATCCTGGCACAACTGCGTCATAATTTTTCGCATAATGGAATTTCCAGATTCCATTCAGGCTCTCCTGAAACAGACTGCATCCTGTTTCTCTGTCCGCTTCGGACGCATAGTACGCATGATCGGAGTGAGCCTCTGCTCTTCCATCACAGAAATACTCCGGATTCTTTACGTTTTCATAATTAAATGTTCTCATAGTTTCCTCCTCTTTTTCCCTGAATCTTTGTATGAAAAAAGGAGTCCGCCGCATTTGCGGCAGACTCCTGCTCTTATGCGGGCTCTCTGTCTATTATTTTACGGCTCCTGTAATACCTTCTGCAAACTGTTTCTGAAGTACGAAGAAGACGATCATAGTAGGAATGGAACAGAAGAGAACTCCCACCATTAATACACCATAATCTGTTGTATATCCACCTGAAAGGTTGGCAATCAACATCGGCATTGTCTGTGACTCCGGAAGGGTCATAATTACCTTCGGCCACAGGTATGAATTCCATGCATTCATAAATGTGATAACCGCTGCTGCTGCATAGGTTGCTTTCATCATCGGCATGTACATTCTTACGAAGATTCCGATTTCGCTCAGTCCGTCGATACGCGCTGCTTCCATAACGTCAACCGGGAAGTTACGTGAATTCTGACGGAACATCATAATCAGGAACGGCGTCGAAAGAGACGGGAGGATAAAACCTAACGCCGAGTTCAAAAGCTTTGCTGATGAAAGCAGTCTGAACAGAGGAATCATCGTCGCTACCTGAGGAATCATCATGGCAAGAAGAATAATGGAAAACAGAACATCCTTTTTCTTGTCATGATACAGCTCAAATCCAAATCCTGCAAGAGAACAGATCAAAATCGCAAGAACTGTCTGCAAAATAGAATACAGGAAAGAATTGCCCATTGCTCTCCACAGATCATTGCCGTTTACAAGATTCTGGAAGTTTTCGATAAAATGTCCGCCGAGCGTCAGCTTTCCGTTTGCCACCTCGAAGGAAGTGTTTGTTGCTGCTGAAATCATCCAGTAGAACGGGAATACGGAAAGGAACGCTACGATAATCAAAAATATGTATGTAGGAATCAACCGGCGCTGAATCATACTTCTATTTCTTTTCTTAGTCACGCGTATCACCTACTTTCATATTGATAAATGCCAGGATCGCAACAATAATAAATACGAAGAATGACATTGCCGTCGCGTATCCGAAGTTTGCAACACCCTGTCCAAGTGAGTTGTTGTAAATATAATGTGACATGGTGATCGTCGCATTTGCCGGTCCACCGTTTGTCAGGTTGACAGACTCATCGAACAACTGAAGCGTTCCGTTGATGGACATGATAAATGTCATGATAATCGTTGGTTTCAAAAGCGGAACCGTAATACCCCAGAATGTCTTCCATCCGTTCGCACCGTCAATCTTGGCCGCCTCGTAAACGGAATATTCAATATTCTGCAATCCTGCAAGATAGAATACCATGTTGTATCCTGTCCATCTCCAGATCAGGGCGATGATAATAACCGCCTTTGCGCTGGCTGCATTTCCAAGGAAATTGTAATTGGACTCCAGAATACCAAGATGAACAAGAACGGAGTTGATCAGTCCGTCTGTTGCAAACAAGGATTTAAAAATCAAAGAGTAGGATACAAGGGATGTCGCACAAGGAAGAAAGATACATGTACGGAAAAATCCCTTTAATCTCAGATGCTTGTTATTCAGAAGCTGCGCCAGCAAGATTGCAAGAATCAGCATGATCGGCACCTGAATAATCAGGTACAAAAATGTATTTCCGACTGATCTCAGGAACAGCTTATCCTGAAACATTCTGGTATAATTGTTAAAGATCGGTTCGGACCACTGCATGTTTGCGCTGGAACCGGTCTGCAGTGACATGATAAAAGCCTGAATCATCGGCCAGAATGCCATGACCGCAATCAACAAAGCCGCCGGAGTTAAAAATATCCAGCCGGCCGCTGACTGCTTGGCAAGTAAGCTCATCTTTTTTTTCTGTTTCACTTGAGCCCCTCCCTTACACTAATTTCGAATAACGAGGAACGAAAACTCGTTCCCCGTTACTGTTCACTCTCTTTCAATTAAGAAGATTAGTTGCCCATCTCGAAGTTCAACTGATCTTCTGCTTCCTGCAGTGCATCCATCGTGTCTGCACCATTGATGATATTTACGATCGCAGATCCGATGTAGTTACGTGCGGAGTAGTGATAGTCACTCTGTTCAACAGTCTGTACGTGTGTTCCCATTTCAACGATGTCAGCGTAGATCGGCTGGTTGTTGAAGTATTCTACACCTTCGTTGTAAACTTCTGTCTCACCTGCCGGTGCGTATGTAGAAATCACACCGCCCTTTTTCAGTGCATTGTCATATGTTGTTGTGCTTCCTCCGAATGTGTAGGAAAGGAAGTCCTTGGCAAGGTCAACATTCTGGCAGTTGGATGTGATGTACAGAGAAGAGCCTCCGTTACTTGCATATCCCTCGCCGCCTTCCAGTGTCGGCATGCTTGTGATCGCCCACTTACCACTGTTTGCTGCTACTTTTTCGATGGTAGGAATGATCCAGTTACCATTCATAACACCGGCAACCTGGTCACCCTGGATTGCTTTGTCTGTATAGTCAGACCAGCTGTTCGGCATAAGAAGCACGTTTTCTTTTGCCATCTCAACAAGTTTCTCAACAATTGTTACAAGTGTTTCATTTTCTGTGATGTACGGTTTTCCGTCTTTAAACTGGGAAACACCTTCAGCCTGCATCATGATGTATGGAAGGTCGTTTCCATCGCTGTTCATGCAAAGAAGGGCTTTTCCTGTTTTTTCGTATACGGCTTTACCGATTTCGATAAATTTGTCCCATGTGCATCCTGTCAGGTCATCGATTGTGTATCCTGCCTGCTCCAGAAGGTCTGTACGGTATGCCGCAACAACGGTACCATTGTCTACAGGTACTCCATAGTGCTCTCCGTCGATTGTGGAGTAGTCCAGTTTCTCAGCTGCAAAATCATCCCAGTTAATGTCAACATCTCCGAGCGGTGTCCATGCATCCGGATAGTCAGCTACATATCTCTGAATGTAGTGATCCTGGAAAAGCACGATATCAGGAAGGTTGGAGTAGTCTCCTGAAGATCCTGCTGTTGTAATTGCTGTCTCCACATCTTCGGAAGAAGCCTGTTCCAAAATCTCAAGTTCGAATTCAGAATCTACATTTTCCTTATAGTCGTCTGCCGCCGCCTGAATAGCCGGAATATTGAATGCCGGGTCCCATGCGTATACAGTCAGTTTGTGGCCGCCTTCTGAAGAACCGGATCCACCGCCTTCTCCTCCGTCTGAAGATCCTCCGCCAGTACCACATGCTGCAAGAGAAATTGTCATGGCACTAACCAGTAATGCTGAAATCAACTTTCTTTTCATAATAAATACCTCCTCCTTTTTCATGTCCGTCCAGTCTTTCGAACATCTTCTGAAAGTATTATATCAAGACATCTCCATGAAATGTTTGCAGATTCGTATATAAATTATGCATTTTCGATCATTTTTGTGCCATTCGCCCCGTTTTTTTTGTTTTTCCGTTATTTTTTTGTTCGATCGGTACACCCTTTTCTCTGTTTTTTTCAGCATCAGCTCCATTTCATTTGTCCATTCTGCCAAAAATGCACTTTTTTTTTGCATATTTACCTTCTGTTTTTGTCTCTTTTATCCTCTGAACCCCCTTTTTATGCAAAAAAGACCCTGTCAGGAAACATGTTTTTCATAGTACGGAGCATTTCCTCGTTCAAGTCCAGAAGAATCTTGATCTTTTCTCTCCCATCACCAATGATCATGGTGTAGTACGGAATTTCATCATCATAAGAGGTATAGTCATACTTTGCCAGACGTTCCGTTCCTCCTTTAATACGGTACTTTGCCACCTTTTCATGCCAGTTCGGCGCCACCACTTCCAGCTGATTCAAATCCAGCTCATGGGCATTTCTCCGGTGCTTTTTCCCGATAATCACATCAATCGTAAACTGATTTCCTTCCATAGTATATTCATATTCCTTCTGGCTGAACATATCAAAGGCAAAGTAAAGACAAATCAGCAGGAAGCCCGGGAGCATAAATCCCCTTGAAAACACGATGCCCATCAGAACAAACAGAACTCCAAACAAGATCATCAATATTTTCAGTACTCCCGTGCCCGGTTTTTTCTTCCTTTTCACCTGTTTTATAATCTTTGTACTGTACATTTTTACCACCCTTCCTCTGACCGCACATTAAACTGCAGAATCTGCTGTTCGTAATTTTCCGGTCTCTTTTTCCACTCCTCCGGCGCCATCCCCATAATCTTCTGAAAGTTCCGGTTAAAGGTCGAACTTGTGAAATATCCGCATTTTCCCGCAATCGTCGCAATCGGTTCATCCGTCTTTCTCAGGTACTCGCATGCCGACTGGATTCTGACCAGATTGATATATTCCAGAGGACTCATCCCCATACACTGGGAAAACACACGGCGGAAATGTGTTTCGCTGATATGAATCTGCGCTGCAATATCACTGACTTTCATCCGCTCATGGTAGTGATCGCTGATATAATCCAAGGACCGGTAAATGAGATTGTTCATCCTTGCTTCCTCCCGGACTCCTCCGCCGGGCTGGTCAAAAAAGGCGATATTTTTTCTGGCAATCTCAGAAAGAAATGCCAGCATCATCCCTTCCGCCTCCTCAAGATAAAACATCTTCCCTTCCCGCATAGTATCCAGAATTCTCTTCAAAAGATCCGCAAGATAAGGCATTTCACTTTCCTTTGCAAAAACAGCCTTCTGGTTAATCGCCAGCAGCATCTGGTCTACATATCCCGGTGCTCCTGAAACCAGTTTTCTTAACAGCTTTTCCACATCCACAAACAAATATTCCCATGTACTGATATCATCCGGCTCACTGTTCGTTGTATGGAGATAATTTTTAGGAATCACAGTAAATTCTCTTCCTCTGAACAGATATTCTTCTGTTCCCAGTATCATCGAGCCCCTGCCTTCGTAGCAATAACCTATCTCCAGGAAATTATGAAAATGCAGATAATCAATATCCCTTCCGTAATTCTGCTGCCATTTTTCTCCTAGAAGCGCTATAATTGTCCTCTTTTCCGGCATCCGGTAGTATCTGAATTCGGCTGTCTTTTTTCTCTTCCTACTCATCGTGATACCCTCCCCGCCGTATTTTTGCTTCTCTCATCAAAACCGGCTGAATTTCCGGATAGGTCCATTTTTCCGGCAGATCCTTTGTAATCAGGATCTTTTCAATCTCGCTGTGAAGCTCCTTCTCAAACTTCCTGATTTCTGCCGTGTAGAGCATCCCGCATGTTTCTTCCCCTTCTTTTCCCTCCTCGTCCACTGAGGTTACCGAATACACACAGACCCGGTCAAGATCGAAATCCAACGCTCCGGTCTCCTCATAAAGCTCTCTTCCTGCCGTTTCGTCTATCTTCTCTCCGGGCTCCCGGTGTCCTCCCGGCACCTCGTATGTTTCCCATTTCCGGTGTTTGCAAAACACCCATTTTCCATCATGCCGCGCAATCATCACAGCAAATTTTAAAAGGGAATCTTCCACCTCATCATAAAAACGAACTTTTACCATGGCTGTTACCTCCTGCTGTTATATTTCTTGTCTGGTCTCGCATCCTGTCTACGGAATCATTTCCCTTCTTTTTCCCTCTTCAAAACAATAATACGGCCTGCTTCCAATCATTTCTAAATGATCTCCATTCAGAAACAGGGTATCTTCCTCCGGCATGGCAATGACCGGACCATGCTCCTGAGAATACCGGAGCAGTTCTTCTGTATACTTTTCTGTCCGCTCCCGGTTCTCCTGCTCTGTCAGTCTTGAACTTCCATTCGTATAATGCGCAAACACCGAATATCCGCTCAGGGCATCAAATCCTTTCGTATCTTTCAGCCCCACTTTATTCTTATCCATAGCCGCACAGCTTTCGATATCATATCCAAAGATAATCGCGCCTGCGCTTCCGCCGAAGACAATGCCGTCCTGTTCGATATATGCTTTGATTTTCTCAAAACTTCCGCTTGCTTTCAAATCGTTCAATAATTTATATGTGTTTCCACCGCCAATAAAAATCGCGCTGTAGTTTTCCACATTTGTCCCGTCCAGTTCCTCCGCGCTTTTAACCATCTCCGCCACCGCATAGAAATATTCTCATCGCCTGCCCCTCCTTACTAGTTTTCTACTTTTTCTATCTATCTGTAAACTTTACTCCTTTTCCATCACAATCAGCGGAATCAGCATCTCTTCTTCCCGCAGTCCTGCATGAACTCCGACGAAAAATTCCGACTCTTCCCGTGAGGAAAAGATCGTCAGATCCCCGGTTCCGACCGCCAGATAGTCTCCCAGCATTTCCCGGAAATCCGGATGTTCGGCTTCAACCCCAAAAAGTCTTTTTTCTATCACCTGTTCTTTGGTCAACAGCAAAAAGCTCTCGCCAAAGGCTTTCCGAAATGCTTTTTCAAACTGCTCTTTCTTCTCTTCTTTCACAAACAGGTTCAGCGCCCTCGGCTCGATAGACGGCATCCGCACCAGACAGTCCATGATCTCCGGATAATCGGTAATGGAAACATTTTGTGTATCCACCAGCCCATGGTCTGCCGTCACGATCAGAAGCGTTTTCTCCAGCTTATCACTTAAAGCCTGGACCTGCTGTTCCAGTTTCCGCATAATCTGTTTTGTCTGGCTGCTGTAGCATCCGGTCTCATGCATGGTGCTGTCCGGTTCGTTCCAGTACGCATAAATATATTTCTTTCCAGGTTTTCTACACAGCATTTCAACCTGTCCGCAGATTTCTTCCATGGTCTTTGGAAACGGCTCTGCAAACGGCATAACTTCATAAGCCTCCCCGCCGCGGCGGTTAATTCTCTCCACGACTGTCTCGTATCCGCAATACTTCTCAGCCACATTATAATCTGCTGCCGGAATACTGGTTCCTGTCTTCATGTTGGTGAAAACCGTAACATTCTGATCAATCCACGGATAATAACAGTCCCAGCCAAGCCATCCGTGCTCACACGGCTTCAGTCCACTTCTGATAGATGTGGTCGCCGCCACCGTAGTCGGCGGAAATACCGAGCTGTAGGAACATTTCATGTGGCTCCTAAAAAATCCGGTCTCCTCCAGATTTTTCTCCATGATCCTGCTTCCCATTCCATCCAGAAGAAATACGACAATATTTTCGTACTCCTTTTCCAGAAACGTATCCACACACGCAAGTGTCTTTTGCCCTTTTTCACGGATTCCAAAATTCTTTAAGACTGACTGCGCCAGATTGGCCAGTCCGTTTTCATAATCTGGAAATTTCAATTTCTGATCCATCTTTTCCCCCTCACATATGATCTAAAGCGCACACGTTCTAACCAAATACAATTCCTTTAAGCGTTTCTGTTCTTCCTGTCCTATTCCAAGTCCGGTTTCGATGTAATTCTCAAAGGAACCATATTCCCGGTGCGCGGTTTCAAAACTTGTGCAAAGATAGTCCTGGTCCACACTCAACGCTGTCTCCACTGCTTTAAGCATCTCTTCAGATGCACATTTTTGTCTCAGGCCGTCCAGAATCACCTGATTGGCTGCCGCCCGCATATGGTTTGTTTCCATATAATCTTCCATGATCGTATCCCGAGGCACTCCCAGAATCGTCAGAATCACTGCTGCGGAAATGCCTGTCCGGTCTTTTCCGGCAAAGCAGTGAAAGACAGTCGCTCCTTCTTCTGTCTCAAGCAGGATCTGCACAAAACTGCGGATCGAGTCTCTGGCGGTCCGGGTCGTAATAAATTCCCCATACAGCTTTTTCATATAGTCATGGAGCAGCTGTGCGTTCTGCATGTTCATCAACTGTTCCCTGCTTCCTGTCGCCTGTCCTCTTCCCATCAGCTTCTCTCCCGGGAAGAAATCAAGTACATACGCCCTGGCTCCCGGTACTTCGCAGTCCGGTGCCTTTCCCCGCTCTTCTGCTGTCCGAAGATCAACCACATTGACCACGTGATACTCTTCCTGTAAGCTACGGATCGTCTCCCCGGTCAGTTCAGACATATCTCCGCACCGCAGCAGCCGCTTTGGTGCAACTTCTCTTCCATCCTTTGTCCGGAGTCCTCCCAGATCCCGGAAATTTGCCAATTCTGCTCCAATCATATGCAGCCTCCTCCTTCGATTCCGCTTTTCTCTATACTAAAACAATTCATCCAGCAAAATATAATACCGGATCTTCTCCCAGTCCGGTGCAATTCCAAGTTCCTTGAACAGCAAAAGATCGTCATAACCGGAATACGCTTTCCCGTGAAATCTTCCGCTGTAATTCTGGGAAAGGCTCCGGTAACAAAGTGCGATGTCGCACCATTTATCTGCAATCCCTGCCCGTCCAAGATCAAGATAGCCTGTCAAACGGTCTCCTTTTCCAAATACATTTGGCAGGCAGTAATCGCCGTGGGAGAGAACTGCTTCTTCCTCCGGCCGGTTTCCTAAAAGCCAGTCCAGAAGTTCTTCCGGATCGCGAAATCCATCCGTCCCAAATGTATCCGGCTCCACATTGTCAAGATCTACCCGCCCCTGTTCCACCTGCTCTGCCGCCCGCATCAGCTTGTGATCGAGCCGGCAGTCGGCCGGGCATCCGGAAAGATCCACTGCCCACAGTCTTTTTAATCCTTCTGCCAGCACCTTTGTCTGAAGAACAGGATTTTCCATGTAAGTCTCCTCACACATCATCTCCCCTTCCAGCCTGCTCATCAGCAGAAACTGTTCCTTCCCGGACTCTTCTTTTACGAGAATCCCTGGAACCGGAAGTCTGTCCTGCAGCCACTCCATCATACACAGTTCCTGCTCCGTTTCCCTGCTTTTCCTTTGCACTTTCAGCACCATATCGGAAAACAGCAAAATCCGGGAGCCGGACATACCGGTTTCATCGATCTGGTACTCTTTTCCTTCTATTTGATTTCTAATACTTTGTGGTAATTCCATACTCCATTTCCTCAAACTTTTCCATTGGTTCGTACTTCTTATTTTACTCAATGGCAGGATAGAAGTCCAGTCTCTCTATTTCTGCATCAATTCTGTTTCACAGGCCAGAAGGAGCTCCCGGATCTCTTCATTCAGATCTCTGTGCTGGTCTTTTGGCGGCTCCTGTTCCAGCCGGAAATAAAAGTCCACGTCCACTTTCGCCTTGTGAGGCCAGCCTCTCCTATTCTCTTTCACATCCCGTACATGCATCCGGACCTTGGCGCATTTCTCTTTCAGAAGAGGAATCAGGCAGAAGTACAGGTAGTCCTCGTCAAAGGACAGATGCCCCAGTACCTTCCCTTCCCGGTTCTTTACGAGAATCCGGTGTCCCTGAAATGCTTTTGGATAAATGGGAACTCCTTTTTTCAGTTCTCCCGTTGCCTGGAAAGCTTCGCCCGAGCCTTCTGCGCCGACCCACGCCCGGAACTGATAAACCGCCCTTCCCTCCAAATCGATCATCTTCGGCTTTGCCGCTTTTCTCAGCGCCGCCAACGGATCAATGAACTGCCGGGTGAGAAGATGAAAGAGCTTTGCCTGCACCTGAAAGCGATGGTCGCTTTGCAGGGTATCCTCTTCCCGGAATGTCCCCTGTCTTCTCTCCACCTGTTCCAGCAGCTCTTTCGCAGCATGACGGAGGCTTATAAGAAACAGACTGAATTCTTCTTCCTCCGGGTCCCACATATACTTCCCCCGGGCCGCCTGATAATACAAAGGCTCCCCTTCCACATCCATACTGTAATGCAGGTAGACATTTCGTTCGCAGAAGGCATCCGCATTGACTGTGCCCGTCCATTCCCATTTCCGTCTCTTTCGTGCAGACCGCAGGATCGGGACTTCCTGTTTCATCAAAAGGTGATAGGCTTCATTCATCTGCTGCACCCGCCTGATCTGTTCCGGCCGGTCCGATCCCAGAGCGTCCGGATGATACCTCCGCATCAGGCTGCGGTACTTCTTCCTGATCTTCGCTTTATCCTCGCCCTGCACCACATCCAGTATCTCCATCGCTTCTTCCAGATTCATGCCTCTTCTCACCTCATTTCCTCTGCTGCTGTTTTCCGTCAAATCCGGACAGCCAGTTCTAGTGCAATCATGGCAATCCGGTCTTTTTCCATCAGTTTTGCGTCATTGCCAAGACTTCTTATATCCCATTGTTCCGCGTCCAGATTATCCGCCGCATAGAAAAACTGAAACAGTTCTCTTCCCCGGAATCTGGCTGCAGCTGCATTGGCGGAACATTCCATATCCACACAAATACATCCCTGCAATCGGATCCACAAAATCTTCCGCATTGATTACCGCCTTTTGCGATGGATCAAATTCCTTTAGAACCATACTCATTCTCCTCATTCCTTTAAAATAGTACTGCTAATTTTTCATAATTTTATCTATTTTTGATATTATAGCAGAAAAAGAGACAAAAATGCCTCTTTTTTCGTTCTATCAATTTGAATCTGTGCTGACAATCAGCCGGATTTTTTCTTCCTTCATCAATGCGACAACTTCCTTGATATTATGGACATCCTTCTCTGTCTCGATTCCACCGAATCCCACCTGATCCAGATCATGGCAGTCGCTGCCGGAAACCAGTTTCAATTCCGGATATGCCTTTCTCCATTCATCCAGCTTTTCATTATGATTCCCGCTGTTCGGACGCTGATTGTATTCCACTCCATCTAAAAATTCCGGCTCACGAGGTACACATAGTTCCCGGAACGGATGTGCCTGATAAAATAACGCACCGCAGGAATGGCAGAGATGATAGATTTCTTCCTGGCTTAGGAAACAAAGATCCGGATGTTGGAATAAAAAGTCCTCGTCGATCCCGTAAATCAGGAAATCTTCCTCGTTCGGTTCCAGTCGGATTTCCACACCAAGCATAACCTGAATTCCATACTTTTCTTCTGCCGCTTTAGCTTTTCTGTATCCCAGAAGATACCGTTCTATTTTCTCCTCGTCCGTCTTTCCAAACTCGTTCAGCAAAACGGAGTCAAAGTGATTCGTAATCACAAGCGCATCATATCCCGCTTCAGCGTATGCTTTCATGATTGACTCTGCATCTGCTTTTGCGCAGGGACTTCCCTCACTTGTATGGACGTGCATCTCAATTTTCATAACATTTCTCCTTCCTGTCTCACATCGGAAACAATGTCATCTGCTCATAATCTGCCTGTCGTTTCAGTCCTTCCGGCGTCTGGCACAGCATTGCTTCAGCCGCTTTTTCGTCCCGGAGCCAGTCCTCGATCTGATCCTGTCTTAGAATCAGCGGCATCCGGTCATGAACCGGTTTCATCGATGCATTTGCCTCTGTCGTCAGAATCACAAAGCGTTCTTCATTCTCCATGATATCGAAAAATCCTGCCAGATAAAGGATCTCTCCATCCTTGCTTTTAAAGGTATTTTTCTCTTTCCTCTGATTCCACTCGTAAAAATGACTTGCAGGGATGACTGCCCGGTGATACCGGATTCCGTCCACGAAAATCTTTTTCTCCAGAACGGATTCAGCCCTTGCATTGATCAGCACGCCACTCTTTTGAATCCCCGGATAGCCCCATTTTACACCGGAAAGACAGATTCCTTTTCCATTCCACTTCAAAATCAGCGCCCGTTCTGTCGGGCGGATATCACGCCCCAGGCATACGTTTTTGGCTTCGCTGTCCATCTCTGTCGCGAACGCTTTTAGTTTCTCCAGGATTGTCTCATCAATGTAAAACAGGCTGCACATCTTTTGTCCCTTTCCGGCGTCTTACTATTTCATCGCTTTTTTGATCCACTGATTCACCTTGTTCTTCGCGTCCTGAATTCCGTTACGGATCGGGTACACAAGATCAAGCTCTGATACGATCTCATTTCCTTCCAGCGCCTTATGGAAGTTCTTCCATGTATTTCTCATATTACCACCATTGCACACCAGAAGATAGATCTTCTTTCCTTTTATTTGATTTTCACTCAGAAATGTGTTGACTGCCGGCGCACAGGTGCCAAATCTGCACGCCTCCCCACACAAAGCGGAACATACTTTTCATCGGTTTTCATCCGCCACGGTAAGTTTCAGCACGTCGGCGTCAATTGCCTCCTTCATTTCTCCTACAAGTGCCTCTGCATTTCCTTCATAAGAATAATAAACAATTAAAAATCTGTGCTTTTTTTGCTTCGATTCTTGACTCTCACGCTGCGTGATACGGTATGATAGGGATAGAAGGAGTGGAGCACATGAAGACAATAAGTCAAATCGCAAAATTGAGTGGAATCAGTGTACGAACACTGCAATATTATGATGAAATCGGACTGCTGAAACCGTCCAGTCTCTCGGAATCCGGATACCGCCTGTACGACGAAGAGGCCCTTGGAAAACTCCAGCAGATCCTGACGTTGAAAGAACTTGACTTTTCACTGAAAGAAATTCAGCACCTTCTGAGCGGGGCAAAATCTGACCGCGCTGCGGCATTTTGCAGGAAAAAACATCAATTTTTAATTGAACGAGGGCATCTTGACCGGCAGATCGAACTTCTGACCCGCTTGGAAGAGCGCGATACGATTGATAATCTCCAAGAATATGATCTTTCTGAATATTTCCGCGCACTGGAAGAGTTCAAAACCAGTCACAAAGATGAGGTTATTACCTACTGGGGAAGTGAAGAAAATTTCGACCTGTTTATTCAGCAAATCCGTAAAAGCGAGACACAGGCTGCCCGCCTCGCCGTCCAGGAATTCGGCAGTGTCGAGGCGTACACTGAGGCAATGAAATACAATCTGGAACATTTTTCAGAAATCATGAAGAAGTGGCAGGCCCAGATTCCAGAAGAGTTGAAAGCGAAAGATCCGTTTGTCAAACTCGCCTCTCATAAAGGAGAACCCGTTTCCTCAGATGTTGTTCAGCAGCTTGTCCGGGATGCAATTTCCCGGGCCAGAGACACCGCATCTTCGGAGCTGTTCTGCGATCATGCATCTTACTGCGATCTGATCATCGAACTTTACTCCGGTGACTACATTCAGGCTGTCACAGACACAAAACACGGAACCGGGTCCGCTGAATATATTGTCAGCGCATTTCAGTATTATCTGGATCATTTCCGGGAGCGAGGATAAGATACCGGAAATAAAAAATAGAAAGAAAAAACCGGGAGGATCGCAAACATACTGCCTCTCCCGGTAGTTTTTGAAATTAAAATCAGAACAGTTCCTTCAAATAGGCTATAAAAAATAGTATTCCCCCGCCAATCTCTATGACTGCCAAAATCAAATCCCACTTGTTTCTCAACTTTAGAAACATCATCAGTTCCATTGAACCGTAAATCGTACAGAAAATAATCCATGCACTGTAATTTTCTCCTTTGTCTGCCCATGATGCCAATATAGAAAGTACCGCGCACATAAAGATACCAAATCCGGCCGCCATTCTTCCAGCCCACATCTGAACATTGCGTTCCCTTTCATCCACAATCTTGTTTTCTTTTCTGCTTTTTAATAAAACTTCTTCTTTTTTCATACTGATTCCCTCCAAATAAGGCCAGGTTTGCTTGTAGCCCTCAGCATATCATCGACAAGTAAACTTGTCAACAGATTTAAAATTACTTTCTTTCTGGAAAGAATCGATGTAACTTCTACTTTTAAAAAGAACGTTTATTCGTTCCTCGCGGAAAATTCACGAATATAGTCTTCCGTCTTTTCCATGATCTCTCTCATAATCTCCAGATCCCGTAGCGTTTCCCCGGTCTCCATGGAATGATTGGCATGCTCCGTCAGATAAAGAGGAATCTTTCTTTTCTCACATTCACTGACAATAACTTCCGTCTTCGCCCAGTCATCTCCGGTTCCGTGAAAAACAATTCCTTCCGTCCCGATGGCCTGAAATGACGCCTCCACCGGGGTATAATAGACATGTCCGGCTCCGATCCGGTTCATTGCATCATAGGACGCCGCCAAAGCGGTCCCGATACTCTTGGACAAAAACAGTATTTTATCATAAGAACCAAAGTCAATTTCAGAAAGCTGTTCTGCTACCTTTGCAAGTGCCTGTTCGTAGGCGGCATACATTTTCTTTGCGTCTCCCTTGATGCCCGATGGAAGTTTCCCGTAATCTGCGCAGACAATCTCATATCCGTACCGTCCGACAATCTTTCTGCTGTAATATAAAAGCGGCTTGTCCGCATGATATCCGACTCCTGGAAATACTACTGCTATCTTCTTCATCGTTTCCTCTCCTTTATTCCAATTTTCCTGTTTCTCTCTCATGTTCTACGAACGCTTTTTGTATCAGTTCTTCCAGAGACTTCACAAACCGTTCATCATCCTCTGCCGTTCTTTTCTTCGGCCCCTTCAGGTGATTCTTTTTGGAAGCTCTTCTTGCTTTTCCGGCAAGATGCCGTTCCATCAACATCTGGTCAATATTATCATTCGTGTACCACCTGCCGGACTGATGGATGCAAAAAGCCCCTTTTCCAAGAGCCATTGCCGCCACTCCATAGTCCTGCGTCACCACCAGATCCCCTTTTTTGCACAATCCGATCAGTGCAAAATCCACAGCATCCGCTCCGGAACCAATCACCTTCACTTCACTATACTCTGACTTCAATACATGATTCGTATCGCAAAGCAACGTCACAGACACACTGTATTTCTTTGCGGTCTCTTCCACTATCCTGACTACAGGGCAGGCATCCGCATCTACATAAATCCGCATCCATTCATCCTCCTATAAAGGAAACTGTTCTTTCGGGAACGTATAACGCGGAAGTCCCTTGCTGTGTTTCCCATATTCAATCGCTTCCGCCGGACATTTGCAGATGCAGGCCATGCAGTGCGTACATTGATCTCCCCATACCGGACGCCCATGATGGAACCGGATATTATTCATCGGACAGACTTTTGCACATTTTTCACAGGAAATGCAGTCTCCCGTTACATAAAACTTTTTAGCATGTACAAACAGTGGATAAAACACCTGATTGACCGGACCGCTGCTCAGTCTGTCCACCGGAGTGATTTTAGCCGGAGGAAACGGAAGCTTTTTCTGAATCCGCGAAACCGCCTCATCAATCCTTTTCTCCGCACGGCGGATAATTTTCACCGCCTCCTCTTTGTGCGGTGTCTGAAACAAGGCTATATAATTTTCCGGCATCACGATTTGCATACACCCCAAATACTGCATCTGTTTTCCCGCGCAAAGCTCCTGCAGATATTTCCCGGCATTTCCTGCATTTAATCCGCACGTCATAACAAAATAGATCTTCTTATTTCCTGAAAGTTCTGTTCTCTTTATCCATGCTTCCAGAATCCGCGGGATTCTCCACGCATAAGTAGGCGATACAATCACCCAGGGCCTGTCCGAATATACCTCTCTGCTGTCTCTGTTTTTCAGTCTGGAAAACAAATCCAGTACTTCATCCCCGACAGCCTTTCCAATTCTCTTTGCCACATACTCACTGTTTCCTGTTCCCGAAAAATATAAAATCACGTTTCTTTCCTCCTTCCATTCGTTACTTCTTCCAACACGATTACAACTTTCCTGCAACGATCAGATACCGGTCATTGTCACCGCCTACCTGTTCTGTAATAAAAACGCCTCCGCTCTTTAAAAGCCGGTAAAGTTCCGGTGCATCAAAGTCGCCGTGACGGTTGATAATCAAATCAAAGCTCTCATCCGGATAAGGGATTTTCGCCGGATCCTGACACTCTTTAAAATGAATTCCCAAAGGCAGCAATGTTTCCCGGCACAGTTCCACATTCGGAGGGTATCCCTCCGTTGCGGATGTCTTCTGCCACGGATGTCCAAGCGAGAGCAGAAATTCTCCCCCGCCGGTGTCATAATCCAGAAGTTCTGCATCCGATTTTCCCTCCCTTGAAATATCGTTTCTTACTTTGCATACACAAAAGCGCCCATACAGGCGCTTTTGTATTCCAGACAGCGTTGCTGCTATCTCACTTCTATTTCTCCAGCTTCTCCATCAATTCCCGAATCTGATTCTGGAGCCTTGCATTTTCTTCTTCTTTTTCTTTTAAGGATGCTTCTGTCTCCCGCAGTCTGCTGTCTTTTTCCTGTAGCACAGTTTCCTTTTTCTGCAGATCTCCTTTAAGTCCGTCAATTTCTTCCTGCATCTCATCAATCATATACTGTACCGTGTTCCGATCCAGCTGCAACAATTCTTTTGAGAACATCTCCATCACCTTCTCTACATTCTGGCACAGTTCGTAGATCTCCTGATACATCTGTTTGAACTCCGGATATTCCTTCAAAAGTTCTGCAATCCTCCGCGGTTCATCTGTACTGAAAAACTCAAGCCATGCCTCCAGTCTGTTTCCTATACCTTTATTTTGCACAACATTCTGAAATACGTCAAGCGGAATGTATACATATAAACAAATAGCCGAGTTTCTGTACAGACATCCAGAAATTCTTCCTGCTGCCCTTCGTTCCACTGCCGGAACATCTCAGAGAGTTTTTCGCTTTCGGAAATCTCCTCTAATTACTTCTTTGCGCGTGCGTATGGTTGGAAAATACGTCTTTAAAATCGTTGCCATAACCATGTTCCTCCTTTTCTTTTTTCAGTTGTCATTTCGTTCATTTGCGGGTTTTATGACTCCGATGTGGAGTTTCCGAAAATGAGAATGCCTTTCGGCAAAAGAGATCTTCTTCTCTGATAGAAGAAGACAGAAACGGCAGTCAGAATGCCGCCAATATAGATAGTTTTACTGTAGCACAACGAGCTTCCGCAATCAAGAAAAAAAGCCTGCACAGAACAGCCATTCTGCGCAGGCTTTTTTCATCCAGGATAAAATTCTATAAGACGAGAGACGGTGCTGTATATACGCGGGCACCAAGTTCTCCGTCCAACATGTAAAGGGCTCTCGGATCGGATCCGAACAATTCATACTTCTTGATCAGATTTTCCGCATTGGTCTCTTCTTCTCCCTGTTCTTTTACAAACCAGTCAAGGAACTGCATCGTACGGAAGTCTTTTACCTGATTTGCCGCATCGTAAACATTGTGAATCAGTCCTGTTACATACTGTTCATGCTCATATCCTGCCCGAAGTGGATCTGCAAATGACTCGTATTTCTGATCCGGCTTGTCAATGGCCTCCAGAGTCACCTTACATCCATTATTCTGTAAATATTTCAGAATCAGCATCGCATGGTCGCGCTCCTCCTGAGCCTGAATATTGTACCAGTTGGCAAAGCCGTCCAGTCCCTCTTCTGTATAATAATTTGCAAAATCCAGATATAAATAAGCGGAATAAAACTCCTTATTAATCTGAGTGTTCAGCAATTCTGCTACTTTTGCATCTAACATCTTCATTCCTCCTGCATTTTCCTTTTTTCGTACGGCAACATATACCTAAATCGAGTTATAGCACCTTCCTGCCGCCATGTCAAGCGCACACTCTCACCGATCTGCTAACGTCCACAGCCTGATCCTGTTTGTCCGGCCAGCGTCGGGATTACCCCTCCCTGATCCATCTCGCCGCCTGAGGTGCATAGTAGGTAATTAACATTCCCGCACCGGCACGTTTCATGGCTGTCAGGCTTTCCATCACTACTGCTTTTTCATCAACCCAGCCATTCAGGGCCGCCGCCTTTATCATGGAATACTCTCCGCTGACACTGTAGGTGCATATCGGAAATTCAAATCTGTCACTGACTGTTTTTACGATATCCAGATAGGCCATCGCCGGTTTCACCATGATGATATCGGCCCCTTCTTCGATATCCAGCTGTGTCTCCACAATGGCCTCTTTTTTATTCCTCCAGTCCATCTGATATGTCTTTCTGTCCCCAAATGCCGGCGCAGAATCCGCCGCCTCCCGAAACGGTCCGTAAAAAGCCGACGCATACTTTACAGAGTAAGCCATGATGAGCGTATCCTCATATCCTGCCTCATCCAGTGATCGGCGCATATGTCCGATCCGTCCGTCCATCATGTCAGACGGCGCTACGATATCCGCCCCTGCTCCTGCACAGGATACTGCCGCTTTTGATAAATATGCAAGTGTCTCGTCATTGAGGATTTTTCCATCCCGCACAATCCCGCAATGGCCGTGATCCGTATACTCGCACAGGCAAATGTCTGCAATACAGATCAGATCCGGGAAACATTCCTTTGCCATGCGAAGTGCGCTCTGAACCGCCCCATGTTCATCCCATGCGCCGCTGCCGCATGCATCCTTGTGATCCGGCACGCCGAAAAAGATCACCGAACGTATTCCGGTTTCCCACACTTCTTTCAAATGAATTTTCAGCATATCCACTGAATAACGGTAAATTCCCGGCATGGATGGAACCGGCTCCTTCACCTTTTCTCCTTCCACAACAAATACCGGGTAAATCAAATCTGTCACTCTAACATCTGTCTCATGAACCAGTTCACGGACAGCCGAAGATCTTCTTAATCTTCTTGGTCTTCTTATCAATTCCATCATTTAGCCTTTCTTTTTCCTGTCAAGTTCATTTTCCTACTTACTTCTGCCGCCATAAATGCGCGGTCCTGGTTTGATGCGGCAGTCTCCAGGGAATTATATAAACTTTTTTCTCTATTCCAGAGTTCCAAGAGAAATCCGGTACTCGGTCTGCACATGGATCTTTCGTATCCCGCATCTTTGCTCCGGTTTCTTTTCGACATACACATGCTCTCTCACCGGATAAATCCGAATCGTCATCTGCTTTGACCAGTCAAAATATTTCAGTCCGATCTGCCAGTCATTCCCTGTATAAAACCAGTCACCGCACAGTTCTCCGTCCATCCAGAGTTCGGCCCTGTCTCCGTCAAATCCTATAATAAGCCAGTAGTTTTCCGGAAAGTCTTTATCCGGATATTGAATGTTCATTTCATACTCCGTATAGTTCTGTCCTTCTGTTATCCTGCTGATTTCTGCTCCCGAATGTTTTTCTTCACATCGATACGATATTTTTTCTTCCGACGGCAGACAGCAGATCTGTCCATCCGGACTGTATGTGAGCAGATCGTACTTGTCTCCCGCCCGGCAGAATGAACTCTGTTTCCGCCATCATGCTTCCGAACTCTTTCAGCATCAGATGATACGGCCGAAGGTGATAAAACACATCATGAATCCTTCCATACTCTCCGACCGGTGCCTGGAAATCATAGGAATATACCGGGAGATCATTTAAATAACCAGTATCTTTTGACTCCTGAAGCGTACTGTACCTTCCCTTTGGATTTGTCCCTCCATGGTACATGTAATATCCCAGAAGACTGGCTCCGCTTCCAAGCTTGCAGATCACCATTGCACATGTGTCTTTTTTGTCCACCACAGGACGCCGGTGCATCGTTACCTGCACGCCTCCGCCCAGCTCTGCTGTAAAATATGGATATTTCTCCGTGTCATAAGTAAATTCCTGTTCCCGCTCCTTCTGCAGGTCACTGCCAATACTTCCATCATCCTTATTGTGAGAAAACAGATAATTCGCATTCAACGGCATCTCATGTATGTGCTGTTCCCATGGTGCATCGCAGTATCCTCCCAGGACAGGAAGCATCTCCCCTTCCGGGACAATCGCTCCGCCCCATCCTGTAGCCGTATAATACGGCACACGGAACCCGGCTTCTTTTGCCAGCTGTTTGATCGTCTTCATATGCCGGACTCCAGCCTCTCCGGTCAGACCTCCACAGTGTCCGTATTCATTTTCCACCTGAATACCAAGCACCGGCCCTCTCTGTTTCCAGAGAAAACCGTCCGTCTGCCCGTAAATTTTCTCGAAAAACCGCTTCACATAAGACAGGTAAAGCGGCTGATCTGTCCGCACTTCGATTCCCTCTTTCTGAATCAGCCAGTCCGGGAATCCTCCATTCCTGCACTCGCCATGACTCCATGGACCAATCCGCAGAAACACCGGCATTTCACACTTCCGGCAGATTTCCAGAAATTCCCGAAGGTTCCTTTGCCCTTCAAAATTCCATTCTCCTTCCTTTTCCTCATGGTGAATCCAAAACACATATGTAGCCAGAATCTGTACTTCTCCAGCTTTCATTTTTTCAATTTCTTCTTCCCAGAATTCGCTTCGGAACCTGGAAAAATGAAACTCTCCCATTACAGGAATCCACGGCCTGCCGTTCCTTGTCAGGTACCGGTCCGTCGCCCCCAAAGTCCTTTCCGGACAGGAAGGATCATCATAGCCAAACGGAAGCTTTTTCCTTTTCATATTCTTCCTCTCCTTATCACAAAATGTTATGAACTCCTCATTCTGTCCAGTATATCACATTTCAGGCGAATAAAGCGGCGTTCTTTCTGTTTCTTTCCAGAAAAAAAGATCGGAATCCTCTTTCATTGATGATTCCGACCTTTTTTCTGGATTTAAGCCGATACGGCCGATGATTTTGATGTTCTCTTTCTGAGCAGTTCCTTTCCCGAAGTTACAACGATGGTCACGCCAAGGATCATCAGGAGAACCGCAACGATCAGCTGTAGTCCCTCGACCATAAATACGCCTTTTCCGTCAGAAAATGCCTTGACCAGCGAGATGAATCTCTGCACAAGGGCGGTAAATGTGACAACCAGCATAATCACAAATGGAGGTACCAGTGTCCTGAGTTCTCGACCTGTCACTTTCAGAAATACACACAGTGTAATCAGTACGAGAGCGCTCAGCAGCTGATTGGCGCTTCCAAACAACGGCCAGATATTCGAATAGCCGACCTGAGTCAGAATATAGCCAAATACCAGGGTAATCACCGTTGCGAAATATTTATTGCAGAGTACCTTTCTCCATCCCTCCGCATGCTCCATATCATCCACACTGAACAGCTCCTGGAACGACATCCGTCCGATCCGCGCAACAGAATCCAGCGTTGTAAACGCAAGCGCTGATACACACATAGTCATGAAACTCTGCGCCACATAGACCGGAATGCCGAACATCTCAAGGAATCCGGCCACTCCTGAGGAAAAAATCTGGAACGGCGTGCCGGCCGCTGCTGTCCCGTCTGCTCCTGCCGCCGCACCGGCAACACAAAGAGCGATAACTGCCAGCAGACTTTCCAGGACCATTGCCCCGTATCCGACTTTCAGCATATCCTTCTCATTGGAAACCGTCTTGGATGAGGTACCGGAAGAAACCAGGCTGTGAAATCCGGATACTGCACCGCAGGCAACCGTTACAAACAGAATCGGGAACAGCGTTCCGAGATTCTCATTCTGAAACCCGGTAAATGCCGGAAGATTCATGGACGGATGAGCAAACACCAGGCCCAGCACCGCTCCGGCGATCATTCCGATAAACATAAAGGTGGACATGTAGTCTCTTGGCTGCATGACAAACCACATCGGAAGCACTGCCGCCAGAAAGATGTAAAGGAATGCGATATATACCCACATCTCTTTTCCAAGAATTACCGGGAAATTCATTCCAAATACAAATGCAAGCACTGTGCAGACCAGTCCAAAGACCGCTTCTTTCCATCCGGTCAGTTTCAGCTTATGCTGGCTCACTCCAAAGATCACCGCAAACAGGATGAAAAACAGAGAAATACTTCCCGCCGCTCCGTTTACAGTGGCATTCTCAGAAAGTGTCCTCACTCCGTCCGTCACAACATAGGCATTGAATGTATCCGCTACCATGTCCGCAAATGCCGCGATCACGATCAGACAGAACAGCCAGCAGAATCCAAGAAACAGCTTCCGTCCCGTCTTTCCAATATACTTCTCAATCAGCAGCCCCATGGATTTTCCATCATTTTTTACGCTCGCATAAAGTGCACCAAAGTCCGTGACAGCTCCAAAGAAGATTCCTCCGATGAGAATCCAGAGCAGTACCGGAAGCCACCCAAATGCTGCAGCCTGAATGGCCCCGGTTACAGGTCCTGCACCTGCGATGGAAGAAAACTGATGGGCAAAGACGGTCCACCCATCTGTCGGAACATAGTCCTGCCCGTCATTATGCAGAACTGCCGGCGTCTTCGCCTTCGGGTCGATTCCCCATTTCCTGGCAAGCCAGCGTCCGTACAGCGCATATGCCGCAATCAGACAGACCGCCGCCGCTAAAACAATTACCAGTGAGTTCATGATTTTCCACTCTCCTTTTCTATCAGGCCAAACGACCGGTTCCTTCCCTTTTGGAGGGTTCCGACCTGCGAATCAAGCGCAGCGGTAAAGAACAAAGTTTTAATTAAAACAAAAAAACGCCCTCTGACAGATTGCTCTGTCAGAAGACGAAACTTCTCTTCTCCGCGTTACCACTTCTGCTTACCGGACAACGTCCGGTCACTCTGTACTGTCGTCCGGACTAATCGTACGGATTAACAGCTTTCCCTCTAACGGTGGAACTCCGGTCCGGGCTACTCACTCACTTTTCACCCCGACTGCTTGCAGGGGATGGCTTCCTCGTCATGCTGTTTCCTCACACCAGCCGGAAACTCTCTGAAAGCATTGGTACACAGGAAGTCCTGTCCTGTTCTTCGCATTGGCTTTTTAATTTTGTTTTATTATAGCTCTTTTAAACAGATTGTCAATAGGAAAACCGAGTGCATTCTGTTTTTTTGTCAAACATGAATAAAATATTTTCTCTTCATCCTTGCAATTTGTGCATGATTTCATCACTTTAAAATGTTTTCTCAGAAAAGTGCAGACTCCTTATTTATCTTTTCTTTCAGATCCAGCTGCGGCCCAAAAAAACACTGTAAAAACGAATCCCACTATGAAAAAGAGAATGAGAAAAATCTGTTCCCCTGATTCCATTCCCTCTAATCCCCCGTAACTCTGATAATCAAACAGCGTTAACAAAAGAAAATAAACGCCTCCCACAATCCCCTGTATAACCGGACTGGACATCCGAAACATTCTCTCCGGAATCTTCTTGTCCAGATAGACCGCACAGGCAAACGTACCCACACAGACCAGCCCGCATAAAATCATCTCCCTCGTCGGCGGCAGCCACTCGCCGTCACCTTTCAGGACAAGGAGTAGCTGGAAGGCTGTAATAAAAGAAAACATTAAAATGTAAATGATAATCTGAAATCCATACAGCTGAGACCTGCCGACCGCCGTCATCAGCAGTTTCTCCGTCTCTTTCTGATACTGCTCCGTCTCGATCCGCTTGCCCGCCAGCAGCTCGCTCACACTGATATCCAGCTCCCTGCACAGGTCTTCCATAATATGGACGTCCGGAAACGCCTTTCCGTTTTCCCATTTGGAAACAGCACGGTCCGTTACATGGAGTTTCTCTCCCAGCTGCTTCTGTGTCAGCTGCTTTTTCTTTCTACATTCTGCTATAAATTTTCCAGTTTGATTCAGGTTCACCATAACTTCTGCCCCCTCTCTCTGAAGAAAGGATAACACAAAACCGCTATTTTTGCACTCTACCATCGGTTGAATGCCCTGATTTCCTGTATAAAACGATTTCTACATAATCCATTCCTTGTTTTCGCGGTATGGCCTGGTTATTTCCACGATGTATACCACATCGTAATCCTGAAATAAATCTTTGGTAACATTTGGATTCACCCTGGATCCTTCTAAATAAGCTGCCCGGATATTCTCATCCTCCAGTGCAATTTCTTCAATCAATGAGAGCATTTCTTTTTCAGAACGCATATAAGTTTTCCCCTTTTTATGATTTATAAATTTAGTTTTTTCACATATGCCGGCTGCAGCCGGTAATACATTTCTTTCGACTGTTGATTTTATTATATCCGGCTGCTTTGATCCTGTAAATGAGAGTAAATGAAAAAATTCTCTGAATAATTGACAGAGAATTTTTTCATGGTATACTATTTAGTGTAATTATAAAAAGAATACGGATAACGATAGAGTGAACAGGAGTTCATGAAGGGGTGCACCACCACGGGTGTAATTCTTTGTGGACTCCTTTTTTATTGCAGAATGACATTTGATTCCTTCCGTGTCTTTATCCATACAGATTCTGCAGCGCACTCTATCCTGTTCATCCGGGAAGGAGGAAGCGATGGTCCGGATAAATGGAGAGGACAAACCGTTAGAAGAACCAACCACACTGCTGGTTTATCTGGAGCAGGAAGGCTACCAGACAAACCGGATCGCTGTTGAAAAAAACGGTGAGATCATTCCCAAAAGCTGTTATAAGGAAACTTTACTCCACAGCGGGGATGTACTCGAGATTGTAAGTTTTGTAGGAGGGGGCTGATATGAGATTTACCGAAAGAGAGATACAGGAGGCACTTTGTGAACGCCACACAGCAGCTATACAGGAAAAGCTGAACCGTGGAAGAGTCGCCATAGCAGGTCTTGGCGGCCTGGGTTCCAATATTGCTTTTTCCCTTGCAAGAATCGGAACAGGACACCTTCATCTGATCGATTTTGACCGGGTAGATCTGACCAATCTGAACCGGCAGCAGTACCTGATGCGTCATGTAGGTATGTTCAAAACGGATGCTTTAAAAGAACAGCTGCTGGAGATCAATCCTTATCTGGATATCCGGACAGACTGCGTCCGGGTCTCTGATGAAAATGTCGCTTCACTTTTTAAAGAAGACACCATCCTGTGCGAAGCCTTTGATGTCCCGGAAAATAAGGCCATGCTTGTAAACGGTATTCTGGAAAATTACCGGGATCTGATCATAATCAGCGCTTCCGGAATGGCCGGATACGGAAACAGCAATACGATTCTTTCAAAGAAAATCACCAGCCGTTTCTACTTGTGCGGGGACGGGGTCAGCGATTCACGCAAAGGCCCGGGCCTGATGGCCCCCAGGGTGGCACTTTGCGCTGCTCACCAGGCGAATCTGGCTGCAGATCTGATCATAAACGGAACAGCCGGAGACCGTCTATGAGAAAACAGATTTCAAACACTATTTTATAAAGGAGAAAAACAATGATAGATTTAACAAAAGACACATTTTGTCTGGGAGGACATGAATTCCAGTCACGTTTCATACTTGGATCAGGGAAATATTCCCTTGAACTGATTAAGGCAGCTGTTGAGAACGCAGGGGCCCAGATTATCACACTTGCACTGCGCCGTACAAATCAGGACAGTTCGGCAAATATACTTGACTATATTCCGGAAGGTGTGACACTTCTTCCAAATACATCCGGATCAAAAACCGCAGAAGAAGCAGTCCGCATCGCCCGGCTGTCGCGGGAAATCTGCCATAGTGATTTTGTCAAACTTGAAGTGATTCCGGATTCCAAATACCTTCTTCCGGACAACTATGAGACGATCAAGGCAACCGAGATTCTTGCAAACGAAGGATTTATCGTTATGCCGTATATGTATCCGGATCTCAATGCCGCCAGAGATCTGGTCAATGCCGGCGCCGCATGTGTTATGCCTCTCGGTGCCCCGATTGGATCCAATAAAGGAATCTGCACAAAAGAATTTATCCAGATTCTCATCGATGAAATCGATCTGCCTATCATCGTCGATGCCGGTATCGGCCGACCTTCCCATGCATGTGAAGCCATGGAAATGGGTGCCGCCGCAGTCATGTCCAATACCGCTATCGCTACAGCAGGAGACATTCCCGCAATGGCAGGCGCTTTCCGCAAAGCAATCGAAGCAGGACGTACTGCATACCTTTCCGGCATGGGACGGGTAATCGAAAAAGGGTCCAGCGCCTCCTCCCCGGTTACAGGAGTGAGTCAAAAATAGATTCTTTGAATGAGGCATGGCCGCTGCCCGGTCAAATGTGGTTTCAGCTTTGTTTTACGCTGAAAAACAAGATATCAGATACAAAAGGAACAGGAAATAAAATCATGTACAACGAAATTGATTTTTCAAAAGTGATTGCCGTCTCTAACCGCCATCTGACACGGCTTCCATATCTGGATCAGGTAGAACGAATCTGCAGTTTTCAGCCTCGTGCTTTTCTTCTCAGAGAAAAAGATCTTCCGGTCAAAGACTACCTGAATCTTTCCCTGGCTGTAAAAAAAATCTGTGACCGGCATCAGGTCACGATGATCCCTCACTTCTATCCTGAAGCTGCAGACGCTGCAGACACGGATATCCTTCATTTACCGCTCTGGAAACTGAAGGAGCTGAAAGAAAAAGGCGCCGGCCGTCTTACGGGGATGCGGATCGGCGTTTCGATCCATTCTACAGAAGAGGCAGAAGAAGCTGCCGCTCTTGGAGCATCCTATGCAACGGCAGGTCATATTTTTGCTACCGACTGCAAAAAAGGACTTCCACCGCGAGGTCTCGATTTTCTGAAACAGATCTGTGACCGCTCGCCGATCCCGATATACGCCATCGGCGGGATCCGTCTGGATCCCGAACAAATACAAACTGTGTTGAAGCACGGAGCATCAGGAGTATGTATCATGTCTCAGATGATGGGCATGTAAAAAAATAGTTAACAAAGATAGGGGCATGTTATCTGCCCCTATGCTTTTCTTTCTTTTTCTGCTTTTTTATTGACTGTATCATAAGAGATGTTTTATTCCCACCGAAATGAAATGGCAGTTTTCCGCCTACTTCTTTGCATTTGCACCGAAGCGACTGTTTCATTACCCTGAAGATTCCCCACATGCCGGATTCCACATCCCATCCAAAACTTCCTGACCGGTACAGATAGTCGCCCGGACAGGAAGCTCCGTCTTTCAGTTCCATATCAAACCGGTTCCCGATGCTGATTCCTCCCTGAATCGGAATCTCTCTGGATAAGGCATCGTCAGGCTGTTCCCTCCACAAATGTCCGTGAATGGCAAGTGATACATTTCGCGGCTTATCCGCCGGCATCATCGTCTGGAAAATGACCCTGTCCCCGGAATATGCTTTCCATACGGGTGTTGCAGGATCGCCGTGAATTTTGCTGCTGAATACTTTCCAGCACGTATAACAGTCCATTCGGGTCATAATCGCCGTACGAATTGTATACGATTGGAATCTGAATCGCTTCCAGCGTAAAACGGCGAACCTGGTTCTGACAAGGGTACTGGCACAGCTGCATGGATTACTCTCCCTTCTGCTTCAAAAGCCGGAGATAGTGGTTTGCCTCCCGGAGCACATGGTCTGCCAACAGCGGAAGAATGATGGAGCGAATCTCGCATCCGGTTATTCCCTTTGTCCCCGCTGCCTTAAAATCACGGTACTTCTTTGTCGTTTCCAGTGTTTTCCTCGTCAGTCCGTTCATGGCTCTGCAATCCTTCTGCCTTGCCTCCTCCAGAAGTCTCTGATAATCACCGGCAAAGGAATCTGCCGTTTCGATCAGTTCGCCTTCCGTCGGATCAAGCAGGCCGCGGATAAACAACGCATGTTCCATCATGATCTGATTCCAGAACCGCTCTGTCTCAGCCATCTGTTCCACCGATTTGCAGGTTCCATCCTCCAGGGAAGCAATCATCTTCTGATATAATTCCGCCTCCCGGATGATATGCTCGATCAGCAACGGATAGTTGGCCGTGAACAATCTGCAGCAGGTCACTTCCTGCAATATCTGCTTTTTAAACTCAATCAGCCCGCCAAGCAGGTGCAGAACATGATGATTCAGCTGGCGGATCCGCCTGGCCATTCTTTCGTCCTTGCATGCTTCTCTTCCCGCCTGCAGATTTTCTTCCGCCTGTGTGATCCGGACATCGATCGGAATCTTCGTAAGTCTTCCTGTCTGCTGCTCCGCCATAACCGTGTATTCTGTGAACACTTCTCCGGAACACAGCACATCCTTTCCTACCATGCCGTCCGAAAACCGTACGGTCTGCCACAGTACCTTTTCAAATTCGTCCCGGTACCAGCTTGCTTTGCTTCTGTATCCCGTTTCCCCGGCCGGGAATCCCGCCTGAAGAAACAACGAATGTTCCTTCATGATTCTTCCGAAAAATAAATGCGTTTCCAGTGATGCTCTTACATAGTTTTCCATATTCATGCACATCCTGATATTTCCTATTCTTTATAATATATGATGGGATTGGGAATTGGATATTATAGAGAAATGGCGGTATGGCCCTTAATACCGGGCCATACCGCCTGACTACTGTTTATATTCTTGACTGCGTTGCAGACTTCTTCTAACACAACGTTCCCTGATACACTCCCTTTTCCAGACGCATATAACATTCCTGCAGGTTCGGATTCATCATGATCTCCATTACTTCTTTCATTCCTTTGGCAAGTTCTTTTTTCATAAACTCCGCCATAGAAATCCAGTATACCGGGCCCTCATCTGAACTTTGCAGTTCCCCGGAAAACTCTTTCGTCTGATACAGAAAAATCATATTGTGTGTGTGCGCTTTATTCCAGTGATAGATGCCGCAAAGCTCGGGATTTTGGATCACAAGGCCTGTTTCCTCCCGGACTTCCCGGATCACTGCTTCACGAAAAGTTTCTCCCGGCTCTACATGCCCGCCCGGAAACGTCGTCCCGGTATAGCTGTCATTCATCTTGTCAAGAGCCAGAACATTTCCCTGCTCATCCTGAATCATGCACAGATTCATAAAGCAGGCTTTCTCTTTGTACTTTTCTTCACCAACATTCAGTTCCCTCCGCACCCGGCTGTTCAGATCCGAACGCTTCTTTTTGTAATGATGCCACACCTCTTCATAAGGGATCCAGATTTCCGCCTGCTCAATCCTGTCGTAAACCTTCTCTACGACATCATCCAGATGTGCTTCATTCGGAAACACGTAGTTCTTTTCATAATACGCCTTTGTTTCCTGATACATCCATTCCGCAATCCGGTTCTTTTGCTTCAGCTTCAGATGGGAATATTTCTTATTGGTTTGAAGGAGATGGCCATCGACAACTTTATGATTTTTCATAAGTACCTCCACACCAAAATCTTATCACTTCTTTCTGTGCCTCGATCTATTCTTCCATAATCTATCTGTTCAGGATCAACTTTACTTCCTGCTGTAAGTCTTCACTGAAATCTGCCAGATCATCGAAAGAAATCACTCCAAATCTGACAAGACTGATAATATCATATATGGCTTTGGATTGTTCCATATTCAGAATTACTCCCGGGTGACGTCTGTCGGTTTTAATCTTCTTCTCAAGCTCCCAAAATTTATCGGACGCATTTTTATCCTCTGCGCTTAGCAAGCTAATATATTCCTTGATCAGACGGGCCATATAATTCTCCTGCCAGCCAGGTAATTTTTCTCGAAAAAGTTTCCAGTCTCTTTTGGACATTTCCATTTCTACTCCTTCCTTTAGTACAATGATTGAAGCTCAATAATCTCACTCACTGATGTCATACTCATCTCGCACAACTCTATTAGTTTATGAATCAAAGATACTTGTAATATCCTGATATCGGTTAATTACACGATAAATCTCCACATATTCGCTACTTACTTTATAGATAATCACATAATCTTCCCATATCGCATATTTATAATCTGTCCGAAAGCTGACTCGTTTAGAAAGATTTGTACCTATTCCCGGAAACATCTGGAGATTCTCAAATTTACCATAAATCTCGTTTATAGTCTTTGCAGCATACTCTTCATTATCTTCTGCAATATAATCCCGGATATCTTTTAAATCCTTTACAACAATCGGATTAATCCGCAACTTTAACATCTTACTCCCCCATAAGTGCTTTTAGTTCATCCAGATCAAGCCATCCTTCTCCATCTTTCACTGCTTCTTCCGCTTCCTGCAGCTTCATCCAGAGCTTCTTCTCTGCATGATCACGCTCAAAATCTTCAATATCCATGACCACATAGCGCCCCCTGCCATTCTTAGTAAGATATACAGGCTCTCCTTTACGACAATTCTTCAGAACTTCATTATAATTTCTCAAATCAGATACCGGCAAAATGTTTGGCATATCGTTCAGCTCCTTCCTTCGATTTCTATTGTTTCTGTTATCTTTATTATACGAAAAAAGCCGTAAAATTCAACGTAAAATTTTACAGCTTTTTCTTCTGTTTGTTCCCGTAATCAGTGATTCTCCAACTGAATCCGCATATCACAGGAATCACAACCGATCACTGTGTGTGAACTTTCCTGTTCCAGCAGAGTCACATTGCCGCCACAGAAAGGACAGATCCAATTTACTTTCTTTCCCGCTTTCAGGGCTTCCATTTTTGAGACAAATTCCTCTGTATTCACATTCGCTTTCTTGCATCTTTCAGTCCAGTCACCTCGAATCCGCTTCTGCAGTTTTCCATTTTCATCAAAGATCACCTGATCTCCCTCATTGATTTCACGATCATACAAAAGCTGATCCGGTATCTTGACTCTCTTTTCTGCTCCTGCCTCATCCTGCAATGTCACAACAGCCATAACAGGCTCATCATCCATTCGCTCTTCACAGCCAAAATCTATATCTTCCTCTATTTTCTGTACTTTGAATATCATTGAGGTCCCTCCAATACTGTCTGCTAATCCAGTTTCATCAAATCATCCGGATAAATATTTCTGGCACGTCCTAAATCAGGAAAAGCATTGATTTTTGATTTTGATGTTTTAAATCTGACCCGATCCCCTGCCTCCAAAGGCGGAAATTGGTCGATCCTGTAAAAAAGCCAGTCGCTTTTTGCATTCTCTCCGTCCGGCGGATCCGCAATATGTCCTTTGATTCCATAGCATCGAAACTGTTTCTGGGCTACTTTTCTCACGCAAGAAATCTCTGTTTCGTAATAACCTTCTTCGTCTTTCTCTATCTGATAGCCGCCCTCCACTATCTTTTTCGCCTGTTTGACATAATCTTTCGCCTGCTTATGAAAGTCCGCTGTCTGATATTCCACCAGCACACCACACCGATGCAACTCATCATAAATCACACTTAAATCGTCTATGCTGATCAATTTGCGCATCTGCATTCCCATAAGCGGAGTTTTATTTAATCGGTCATATGGCACTGTTACCAGAGGAAAGTAATGCTTGCTCATTGCCCATGCTGCACCCATTTCCACAAGACAGAATGCACTTTGTTTCTGTATCCGTAACAAGCCGCACAACTAATGTAAACATTGGAATTAATTCATCTCCCCAATCCACTAGCGAACCGGAAATGACTACATTTTCATTTTCTATAATATCCTCTTTCATCAATGCAAGCCGCTCTTCGCTTTTTCTTTTAGTGGTATATTGCGGATTGGCAGGTACCCAGAAGTAATCATCTGTATCCATAAATTTATATCCCAATTCTTCACTGATTTTTCTGCCTAATGTACTCGTTCCAGAGCCTGAAGCTCCATAAATATGTATTACATTTTTCATATTTCAATCGCCACCTTATCTAAGCCTGATTTGAAATAAAATGTACTATTTCTTTTCCTGGTTCAAGTATATATGATACCAGGTCTAACGGATATACCTTTATGCACTTTTCTACAAATTTTTAATGCGTTTTAATGCGTGTGAAACGCATTAAAACGCATTAGAACTCATTAATTACCTGCCATTTTTCTGTCCGTATGGCCTCCCACATATTTTATATATTCCACAAACTTCCATCCGGCATCAGATAGAGATTTCCCTTTTCTACGCAAAGCTCTTCCCCGGTCTCCATATCTATTGTCACTACATATTCATGATAAACCGGATCTTCCACCCACCGTGAAAGAAACAGCACATTGCCGTCTCTGCAGATCATGCTTTCGTTGTCTCCGATCGGGAACTTCCTTTTTACCGGCCAGATTGCCTCATATTCGTTATGCGTCTGCCTTCCCAATATCCACGGAGTCATCTCCAGCTTCAGATTGTAACAGTCCTCCACTTCATCCAGATCCAGGGAATGCAGGATCTCCGGTTTTGCCCCGGGAATATAAGTGTAGATCAGAATTTTCCGCAAAGAAAAATCTACTGCCAGAATCCCAAAACGATCCTTGTCCCAAACCGGATTCTCATAATAGACATGTTTCTTTTGTGGGAAGGGATGGTACACTGCCCCGTCAGGATAATGAAAAAAATAAGGGCAATTACCCGGAAATTCTTTCCCTTCTTTCTCCATAATTTCCGCGTCAAACAAATCGCATACATCTTCCTCAAAGGCAACTCCCAGATACCATTCCTCCGAACCTTCCACACGTTCCACATACATCTCGGGAGTCATGAATTTTTTTATTCTCATAGGATACTTCTCCTTTCTCATGCCATTCATCCTCAAATTTACTTCATACTAGCATGGCACAATTCGGCCCTCAAGGAAGATATCTGTAATTATTTCTTAATGTTTTTAAAAACTCCATATCCTATACTTTTTCTATTTGTTTTTCATCATCCTAATAAAGTTTTCGATAAATCTTCTCCAGATCGTCAGCCCCAAATTTCACATAGCTCTGGCCCAGTAGACGCTGCTGCGATTTCTCCACACTCTCGGCAAAACTTCGGATTTCTTCTTCTTTCATTCCGTATTCATGAAGCGGTGTCCTCCGGACCAGGCCATCCAGCAATTTTTCAATCTCCTTGTAAACCATATCAGGTTCACACGAAAAAATTTCCGCCAGAAATGTATTCAGCTCCAAGATTCCTCCATCTGGATTTGTTTCCTGATATGCCTGGAATACTGCTGTCAGGAACTGATAATTGGCCTCTCCGTGTGTCACATGGTAAGTTCCGCTAAGCGGATAGGACATAGCATGCACTGTTCCTGTTCCGGCAATGGCAAAGGAAATGCCTGCAAGATCACTGGCTATCAGAAAGTCTTCAAACAATTCCTCTCTGCTGTCTGGTCCTTTCTCTTCCAACATACGGAAGCCCTTGAGAAAAATCTGCATAGCCTCTTTTGCAAACATCCGTGTATACAATGTACTTTTCGGCGATACATAGGACTCGATAGCATGGATCAGGGCATCAATCGCACTCGTTACAAAAAAGTGCCATGGCAGTTTCCCGAGAAGTTCCGGAATAAGTACCGCCTGATCCGGATACATCTCCTCACCGGCCAGTCCCAGCTTTGTCTGAAGAGCTGTCATCTCCGCGATAGATACATTTGACACCTCTGCACCGGCTCCACAGGTCGTCGGCACAGCAACCAAGGTCCGTATCTTTCTGACCGGCACCTTCCTTTGATAATATTCCGCAGCTTTTGCCTCTCCGTCCAGCACCAGGATCTTTGCCATATCAATCACTGCTCCGCCGCCGATCGCAATGACCCTGTTACAATCCGTTCTTCTGAAATCTTTTAACAGAGCATCTACCATCAGATCTGTAGGTTCGCCCTGTCCGTATTCGCTTTTAAAATGTACAACAGCACCGCTTGATCGAAGTTCTTGAAAATAAGTCTCAAATACTGACTGACTCGTAAAAACAAAGTCTCCCTCTCCGATCTGAAACTCCTTTATAAATTCACTCGCTTTTTGATATTTGTATACTTCTGTAATTTCCTGAAATAATTTCATCCTCTGCTCTCCTTCCAAATAGTCCAGTCCGGCAATCCCTGATTCCCGTTTCATCTGGTCATCTTTTAATCTATTTTTGATATATTCTCATTTTATCACAAAACACGGTCAGCTACACAGACAGCTTCTTTAACATACTCTCCGTCCTTTTCTCTATCAGAAAAATACAATTATTAATATACTGTCTGTACGCCGCTTTCGCTTCATCCTCCTGAAGGTTCAGGCCAAATTGTCTCCCCGGTAAATAGCAGTTGTTTTTTGTACTGATCTTGTATTGATTGATACGCCGGCATTCTTCTTTTACCAGCTCATAACATCCTTCCCTGCAGTTGGATATGGACAGGGAGATGACGTCATAGTTCCCATTCACATAATCATTGAGCAGGAAGAAATCAATAAAGTTTGAAAACCCTTTCCATCCTCTTCCAAATAATTCGAACCATTCTTTTTCTTCACAGATCTCCTGCCACAAAGACTGTTTATGGCTGGATACCCCTTCAAACCCACATTCATAGGCATTCTTGATTTCATCCAGACACAAATCGATCCTGTCATAGATACCTTTTCCGCCTTTCGTTGTGTTGATGGAAGGAGTCTTTCTCAACCAAAGCATATGCCCTCCGAGAAGTCTGGTCCTCTTCAATCCCTCTCCGATCTCCCTGTCTGTAAATCCATATTCCAGTCTGGCCCAGTTCCAGGAAGGTCCGATGTAGTCTGACCCGTATCTACGACCTTCCTCATCCGTAAGTTCCGTCTCCTCTGTTTTTGAAAATAACAACTCATTTTCCGCATAATTCGTTTTCCCACCAAACACTTTTGCCAGATCTTCATATAATCTATGACTCCGGCAATCCGGATCCAGGCTCTTCCTGCCACAATCCTTATCATAGCAGTATTTTTCGGGATCAAATGCTCCTTTATTTTTCATTTCCAGAACATCATCAATATAGCAATAATCTCTGTTCATCTTAATTTTCTCCATATTTTTCATATAATCTCCTGGCTTTCTCCGCCACCTGGCGTCTGATACTCTCCGGTTCCAGAACTTCCACCCGGTCACTATATTGAAGTGCCCAGTTCACCATTGCAAACGGGCTGCACATTACCTCCACAATATCACTCTTTCCCACGAATCGGAATGTATCTCCAAACCAGTCGTGAAGAAAAGTATAGTCTGCCTTTTCCCGCACTCTTGTTATCTTCAATCTGATTTTTACCGGCTCATCAAAAGCCATGTTAAGGTGTGAAAGATGAAAGTCTTCACTCCATTGCTTTGGAAGATTTTCCACGCTCTCTTTTTTCAATGCCGGAATTCCTGGAATTCCAAGTTTTTCATCACGTCCCGGTATCTCCATTTCTCCCATCAAATCCACTCTCCAGATAGACATATTCCGGACAATTTCTCCGTTGATCGTCACCTCTTTACATGCCAGAAGATAATATTTCCCTCCATTTGCAACAAGGTAATACGGGCTCACTGTATCTTTCTCTTTCCTGACAGGTTCCAGTTCCTTTCTCCTGTTGTAGCCATAAAACCGAAATCTGATCTGCACTCTCTCCTCAATCGCCTGCTGGATCATCTTGAGATTCTCTCGTATTCGCCCCTGATCCGCAAGCTGCGGTTCATTCACTCTGCAAATCTGTTTTGCTCCCTTAGGATAAAATTTTGTTGTAAGATGGCTCTCTATCTTTTCTATGAGTTTCTCCCCGTCTTCAGGTGTCATTGTCTTTGAAAATAAAATGCCTTCTATCAGACTGTTGATCTCGTCGTAAGAAAATATATGATGATAGTACAATCCCCGGATCGGCATCCGCTGGGTACCCTCTTCATCTTCTTCCTCAGTTCCTTCGCTCCCATATCGCTTGGCAAAGGCGTCAAAAACAATACGCCATTCTTCCTCCGGATTTATCCTTTCGTTACTGTCCGAATTCATGGCATTTGCCATATTCACTATAGTATCATTAAATGTTTCCTTGTTCCCGATATATTGCTTCAAATACTCAATCTTTCTCAGATCTGACTGCTTCACCTTATGCTCCTGATCCGTATTCTTTTTCAGATACTCAAGTATTCTGTAGGATCTCTCATATTTGGATGGTTTATTTGAATACCGCTCTGCCATACACCATTTCCTTTCAAACTACAGGGCAAGGGCATTTAGCCCCGCCCCCTTTTCTTTTATCTTAATATAAACTGATAATGATGTACAACGATATTCTCTTTCTTTTCCTCAAGAGGGAAAATCCAACGAATCAGCAGATCTGCTTTCTCCTGCGGTTCAAGCCATTCCGGATGCTCAGCTACCTGATCTCTAAAATCTTTATTCCAGATAACGGCATCCTCTCTCGGGTATTTCCCTTTCCTGTCATACATCGTCACTTCATATTCACTGTTGTAGATCTCAACCAGTATCTTTAGCCCGGTATGTTCGTAAAACTTCTGAAGTTCTGTCGGATGAAAGCTTTCCGGAATGATTTCTAAAAGATTCTGCACTTCAGGGATATATCTGTTCTTCATCAACTCAATAAATCGCAGATGCTTTCCATTTCTTGCATCCAGTTTCAGATAATCTTCGACAGCCTGAAAATGATTGATCAGTATGTTTTTCTGCGGTAAACCCATAAAAGCACCTCTTTCTTGATTCTCATGAATCACATATTCTCTTTTCCATGTACGTTACGCTTTTCATTATACAAAGTAAATGGGCGGAAAAATCCGCCCATTTAACATTTTTTCACTATTTTAACCTCTCCACTTTTATTCACTCTTTCCCGTGTCAATAATCTTTTGTAAGTTAAATCCATGCCAATCGCTCCCAGTGGAGTGGTAATCAGAATTGCCAGTACTACAACTAACAGCACAAGTCAGATCAGCAAAAATGCGATGAAAAAGCAGTATATAAAATTCTTCTGGTGATTACGGATCAGAGTAAGAAGATTAATGTATCTTCTCCAAAGATTCCATAAAATAACCTCCCTTCAATTAAATGTCTATTGTATCTTATTTTTTATACGCAAACAGGCTTCTGTGTGCATAATCCAATGTCTGGAGAACGGCATTTGAATTAGTCCACGAATATCTTTATTGCACCAATAATCAATCAGCCAATTTGCTTTTTCATCTTCCTTTACCACCTTCAACGATTTCAGGTATTCTTTTCTTTCTATCGAAATTTTCCTTTTTAATTCATCATAAGATAACTGTTCAAGCATTTTTTCTGTGCTTTCCCGCACTTCAAAAATATATGAATATAATTCTTCCAGATTCAGCTGTTTTGAAAAATCTGCAATCTGCTGTTTCACGAGTTCATTTCCTGTTGTAATGATGGGCGAATTGATACGCTTTTGATAATTTCCCACAAAAAATACTTGTTCATCTTCCTTTATCACCGAATGTGCTACGATATCTTCAATACGGAAAATATGCCAGATCGAATAAGCGATCGTCTTACTATGATAGCCATCAGCATTAATGAACGGGATCGAGTTAAAATCTTCTCTGCGTAGTTCCTCTTTTAAAGATACTAAGGTTTGCATTAACTGACTTCGTAAACTGAACAAAGTATCAACCCCCATCTTATATGTATCTTTCTTTTTAATTTGTCCCTGCATTGTTTTATTAAGTTCAGACCATTCTTTATTCATGTTCTATTTACTCCTTTTCTATTATTTTACCAAGATTGAAACAAGAGTAACAAGATTAATTTTTCTATAATTGAAAAGCACTTGGGCAAGGAGTCATAAATAACTCCTTGCCCTTCATTTTGTCCTTCATTCTGAATTATCTCAATTCACTCACTTCTATTGCATAAATTTCCGACCACTCATTCATGTTTAGCAATTCTTCCTTTTTCGCAATTCCCGAATACCCATAAATAAGCATTCCATTCTCTTCGATATACTCTGCTGCCTCTTTGTATATTTCAGAAGTCTCATTCATCATTTTTAAAAATGATTCTTGTTCTCCCATATATCTCAGCATACTTTCAAAATGGGTCTGCATAACCTCTGTATTCTCAATTTTATTCTCCAAAGGCTGCGTTTCTTCGTCATGATTCCATATAATCATCTCTGGATATTCCTTTGTGTCCCATCCCAGATTACATGAACGTAACAATTCGCACTCAATGCCCAGATTTTGAATTCTTCCTCCAGTATATACGGCACACCAGTTAGCATATGAATTCTTTTCCTTTTTAAATTTAACAAATTCATTGTAATCGACCATTTTATCCAATGTTGCATAAAAAACATACTTTACATTTTCTTCTAAGCCTTGAAGAGCTTCTGTGGCCTGTTCTCTGGTTCCACCTGAGAAAAACATCTCTTTGCCCGCTGCCTCTATCTCACGAAGCGATTGTTCTTTCAAATCCTCTAACTGAAACCAGGCAAATACATTATCGTGAGGTGGATTTAGCAAATTCATATCATAAAGATTCAAATTTCCTTTATTCAAGGCACCTGCAATATTCGTAAATTTCCCATTATAGGAAACATTTTGATAAATGTTGATATCATAATTTCCATAACCTTTATCTCGTACTACAACATTATCCCGAACATATCCTGGAATTTTTAATTCTGTATACACCCTGAGATCCAAACTCATTTGATTTGTATTTTCAAATATCTCCTTTCCCGGGTCATAATAAAACAATGAAACAATGTTAGGAAATACAAACAAAATCAAACATACAATCACAATGACAATACTTCCAGTGATAATCCCCATTTTTATAAATGCCTTACGAATACTTTTTTTAATCATACCTGCAAATTGTTCTGTTTTGTCGTATTCTTCACTTTGATTATACTCAACATGTAATTCTTCACCTAATTCATCTTTTTCAAATAAATATTCGCTGATTGCCTCTTGTCTTTCGATATCCTGCTCCACTTTCTTTTGAAGTTCTTCCGGCAATTTCTTTTTATCATATAATTCTAATAATTCACGGTACTTCATATCCTTCCACCTCCATCAATTTCTTTAAATCTTTTTTTGCTCTGTGACTAAGCACTCTCACATTTTCCTGGGAAAGCTGTAAAACATTTGCAATTTCTTTTAATGGCATCTGCCCAAAATACTGTAGCTCCAGTACTTCCCTCTTAACAGGGGATAATTTTTGCATTGCTGTGTACAAAATTCTTGTCTCCTGTTTGGAAATATATTCTTCTAGAAATTCGTCAACCTCTAATTTAGAAATCTTCTTCAAATATTCCTCATCACAAATTTCCCGCCTGTTTCGTTTATACAAATTGTAAAAAAGATTTCTTGCGACTTTATACAACCATGCCCGCATATTTGTGTGATATTCCGGTAATGCCAGGATTGCTTTTAAGAAAGTTTCTTGTAATAAGTCTTCTGCCAACTCTTTTTGCTGGCACATAGAATACAAATACAAAAACAATTCTTTTCCATACTGATGATATAATTGTTTTATCATTTTTTCTTCCAAGCATCTCACCTCTTTTTCATAACTTAATCCTATCTACCCATATAACAAATTAAATGTCAATATGTTACACATAAAAAGAGAGGGCCGCTCCATCATCTGATTTGGATGACTTTACGACCCTCTCTACGCTTTGGACTCCATCATTTATATCCCATAAATTGGTCAGTGCTAAACTTCCATTGTACCTGAATTCTTTTTAGCAAGCCCTCTTATCAATACGCCAATCAATACGACTGTATCTACAACTAACATTGCTATAATATTTTTTACTATTCCATAAATAAAAAGTATAGAAAAAAGTTCCACTGATAAAGCAAGGAAGCACATATAGTTTGTTAAATACTCTGTCATAACCTCACAATAAAAATTCATCTGCAATTTTCCGTAAATAATCGGCCTGACAAAATAACGGATTACAATACACGCTATCGGATAAGCAAAAATAAATTTCTTGTCCCGTAATGATACGTTTTCTGATATAATACTTCGTATATCCTCAATAGAAATTCCCAATGTTCTAAGATATGCAATCTTTTTAAGATTCTCTATATCGCTATTGGAATAGTCTCTATAACCGTTTCTTTCATTTCTTACAGGAACAATCAGTTTTTCTTTTTCATAAAAGCGTACATTTGAACGTGATAACCCTGTCAGTTTTTCAACCTCTTTTATTGTCATATCATGCACCTCTTCTCAAGCACCTATATTCTATTTTTGAATATAAATTATAAACAGTGTTTACAGTCAAGCAGAACTTGCAGCAATCAACACCTTAAGCTCTGAAGAACTACATTGTTTTATTAAGTTTACACCATTCTTTATTCATGTTCTATTCCTTCTCAAATTGCATATTCTCGAATCTGCCCTCCCTTCATTTACCGAAAAAAACTTGAATCCTATTTTCGATTTCAGAACGATATGATAGAATGGGGAGGAAATTGAGAGAATACGGGGAGAATATATATGAATCTGAAAGCAAAACTGGAAAAACTCAGGGAACACCCATTGGTTCAGGTCTTGGAAAATAATCCTGGAAACCCGCGCACACTGGCATTGATCGAGCCCTTATGGGGCATTCCTTACAATCTGATCGCACCGTTTGCCACGCTGTACATGTACACCCAGGGCATCACAGACGTGCAGATCGGTCTGATTCTATCCATCGCCATGGTGTTTCAAGTGTTTTTCTCATTTTCCGGTGGCATCCTGACCGATAAAGTCGGTAGAAAATTCACCACCATGATGGGCGACTTCTTTGGTTGGGCACTGGCTTGTCTCGTATGGGCTATATCCGACAACTTCTGGCTGTTTTTACTCGCTGCCGTCCTGAACTGTTTTGAGCAGATCAACCAGACCGCGTGGTACTGTCTGCTGATCGAGGACGCACGCTCAAAAGACCTTGTCAATATCTACACCTGGGTGAGCATCGGCGGTCTGGTGTCCATCTTCTTTGCACCGCTTTCCGGCTTGTTTGTCAATGCCTATTCGGTAGTACCGGTTGTGCGTGTTCTGTATCTGCTTTTCACCGTGTCGATGATCATCAAAATGCTCATCACCTTGAAATTCTGCAGGGAAACAAAGCAGGGGAAAATCCGACGTGCCGAAACCAAGGGTGTTTCCGTTTTCCAAATGCTCGGCGAATATCGGCAACTGATTCCTTACCTTCTGAAGGACAAGGGCGCTCTGAAGGCCGTTGCCGTTTCGGTCCTGCTGTATATCAGCAATATGGTAAACACCAACTTTTTCGGGCTGTATGTAACCCAAAGGCTCGGGCTTTCTGAAAACTACCTGGCCGTGTTTCCGATTTTAAACGCTGCCGTCATGCTTGTCTTTATGGTCGGTATCCAACACCGTATGAGCGTTGCAAAATTCAAGGTTCCGCTGTGGACCGGGCTCGTTCTGTACTGTGCAGCTGCTCTGGTGTTGATTCTCTCTCCTGTCAACAGTTTGGTGCCTGTTCTTGTCTACGTATTCACTGCTGCCGTTGCCGCCGCATTGGTGAATCCGCGCAAGGATGCACTGCTCCAGCTCAGCATCAACGCACAGGAGCGCGCGCGCCTGAACGCTCTGATCATGGCCTCAACCATTGCACTCTCCTCTCCGTTCGGCTACCTGGCCGGATGGCTTTCCAGCCTGGACCGCCGTCTGCCCTTTATATTTACCATCGCGCTGTTCATTCTGGCGATGTTGGTCATCGGCCACATTCAGGATCCCCAAACAGAGGAAGCACGCGCCTGAATAAAACGACTGCATCCTCCATTTGTCGAGAAAATAAATTTAACAAACTCAGACAAACAGAGAGCCGGAAAGTCCGCTGTTTATGCGTCTTCCCGGCTCTCTGTTTACTATTCGCCACCAACATATAACATAATTGTTAAATGCCAAGTTGACTTTTATGGGTTTTTATATTCGTAATATCCTTATTTTACTCATTATCCATGGTTTCCGACCAAACAGGTATCATACGGGTATCACGAATATTTCTCCTTAATCGCCCTATCTACATGGTGCTAACACCATGTAATTCTATCCAATAAGCCAGGATTTATAGGGACTTTACCGTACCTTTTTGAAAACAATTAGTCGTCATCCCAAGACGTTCCCATCAGCTCTTTTATCTCAGCACCAGTCGCATAATCGCAACTAATTTCTTCAACCGCACAACTCTCACAAACATCACCGTTTGGATAGTATTCATTATATATTCCAGCCCCATAAGAACGACCGATTCGTCTTCTTGCATCAGAAAGTTCAAATTCTTCTCCACAAAATTTGCATATTGGCATAGCAAATCCTCCATTTAACTAATTCTTATAATTTCTAAAATCTTCTTCTGATTCGTAAATATCATCAGAAGAAATACTATTTTTATGACCGCATTCTGTACTTTAGCTGAAGCACCATTAACATCACCCTAACATCACAGCAAAAAAGAAATCCCAAGAACGCCCATTTTACAAGGATTCTTGGGATTTACTAATTATTCAAACTCGTAAACCAAATCTAATTCTATACAGTTTTGTATAGAATATTTGGTTCTATTTGATTTTATTTGTTTCCAACTGTCATGTTTCTATGGTCTGTCTCTGCTAGTGTTATCAATTCGTTATCATGATGATGTTATCATGCTCACTTAAATGTCTGGGTCTGCCTTATGTCTTGCTTTCAGTCTTGCATGCACATTTGAAGCTCCGTATAACACATCTGTGACTGTCACTTTATCCGGATCTACAATGTAACAGACAAGATAATTATCAATTACCATTCTGCGCATTCTCCAAGATCGTTCCGGCTCTACCTCGAAAACCGGACATCTCTCAGGATTACTTTCCAAAGTGAGAATTGCATCTGCAATACGATTATATTGACCCATAGCATTCTCCGCTGCCAAAAGAACATCTGCTATATAATCATAGATCCCTTCCATATCGTCAAGAGCTGTCTGGGTAATTTCTACAATCCGTTTCCCCATCACCTATGAGTCTCCCTAAACTTTTTGAATGCTTCTGCAGCGTTCTCTGTCCTTCCGGCTCTGTAATCATCATAACCTTTCTGAAGCTTCGCATGAAGAGCCGCATCTGTCATCTGAGAGGCATCTATATCTGCCGGTGCCTTTGGAAGCGTAACGGAAAACGGAATCCCTCCAACTAAAACTACTTGATTCAGGAACATATCGACAGCCGTTGACATTGGTATGCCCAGACGCGAAAGAACTGTCTCTGCCTCTGATTTTAATGTGGGATTAATCCGTAGATTAAGTGTTGCTGATTTCTCCATAATGTCACCTCCGTTTATACTTTAATTGTAACGTCTTCGTCGTTACGTGTCAATAATGAGTTGTAGAATAGTTTAATACTATTTCTTCTTTAGCCCATATCGACTATAACCTCTGTATATTCTTAACTTCCTGACTTTTTCTCACTCAAACTCGGCGTGTTTCCCGATGTTATTAACTATATTTGTTTAGGTTTTGTGTGGATTCATGCCGATATTTACTTCTATTACATCAGTTATTTTGGTTTACTGATTTTCTGTTGCCAAAATGTTGCCACGCCTTTATTATAGCAAATTCTTGCAGATTGACACCCTATTTTTGAATGTTACGCAATAAAAGCCCGTTTTCAGGGCGATAGGCATAAAATATCACCTATGTTCCTATTTTTCATCATGTAACCACTGAATGAATTCTGGAACACCTGGCAATATCTGATTGCCATGATAAATCACACCATCCATATCGCAGATAAACCTTTTTTTCTCGTTAAAATCAATTATGGAATTTCCCATATTCATATATGCCCTGCCTTTCTTTTTCTTTAGAGTACGCCTTGTTCTTTTACTTCTGAAAAATCTATTTTCTACGACCATTGTAATATCGTATCATACGCACATAAAATCAAATACATAACGGCGTGAAATCAAAGTAAATTATTCTATCAGCAGAACCTTTTATGACAATATATCTTTTACACATGTACTCCGATAGTCACTAGGCGATATTTTATATCTTTCCTTAAATACCCGGTTAAATGTTCTCTGACTTTCAAAGCCACTATCCAGGCAAATATTTGTAATAGAATCACTCGTATTTTCCAAACGATGACATGCGTAGTTGAGCCTTGCATCGTTAAGATACTGGTTGAAATTCCTATGAAATGTTTTGGAAAAGAGTCTGGATAAGACATATTTGCTTACTCCAAGGTCTTTCGCCATCTCTTCCAGTGAAAGCTTCTTTTTGAAATTTGCTGATATATAGGAAACCGTCTGGTAAATAAGGTCATTGCTCCCCACATGGCTCTTCTCTACCAGATTCAGTTTTCCTATGCAGCGTGCCAACACAATTTGAAGATAAGCCTGTGCGACTGTAATATCCGACTGTTCTGTCTCTAAGATCGCATTGATAACCCTATATACCTCCGGCTCAACCTTTTCCGCTTTGATAACTGGATATTCAGGAGCCATGGACTGCATGATATCTGCAAATTTACCAATCGTAAAGGGCGATGCGATCAGATAAGTCGCTTTATTTACACCGGGTGTCAGTACCTGATAGTGATGAATAATATCCGGAAATACAAAGCCTATATCTCCTTTTTCCATATGGTAAAGTTCCTGTCCGACACCAAGCTCTAATGTTCCACTTGTTACACAAACAATCTCCAGTGCATTATGAAGATGTGGTTCAATATGTTTTGACTTTTTATTTACTGCTATGATCTCCTCTTTTGTGTCAACATATTTTAACTGCATGAAATACTCCCCTTTGCAACATTTGTCTATATCTTCTTTCGATTTGGCAAGCAATCCTTTTTCATCTATCCTATAATCAACTTGTAAACAAGGAAAGGAGGAATCGCAAATGAGCAATCTTAAAAAATATCTGAACGACCTTTTAGTATTCTACGCTGACTATTTTGAGCATCCATATCATGTATAAATACTAAAAGGACTATTTTGTGAAAACTGAATATTTTTTCTTAAGACCATTTCACAAAAATGAAGTGGTCCTTTTTTTATAAACTTTCAATAAATCTTTTGAATGCAGCTTTCCCGTTAAGCATTCCAATTGCTTCTTCTATATTCAAAATACTGTCCCCCGCTCTTTTGCCTGTTTCATTGTTTCATAATATGTAAAAGCATTGTCTAATTGAAGATTCAATCAGACAATGCTTTTCCCTTCAAATTTTACTCCATGTCTGATGCATCTGTTACTTCATCTGCAGTGATTCCTTTTTCTGCTTTCAGTTTCTTATTTGCACCTTCTACATTCATTCTTGAAAGTACAAACATAATCAATACATCAAAGATTAATGGAAGCCACAGATACATAAACTGCATCATATCAAGTGCGGACTGTGGCTGAGTTGCATTTGTTCCAACGTAACCACTGAAATCAAGCATCCATCCAACAACAGCCGTTCCAATACCTCCACCGATCTTTACACCAAGAGACGTACAAGAGTACATAGTTCCGTCAATTCTCTTTCCCTGTGTAAGATAAGTGTATTCAGAGCAGGATGCGATAACCGCATTCATATCTCCCTGCCATGGTCCCTGTCCTAATGCTGCAAGAGCCGTAAATGCCATCATCAGCGGAACGCTACCCATATATCCGGCAACAACAACAAGTGCTCTACCGATAACTGCTAAGATATAACCTCTTAAGTTCAGTTTGTACATACCTTTCCACTTACCAACTAAAGTTGGTGTGAAAATCAAAGCAATGATCAGTGGAATATTAACTGCCCATGCAAACTGTCCGAACAAGTTTTTGTTTTTCAGTACCCATGTCATGTAATAAATACCGGCTCCAATCATGGCACTGTATAACTGCTGTAAAATGTAAGTTCCACAGATCATCATGTAATATTTGTTTTTGATAAGAAGCTTAAATGCCTGTACCATTCCGTACTTCTCATCCTCATTTTTTACTTCCCCTTCGTTAAGTTCCTCTTCTGGAAGTTCTTTAACAGAAAGAGCAGAAATTGTATTTACAATAAGACCAATAATTGCATAAATAATTGCTACAGTTCTCCATGCAGCTGCATCTCCACCACACTTATCTACAAATCCAACTGTAATTGCCTGAATCAGAAGGCTTGTTAAAAATGCAAAAATGAAACGGTAAGATCCCATCTGCACACGTTCTTTGCTGTTCTTTGTGATGAGTGATGTAAGTGCTGAATATGCAATATTATTAGCTGTATAAAACACACCATTTAACAGTGTATAAGAAATAAAGAACCATGCATATTTAGCGGTTGTTCCCCAGCTGACTGGTACTGCAAAACAGCAGACTAATGTAATGGCACATCCAATATAGCCATATAACATCCAAGGCTTTGCTTTTCCCATTTTGCTGTGTGTTTTGTCGATCATTGATCCAAAGAATATATCTGTAAAACCATCAATTAATTTTGATACGGCAATCAGGGTACCTACGACACCAGCAGCAAGTCCTACTGAGTCTGTCAGATAGACCATCATAAAAGATGTCAGGAATGCATAGACTACATTACCTGCGATATCACCTGAACCATATCCAATTTTGTTATACCATTTTAAATACTTTTTTTCTTCCATAGAATTCTTTTGCTCCTCATATTCATCGCACTTAGAATCTCAAGATGCCTAACAGTATGGTGCCTAATTCTAAATTTTTTTGCTTTGTTTTTGTCTGATTGTTCTGTATATCCGGACTTTACAAAACACCCAGACTCTCCTTCCTTGTTAACGGGTTACTTAAAACTTTATTATCCCTTTACATACGGAACCAGAGTAAACTGGAACCGGAATAATACATCATTAAATCGATACTGATCCAATACAACCGGACCACAACTGTTAGAACCTATTCCATTTAATGCATAGTCAACACAAAATACCATGCTGTCTGATTCTGTCAATTCATAATTATGCGTTTTCTTCTCAAGTTCTTCCTGTGTATAATAAGAAGCATTGAATGAAAATGCCTTTTCTGCGGATGCCACAATTCCATATCGGCTGTTGTTAAGCTCTACATATTCACAATCATAATGGCTTCCGTTTTCCTGTGGACGGATATAGTCCTCATGTAAATCCCCTACATTTGCCCGGTACAGACCGTGACTCGCTGCCTGATGTTTATCACGATAGCTCTCCTGTGGTCCCATTCCAAAGTATCTGGCATCTGAAAGTTTCTTATCCAAAAACATTCTCACTCCAAATCTCGGAAGATCCGGGAACTCTCCATCTTTTGTTACTGCTATATCTGCATCAATCTTTCCTGCAGCATCTATTTTCCATGTAATCGTCACATCAAGAATCTTCTGTACCGTCTCTGCCACAACGGAAGCATGGCTTGTAATCTTCACACCATGTTTTCCCTGTGCAACCTCTGTCGTATAGGCTCTTGTGTAAGCCTTATCATAGTGAGCTTTCTTCCATTCAGACTTGATGTACATATCGTTATCTGTTGGAGCTCTCCAAATATTCAACTCCATCGGATGATTCAGATATTCCCGTCCTGCAAATTTCATCTCTGTAAAGAGAGCCGTACGTCTGTCTATGGTGTAGGAAAATTCACGACCTTTGATATGAATCTGTGTATCATTTTCATTCACCTGTAATTCAGAGTTCGTTGCTGTTTTTTCCATCCATTTCTCTGCGAGCTGACATTTTGCATCTTTCTGACTTACCTCAATTTCATCAAATCCCAGAATGTGGTCTTCCTCTAACAGTGGCATTTCTTTTTTCAGATGGTAAATAAGTTTTAAATAGCATTTTCCGCTTTCTGGAACATTGACTTTCAGATTTGTCTTTCCTTCACTGTGTGGTGCCACAGACACTTCTGAAAGTTTACCTTTTCCGATTACAAGACCATCTTGCGTCAGTTCATAACTGATGTTTACATAATCATTCAGGTCATCAAAATCCATATAATTGTGAAGTACCAGCTCTCCACTTTCTTTATCATAAGAAACCACCCTTGCCGGACGATAGACATTCTTGTATTCCAAAAGTCCTGTGTGGGCAGTTCTGTCCGGATATACTAATCCATCCATGCAGAAATTGCCATCATGGATATCTTCGCCATGATCTCCTCCGTAGGCATAGATTGTCTTTCCATTCTCAGCAGTGCCATGAGCAATCGCATGGTCACACCATTCCCAGACAAAGCCGCCGCACATTTTATCATTATCCTGTATCATCTGGAAGTAATCTTCAAAATCTCCAGGGCCATTTCCCATGCTGTGGCAATATTCTACCAGAAGGAATGGTTTGCTTCCGTCCTTGTCCAGATATTCCTGAATCTCGGAAAGTGCCGGGTACATACGGCTGTACACATCCAAGTTGCTGTAATCATATGTTTCATCATAATTACGGTATCTTGCACTCTCATACTGTGTGATACGGTCCGGATCAAATTTCTTTGTCCAAGCAAGTGCTTTTTCAAAGTTGCAACCATAAGCACTTTCATTTCCCATTGACCACATGACAATACAAAAACGGTTTTTATCACGTTCTACCATGAGTTTCACACGGTCAACGATAGCTGCTTCCCACGCCGGATCATCCGCAATTTTTTCATTCCACCGCTTGAATCGATTGTAATCCGTGTCTTCTTTTCTGTAGAGCATAAATGGTCCATGAGCCTCTATATCTGCTTCATCTATCACCATAAATCCATACTTGTCACACATTTCATAGAAAAATGGTGCATTCGGATAATGGCTGGAACGGATAGCGTTAAAATTGTGCTGCTTCATTAGCGTAAGATCGGTTGTAATCTGTTCCACACTAATTGTAAATCCAGTAACCGGATCAGAATCATGTCGATTGACACCACGGAATTTAATCTTCTGTCCGTTTAAGTAAATAATCTGATCTTTGATCTCTATCTGTCTGAGTGCGATATGATCTACAATTACTTCATTTTCTGTTTCAAGGATCAGTTTGTACAGGTATGGATTTTCTGTATTCCAAAGCTCCGGACTTGCAATCTCTAACACCGCTGTTCCTTCTTCGGTAATACTTCCTACTGCGACAACTGCTCCATTTTTATCTTCAATCGAAATTTTTACATTTGCCGGAGAGTAGAATTTCACATCAAGTTCTATCTTTGCAAGCATATCCTCAATCTTTGTTTTTATATGATAATCGCTGATTGCCTGCTCCGGACGTTTCAAAATGTACACATCCCGGAAAATTCCACTCATACGGAATTTGTCCTGATCTTCCAAGTAAGAACCGTCACACCACTTCATTACCAATACTGCTATGGTATTCTTTCCATCCTGAAGAAGGTCGGTAATATCAAACTCACTGGTCATATGAGAAACCTGGCTGTATCCCACATAAGAACCATTGACCCATACATAAAAGCAACTGTCTACTCCCTCAAAATTTAAAAATGCTTTTGGTGCATTTTCATCTTTATGATAGTCAAAAGTATGTGCATATGCTCCACACGGGATATCCTGTGGTACATACGGTGGATCAAATGGGAACGGATACCGGATGTTTGTATACTGGTGTGTGTCATATCCTGCCATCTGCCATACACTCGGAACCTGAATCTCGTCAAAGTTTTCTGTATCATAATCCTTCTCAAAAAAAGATTCCTGAATATCATAGATGCTGTTATAATACTGAAATTTCCAAGTTCCGTTTAATAACTGCATACGGTCTGATTCTTCCCTGTGTTCCACCAGGTTGTCCATTCTTTTGGATGCCGGAACATAATAGGCTCTGGCTGGCATTGTGTTTTCATGCAGTACACTTAAATCCTCATAATAACGTGGTACAATCATAAATAACTCTCCTTCAATACATATACATTTTTTTATACGTTGTTCTCCCACAGCAAGTCTTGTTCTTTACTTTTTTGTTTACGTTTCTTTGTTTTTCTATACATATCTTATCCTAATCCGCAAAATATGTCTATGAATTGGATTAGACAAAATATGCACTAAATGATACAATGGTAAAAAGTAGGAAAAGAGGTGCTGCCCTATGTATATGAATACTGGTTATCTGAACCACTCCCATATGGATTTCAAAGACAAAAGTCGCCCACTGATTGTAGGAAGCTGTGGTACTTATCGCCTTTCCAGCCATCCAAAATTACCAACCTACCGTCCAAGGGGACGCCTGGATTATCAGATCATCTATATCACTGCCGGTTGTGGACATTTTCATTTTGACAATGTAGATAATGAAACGATTGTTCCCGCCGGTAATATTGTACTGTACAGACCGAAAGAGCTTCAGAAATATGAATATTATGGGGAAGATAAGACAGAAGTATACTGGATTCATTTTACAGGCAGCAATGTTAAAAATATCTTACGTCAGTATGGATTTTCGGATAAAGAACGGGTTTTCCAAGTTGGCACATCTATGGAATATGAACGGGTTTTCAAGCGTATTATCATCGAACTCCAACGCTGTCAGGATGATTATGAGGAAATGCTTGTTCTTCTGCTTCGTCATCTACTAATCACTTTCCACCGAGAACTGACACGAGAACATATTCTGAAAAACGAATACCTGGATCAGGAAATGAACACTGCAGTTACCTATTTCAGCGAAAATTATAATCAGGACATCAACATAGAGGATTACGCAGCCTCACGAGGCATGAGTGTCAGTTGGTTTATCCGGAATTTCAAAAAATACACCGGTTCCACACCAATGCAATTCATCGTAGGAATCCGGATCAACAATGCTCAGATGTTACTTGAAACAACAACCTATTCCATCAATGAAATCTCTAAAATCGTCGGATATGATAACCAGCTGTATTTCAGTCGGCTTTTTCACAAGCTGAGAGGATATTCACCGCGAGAATACCGAAAGCTGAGAAACAAATTCTGAAATCCACAAAGAGGATACCACAGAATCATCAAAGCAATGATTTGTGGTATCCTCTTCTCTCTTTTACTATTCTTATTTTACGAACTCAACCGAATAATAATACATATACTCATTATCTGTATCTATGTATTCACCTTTAATATCCTGTATCGGCAACGAACTCACTCCTTGTTCGCCATAGATCAGTGCTGCCAATCCTTGCTCTGTTCCGTATTCTATCGGGCTTTTGTTCTCTATAGACGTTGCAGATCTGCCATAATATTCTCTGTTTGCAACACCCTCCAAGATTGGCATTTCTGTCATATATTTTGAATATTCATCTGCCGCAATAAGCTTTGCAGTAAAATTATCAAAATCCGGCGTAATAACAATCCATCCATTTTTTGCAGATTTCACATCCTCATAGGAAAGTTCCAAAACCTTCTTATGAGAAATTCGTTTTCCAGACTGGTATTCTGACAAGTAAACATACAATGTTTGAAATGTATCTTTTGAATTGTATCGAAACATCATGGTTCCATCAATTCCAGATAACAATTCAGCTGTTTTCATTTCTACACTATCTGGTGCTACTGCTTCTATATAATTTTGTGGTTGCCGCAATTTATTACATACCATGATTCCAAAAACAATAACACATACTCCCACAACAATAAGAAGTACAGCAATAATCTTCTTTAAATAACGCTGTTTATGACTACTATCTTTTGATATCTGTATCAGTGTATCTTCCGATTTTTTTTCTACATTAGTTACCTCAATATCTTCACCAGCCAAAAATTCATTTAGACTGATGCCTAATATTTCACATAATTCTAAATACACAGACACATCTGGTAAACAGATCCCTCGTTCCCACTTAGAAACTGACTTATCACTCTTCCCCAGTTTCTCAGCGAGCTGTTTTTGAGTCATACCAAGTTTTTTTCTTTTTTCTGCAATATAGCTTCCGATTTTCACAAGGTCCATAGCCATTCCCCCTTTTGGGATTATAGTATCTATTTTCTCAGAAAAAGTACACCCCTTAATGGTAGAATCATGCTGTATTCAACAGATTTTCATTGAATTACCAGAAATTGCTGGAATAGAATCTTCTGATTTTTTGAAGGCGGAAAAAGCGGTCAACCATAAAGATCAACCGCTTAGAATTGTTATTTACCCAAAAACGAATATACCTCTACCAACAATCACACACTATTCTTTGCTATTTGAATTTTTCCCGATTGTATATTTCCAAATCGTATTCATCAGTTTCTTTTCATCCAACGGCTTCGATAAGTGTTCATTCATTCCGGCTTCTTTGCTTTGTTTTTTATCATCCAGAAACGCATTTGCAGTCATTGCAAAAATAGGAATTGTTTTTGCTTCTTGCCGTTCCAGTGATCTAATTGTTTTTGTAGCAGTCAGTCCATCCATCACCGGCATCATAATATCCATGAGAATCACATCAAAATAATGCACCTCTGATTTCGCAAAAATATCGACTGCCTCTTTTCCATCTTTTGCAGTGACGACATTGATTCCAGCATTTTCCAGAATAAACTTAGCAATCTCCATATTCAACTCATTATCTTCTACCAAAAGTGCTGTCAATCCCGAAAGATTTTTCGATAAATTTTCCTCTTCCAGCGTGTCTTCTTCTTTATAATCTGAATCGAGTTCAAATGAAATTGTAACTGTGAAGGTTGTACCGACATTTAATTCGCTTTCTACCGCAATCTTTCCGCCCATCATTTCTGTGAGTTGTTTGGCAATCGGCATTCCAAGCCCAGTTCCCATATAACTGGTCCTTGCACTGGAATCTTCTTGTGCGAACGGTTCAAACACATGAGAAAGAAAACTTTTACTCATACCACGCCCTGTATCTGAGCATCTAAACTTATAGGTTGCCTTTCCACCTTCACATGCTACTTACGCATGAAACCATTCCTTTCCTTCTTCCTGTGGGATTTCGCAGGTGTCTTCTACTCCATAGAAACGCTTTACAAAATATTTTGTTGGAACTTTTCCTCTAAGTGTCAGATATCCCTGTTCTTCCAGTTCTTTGTTCAGGTTACCAATGATTTCATAAGCCGATGTCTGTTTTACTTTTCATCGACACCTGCGCTGAGGAGCATCCTCACCATTCTCAAAAACGGACAGGATAGGATTCCCCTCAATCAAGCCGCTGAAGCACCTGTGCCGAAAAATGGCACCCGCCACGGGATCACACGAGGCGCTGATGCTTTCCGGAAAGGGGGTGCAAACATATGATCAACCAGTCAACGATTGATACCCTCAAGCAGATGCGGTTCTCAGCCATGGCCAAAGAACTGGAGTCCCAGCTGAGCGATCCTGATACCTACAGCAGTCTCGGCTTCGAGGAGCGGATCGCTCTCCTGGTCGATGCAGAGTGGAACCGCCGCCAGGCCAATAAGCTCGCCAAATGCATCCGTGATGCCGGATTTTCAGCGCCAAATGCTTGTATGGAAGAGATCGAATACCATCCGGACCGTAAGCTGGACAAGACGCAGCTGACACGCTTCTCTACGATAACCTGGCGTACCAGGAGTACATGAGGATCTACTATGATGGCGGAGATCCAATGTCATTTAAGGAGCATGTGGATTCCATGATAAGGATTGCCCAGGGTCAGGATGACGACCGGTATTAAGTTGTCAAGGTAATAATCTATAGTCATCAGCGTATGTGCTGGAATGACTCTATGTAAGATGTCCTGAAAACATCAGGTCATCGGCTGTGGAGTCAACGCTCCATCAGCACGGAATGCGTTTGCTTTGTTTAGCTGTCATTCATCTGGCAGGATGGCACTTGTCAATGTCGTAGTTGCGTCAGCGAGGCGATAACAGCCATTGCAAGCTCCATTCTCGCCAGATACCGTCTTTAGGCAAAGTAATCGAATATCGAGTGGATCAACCATCCGGAAGGATGGTTCACTTCACCGGAAAAGTGGTTCGCATCGTTGGCAAAGTGCAGTTGCCGACCGGTACAGCCAACCGGCAAGGCGGTACTCTTGTTTCGGCAGGGTGGTACAGTTAGACCGTGCAGATGGTACTAATTCACCGTTATTTACATCCTGTATTTTGAATATTTATCTTTTCATATACTCTGTACTGACAGGTGCAAAACAGGACATCCTATTTCGGATTTTTGCAAAAATTATTTTTTTTACGGTTGCTTCCATAATGTATCTGGTATCAGGAGCTCATTGAAAAAGAGTATAAAAAAAACAGTTTGCTCCAACGGAAAATACTTCCATTAAAACAAACTGTTCTTTAATTTCCACTAATTATATCTTTCTGAATTTGGATGATTTTGCGAAAATCTCGTCATTGTCCGGAATAAAAGCAAGAGAAAAAAATAAATTTTAACTCCATTTGCACTCCACCGGGCAATTCAGAAGTCCCGCAAAGCCTTTATTTACGGGCTTTTTCGCATTTTCGTCCGCTATTCAAACTCGGCAAGCCCAAAGATATTCTTAAATATATTTGTTTAAGTTTTCTATCTTTTTTGCCGTTATTTTATTTCAGTTGCATATATTATTTTGGCTCGCTGATTTTCTGTTGCCAATTTGTTGCCACATTCTCTTTGTTATAAACGTTGTTTTAACACATCATAAAAATGTTCTGTTTTTCGCTGTTGGCTCACAGATTCATAAATAAAGCGATATTCTCTATCCACATCATTTCTCGCTAATACGTATTTTTTAATATCCGTATACCTCTTTAATCGAGGCCAATATTGCAAAAAATCTGGCAAAGAAACATCTTCCTTCAAAAAAGTCGCTGTCGGCATATCTTTTTGTGCTGCCATACCTACTTCAAATGGAACCCATTGTGAAAATCTTGTTATATTCGACATAACAACGATTATATCTGTGCAATCATTCAAGTTTGCACGTATATGATCAGTTAAAGCTTTACCGTTTTCTGTTATAGAATTATCAAGCAAGTCAAGATAACATTCCACTTTAATTTCTTGCAATTCTTTTGCTATCAAATTTGCCGTAGCTACATCTTCTAATTTATGAGATATAAATATCCGCATTTCTTACCACCTTATCTTTAATAAACGTTAATACACATTCCGTCGAATCCAATCCTCCAATGAATCTTTTCGTTTAGCTATTACCGGAATATTTAAATTTGTAATATTAGAACTTGTACTTTCAGTAATCTTAACAGCAACAACCGGCTTACCAATAGAAATAGCAAATCGTATCTCATCCATCGACATTCCGTAATTATTTGCTGGACGATTTGAACAAACAACAACATTTGCATATTTAATCTGTCTTTGGATTTGCGGATCTACATTATATCGCCTATCAATACTGTCAAACGGTGAGCTACTTGGGACAGAATAATCTCTTACATTGTATTTTGTTCTATCCAATAATGCAGTAATTGTTTCATAGTCATCATTGTTCCAACGATGTGGTATAAATACATTTATCATTTAAATCTTCTCCTTCTACATTGCTTTCACTTAGATGGTATTCTTATTTACCAGTTGCCAATAATGTTGTCCCTGTGCCGTTAACTTACAAGATTTATGATGAATTGCAGCATAATACATATGTTCTTCTCCCACCGGAATTACCAAATTCAATTTTACAAATCTTTGCAAAGTTGCGAATATAGCCTCATGCTCTTTGTTTACATCTTTAACATCTGCTTCATGTTTATCAGGTTCATAAGTTGGATCTAATGGATATTCATCATATTGTGAAGTAAATATTTCCGTTATTTGTCGTAATTCTGCAATAGGAATCGGCGGTGCATTTTTTCTTAATGAAACAAAGCTACTAATGTTGGCCTTAAATAACGGTCTTTGCTCATCCCACGCTCCCAATGAACGATCAATATAAGAATAGATGCTACCTGGTGACACTTCACCTAATAAATTCATAGCACCACCATACAATGCTTCAACTAAAAGAGAAGTAAAAATGCCATGTCCATTTTCTTCTGAAGCATATTCTGATGGTCCACAAGCTGCAAGTATCGTTGTCCCATTATGTAACACAGAATAATTCTGCATTTCTACAGGATTAGAAATTGCTCCACTAAAACAACTATCCAGTATAATGATCTTATTTCTTGCTTTCGATTGTGCCACAAATCCCATCACTTCATTTAATGACACGCCTTCATCAGGACGTTGTATTTCACTCGTACATAAATATCCTCCTAATGCATCGAATGAGCCATGACCTGAATAATATAAAACTGCTATTTCCGAATCAGTTTTAAATAAATTTTCTATAGCATCCCTTAAATCATTTCTGTTTATATATGATGCCTCACTGGTAGCACACATGAGTTTTACTTCAAAATTTAAAGTTCCATCCCCATTTCGCTCTAAAGCTGCTTTTACTGAATTAGCATCATTTACACAACCATGCAAATCATCCACATGCTCATAACAATCAATTCCTACACACAATGCTTTTCTCATTTTCATCCCCCTTTCTTATCTCTAAGTATACACCTACATTACTACTCCCCACAACCGATTATCTTTTATTTCTTTTTGGGCGGTTTTACCGGTGGCATTGGTGGTTTCGAAGTTGTCGGAGGAAGTGAAAACCCCCTTTTTCCTCCTTTTTTTTCTCCAGTTGGTTTATTTTGTTTATTATTTTCGTCCATCCTTACACCTCTTAAAAATTATTTGCAAAATATGCATCATTTTTCCTATCGGCAATTTCTCTAAAATTATCTTTTTCTAATAATGTCTCTTCTTTTAAGTTTTTATTTTCTATATTGGCAAACTCATCCTTAAAAGAATATAATAATTCATTTATCTCGTTCTCTGACAAATCTCCCGATGCTACTTTAAACCAATTATATTCTATTTTGTTATATAGAAATTTTAAATCTTCCATAAATGGAACTAACATCTTTAATCGCTTACTATACGGCAAAAAACCTTTAATCGTTGTTAACACCTGCGAAATTGCTATTATAATAGACCAGACAAACGAATATTTCTGCCATATAGCCCATGCCGCAATACTTGTTGAAGACGCAATTGCCACAACAATATTAATGATCCTATCCCATCTGTAAGAATCTTCTGTATACACATCTAAATAGAATATCCATGCTTTAATTTGAACCATATATTTCCAGTACTTCTCTTGCATATTATTTTCCCCAACTCTGATAAAAACCGGATCCCCTTATCCTCATATCTTTAGCAGATCCGTGTAAATCTTTCTCCGAGCAGTATTTGATTTATTAGTAAATTCAACACCATTATACCAATTTATCAATTTCTCTCTTTGCTTATCCGAAATATCTTCTCTATGGAATACAAAATACCCAACGAGATAATTCACATAATCAGAACGATTAAATTTTTCCAAATCATTATTTTCTATAAACTTCAAAGCTCTTTCCAATGCTTCTAATGTCATTTCAAAGCATTCTTTTAATTTATCTGGCTCTAAGTTGCAAAGCTGATTTTCTTTTGTGTCAGATGAAATGGGTGCAAAATTATTCGAATGTTTACCGGAAACAAGCACTTCATACGCTGGATTTAATGCTGCAATTGAATATGAAACATTTGTCTTCTGCGGTGTAAAAAAATCATATCCATATTCCTGTACCTTATTACGATATACATGCGTATATTGTGTATACACATCAATACCATGTGCTTTCAATTTAGAAAATCTCATTTGAATAATACTTACACGACTTCCTGCATTATTCAAGACCTCAAACCAGTTAATCTGCTCATCTTCGGTAAGATCTGTTGCAAAATTAATTGTATATTGGTAAGTCTTTATTTTATTTCTAATCTGTAGTAACGCATTTACTACCATTGGTGATGCCAAAGCTTTATTTTTTTCTGTATAAGCAATTAGTTTGTTATCATCTTTATTCAAGAGCACACCAACTGGTACCTGATTTTTCCGATATGCTTCTGCGTTTATAACAAATTCTCCCTTTCCTAAATCTAACACTACACTTTTTAAATCTGGATGATTGCAATATGCTTTATAATTTGTTGTTAACCTCTGTTGCCCATCTACAACAGACATCTGCCCTCTTACAGTTTCAGAAAGTAATTCCCTTTCTATAAAAGAAACTTGTGGTACTGCAAATTCCTTTTCTGTATTATTTATTATGTTAATGGAGATTGCAGATATGGGAGATTTACTTAAAAGTTGATAATTTAACAATTCAACACATTTTGCCAATGTCCAACTAACATCTCTTTGATATAAAGGCAATGTTAATTCATTCTTTTCTATATACTCACATAACGTAAAAATATATTCTTGTCTACTATTTTTTGTTGGATTAAGATTTGCAGCCTCCAACAATTGTTTGTTAATATTCATTCCGTCTCCTTTCTAGCTGCTTTTTTTAGCAGCTTCATTGTTTTTTATTAAATTTATCAGTTTTTATTCATTTTGTCAATAGCTGCTACTATATTTTAATTTATGTGTCAATACAATTTGTGACTTATAATCCGTTGTCTTATAATCTTCTTAATTTTATGATAAAAAAGAGGTGATTTTATGAATATTCAATTATATTTTGGCATGGCAATTAAACAATTACGAATTTCTCAAAAAATTAGCCAAGAAAAATTTGCATTACATATAAATATGGATCGAACCTATTACGCTTCTGTAGAAAATGGTCATCGTAATATTTCAATAAATAATATACAAAAAATTGCTGATGGCTTTAATATTTCACTAACTGAACTTTTTAGACTTGTTGATAAAATACGCATCGAAACAAATAATTAACTCAGGAGGTAAAAACTATGGCTAAGAAACTACCAAAATTACCAGAACTACTTGAAAGAAAAATAAGCAAAACAGGACAAACTAGAGGTGCTGATGATGATGTTATCTTTCAGAACAGAGTTAGCAGAAATAACACTGTTCTTATTCCATTCCATCAGTGGATTAGAGATGAAAATCTGAGAACACTTGCTCTAGAAAATAAATTTGAGAAGGGATATATCGTACTTATCTCGCCTAAGGATTACTTTAACTCAGACAATCCGACACAGTTCCTCGCTAATAATCATTTATCTCTTGGGGATAACTGCTTAGTTTTTTACGAAACACGTTCAGATTGGGATACATATAATCCCGAAAAATTAAAATGGACACCTGCCAATAGCCGAGAAAAACCTTTAGGTGGAAATTTTGTTGCAAGAGTACCTGCTACAACAGCTCTTGATTCAACTCGTTCCAAAAAAGTAAACCTAGGTTTTGCTTCCCAATCTCCCAAAGGTGCAGGCATTCGCTTATATGAATATGCACGTAAATTAACAATACAAGAATGTCGTCTTCAACTTGAAGCTGAATATTGGCTTTGCTTTGACAGTATAAAAGTTGCCTCTGAAAATGGTATGACCTTGGAAGATGCTCAATTTCGAAAATCTGAAATACTTAAGCGTTGCGAAGCAAATGGATTACTCGATTATCAAAAATTAAAAGAAATGCGAATTATAAATGAAAACAACTGTACAATTTGTCCTCTTTGTCTAAAAGAACTTTCAGGAAATGAATTTTTAAATAAAGTAGCTCAACCCGAAGGGCGTGAGGTTCCCGACCTAACAGTTACACAAGTGAATCTATTTCATATAAACGAACTAAAATATGGTGCATTTAATCATAAACCTTATAACCTTGGTTGGGGACATCATTTCTGTAATGTTGTAGTAAAAGACTCTGGTATATATCCTACTCTAGAATGGATGCAAAGCGTTCTAGATGCAAACAAAGAAAATGGATTCTTTTAAACTCTAGCAAAAAATTAGGAAAGTCGGATTATTTTCCGACTTTCCCTTTTGCAAAATATTCTACGCTCTGCATCTTATCTGCCGCATAGTTACTCCATTTTTCTTCTATTTCAAACAATATACTTTTTCTCTCAAGTTCTAATGCTGCAACTCCTGTTGAACCTGAGCCTGCAAAGCAATCTAACACAATATCTCCAGGATAAGTTGTTGCATTGATGGCATGTTTTAATAAATCAACTGGCTTTTCTGCTGGATGTTTTCCACGATATTGCCGAACATTTTCAAATGTCCATACATCAGTAAATTCCACGTCTTTATTTACATTAAATGGTCTTATAATATCCTCAAAATCAGGAATGTCTTCTACTCCCGCCCCTGTTAACGCAGCCTTTATTTTTTCATATTGTTCTCTGCTCGGAATATTTCTCCCTGCTTCCCAATTTGCAACTGCTCCACCATGATTTACTTTTCCATATGCCCCCGTAATTTCTGCTAGTTTTATTGTAGACATCTTAACACTTTTCCTCCAAGCAGTTAATTGGCTTCCAAAATAACTTTTAAAAAGATTTCCGTCTACTGCATTTTCCATAAAAATAATTCTTTCAGAATGTGGATACCACTGTCTTAATGATTCCTTTTTCATTTTTTGTTTCCAGCCATCATATCCTGGAGCGTTAGGTTTAGTCCACGTAATTTCCGATAAAATATTAAAGTACTGTGAAAACATTATTTGTAATTGAGCCGACATAGCTGTCGAACAAAAACAAAAAATACTTCCATTGTGCTTCAGTACCCGTTTCCACTCAATTGCATACTTTTTCATCCACTCAATATAATCTGAATCTTTTGAAAAGCTTGTATCGCCTACAATATTACGTTTTTTAGTGGAATGATATGGTGGATCCGTTAAAATCAAAGCAATTGAATGATCCGGCACTTTATTTAGCAACTCTAAAGAATCTCCATTAACAACAATACTTGATTCTGTCCCCAAATCAATATCATAAAATTTTTCTTTTATATCTCCAAAAATTTTTTCTTTTTCCATTTTGGCAATCTCCAAATTCCATAAATTATATACAGCCATACTATGAGATCCGAATCAAAAGGTCAAAAGCCGTTCATGCTTGCACCACAATAAGGTATCTAAATTGTCCTCTCAAACATGAGAAGTATTAATTCACACGATAAATCTGCGCTTTCCAAATGTTTTAAGATTACGGTAGCTCCGGAGCAATTCATAAATGTCAAGTTAAAGATGAAATAGCTTTTCCTCCCTATTTAGTCAAGTGTTTTTCCCCTTAAAATCAAGGGATTTCTAAGTTTCTATCTCAGATGAATGAGCCTCGATCATGAGCGTTTTTCTGTATCTGGTACGAAAATAGATGGTTATGGGTATACGAAATAAAACGTCTCTGTTTTTCCGTTTTACATGGCCTTGTATATCCCTTTCCTCCTATGGCGGCGCACCTCCCGTGTCTACCAGGATCTCTGCACATTTCTGTACTGGTCCTCACTTCCTTCGTTCCGCCTGCCCATAACCAGGGTGTCAGCTTAGCTCCTTGCCTGGGTCTTGCCCTATGGAAAATATTCCTGCCGACTACTGGCTCATTCTTTGTAAATATAACATTTACTGACTGGCTTCCCGTGACAGCGCTGTTCCCAGCGGACGTTCCCCTCCCACGTTCTGCCTTTTCCTCTGCTTCACAGCAGTTCTTTCAGCCATCCGTTTTCTTCCCGGCGTGGCTGAGGTCAGCAGTCAGTTCTCTTTGTATCTGACTGCTCACTTCAACCACGTCAGTCTTCCTTCGGTTAGCTTATCTTCTTATGCAGCCTGGACACCCCTTTCGGGTCTCCTGATATCTCCCAGCATCTTTTCTCCATCGTAATCTACACCTTTTGTCAGTATGGCATAGAAGACTCGAAGGACTTTACATGCTACCGTTACCACCGACTGCATCTTCTTCAGAGGATTTTTCTCTCTTGTTTGATAATACTGGTGGATCTCCCTGAATTCACTATTTTTCCCTATCACGGATATCGCCGCTTCATACAGCACGTATCTCAGTCTTTTCCGCCCCCGGTAACTGATATGGCTTTCACCTGCATGTTTCCCGGAGCTGTTCTTTACAATCGCATATCCTGCCAGCTTCTGTACCTGCTTTGGGTCATCAAACCTGCTCAGGACGCCGACCTCCGCGATAAATCCGCATACCGTTTTCAGCCCGATCCCTTTGATCTCAAGAAGTTTATCTACATAGAGGATTTCTTTGATTTTTTCTTCTATCTTAACCATCAGGTCATCCATGCGTCTGCTGTACTTCTCATAGTCTTCCAACAGATTCCGGATCTCCATGCTTGCCGCTTCTGGTGCCTCCTGGCTCCCAACGCTGTGCTCCGCTGCCGATAACAGGGTCTTTGCCCTCTTCATCCCGACGCCCCTCAGCTTTGCGTTCCGCCAGATCTGATTGATCCCTTCCGCTCCCAATTCTTTTATCTTCATCGGAAGCGGAGCCTCCTGAAGCACCATCATCCCGCTTACTGCATCCAGTTCCCCATAAACGTCTTTATATTCCGGAAAATAGATGCTGATCCATCGTGCGATCCGGTTTCGGATCCTTGTGATCTCTTCCTGTGTCTGAAAACGCAGATTGGAAAGGCTCCGGATCTCTGCATAAACTCCTGTTGGAATATAGGGATAGGAAAAGCGCCCTTCATTTACCAGTGCAGCGATGGTCTTCGGATCTTTGCGGTCATTCTTGTCGGGATTATTGTCGTCCATCTCCTTCGATTTTTTTACATGGTGCGGATTCACATGAACCGGTCTCATTCCGCTGTCCTGCAGGGACTTCCCAAGATTGAACCAGTAATGTCCTGTTGGTTCCATTCCGGGGATTACAGCAGTTTTACCGGCTTTCTCCTTGATATCCTCAACCCATGCCATGAATGTCAGGAATCCGGCTTCATCATTACTGAACGCCAACGGTTTATCAGAAAATTCATAATTGCGCCAGTCGAATGCCCTTACGTAATGAGTTTCACTTCCGACATCAATCCCAAGGACTAAAGTTTCTTCCTTAATAGATGCAATTTTTGCGTTTTGTGTGTTATACTTCATTTCAGATACCTCTCTGTTTCATAAGATTTTTACTAACCCGCAAAGTCAGCAAATCTTATTTTACTCTGAGGTATCCTTTTTTCTCAACCACCTTTCACGGGATTCCCTATATTTGAATTATACAGGAAGCTCCTAATATCGTACTATATAATTTTCTATTATTTTTCTTAATTTATGCACTTGGTTATTATAACAAAGCAATTCCCTCATATCAATGATTTTCTATAATCGTAATCAGACATAAATATGAATGTTTCATAGATTATCTCCTCCGCACATGCCCGGATATTATTCATTTTCCCAACCCATACCATCTGATCCTGCATCTTCAGTTCTTCTGTCACTCCCTGCTTTTCTTTCATCTGCTCCACCAGTCTGTCCATCATCTGATTACACTTCTCGTCAATCTGATGCAGATGTTCATTTAACTTTCCAGCAAGTACCAACTCCAGATATAATCCCTTCCGATGCTCCTGCAAATATGTCTTTCTCAACATTCCATACTTTCCAATCGGATACTCTGTCTCTTCCGGGAGGTACAGGTCTGGATAATACAGACCGTCCTCTCCTAAAGTATAACTGATTCCATTTTCTCCCATAATGTGTTTCTCCATGATTGTCCTCCTATCTTGCTCCCCGATTTTTGTTCTGACTACGGGTATGCTGTTTATTTTTCTGTTCATTCTGTATTTCTTGTTTCTTTTCAGCCAGCTTCGCCCTAATACCATGTGCTACTGGCTCTTTTCCTGTTTCTTTCTTCCATTTTTCTATTGCAGTTCGATATTGGCTATACTCAGATTGAGAATCCTTAAAATCTTTTAAAAATTCCTGTACACTTCTATATCCGATTTTCTGTACAATCCTTGGAAGGTAATCTTTCATATCTCTGATCTGACTTTTCAGTTCATCAATTTCTTTCTGCAATTCTTTTTTCTTTCTTCCTTTAAACCATCCCGTGACCTCTGACAGTTCTTTCTTCTTTGCAGAAAGCTGTTTTTGTTTCTGTTGAATTGCACCGTTTTGATCTTCCAGTTCTTTATTCACTTTAAATAGTTTCGGATACTTTGATGCAAGCCTCGTCATTTTAGGTTGTTCCGGTTCTGCCTTTTCTTCTTTTGTTGTCTTGATTGCTGCCATGCTATTTTCAGCAACATGCTCTTGGTGTTCGGCTTCCGTTCGCTCTGTCTGTGCCACACTTGTCTGCTCCGGCACTTCCCTGGGCTTCTTAAACAGCACACTTGCTATCAAAAACTCCAATGCCTCGACCGCCACTGTTACAACTCTGGAAAATAATCGTGGTCTGTTTCCACGCCGGGCAATTGATTCCCTGATCGGCTCCGTGATTTCTTTCCGCTTCACTTCCATTATCTTCGGTTCCGGCACTCCACTAATCAATGCCATATCAACAGCTCTGTTCCATTCTCGGCGTTTTTGATTATCCGCTTCTATTTCCTGTGCCTTCGGATTATTTTTTCCGATTTTCTTTGTTGCAAGATACACTCTGCCACGCTCAAATACCTGCAACTTCTGGCTCTCGTTCTGCACATAAATATTGATTAAATCTGTATAAGAATGCTTTACCTCATCCAGAAACGAATTACTTTTGAAGCGTTCCTCTTTCACTGTAAACAATTTTTTCTCATATACTTCACCTTTTTTCACGATACTGCAGCCTTCTCGTATCTCACCATCTTCTCCCAATATCTCTTTCTTGGTTCGGACATGCTTTCCATTTTCATCATAAAACATATTTCTGCCGGCAATCTTAATGATTGGTTCATCCAGTAGTTTCCGTTCTGCAAATATCAAATGAATGTGATAATTGGTCTTTCTTTTATTGTGGTGCAAAGCAGCAATACACTCTGTTCCATAATTCTGTTTAAAATGATTTGTAAAAAGCTGCAGCAATCTATCCGGCTGATATTCTGTAAAACTCTCTGGCAAAGCAATGATCAGTTCTCTTGCCTCAATACATTTTCCTTCTGTTCCACTTTTTGCAAATTCTTCCTGATTACATTTTGCAAGTTCCTGCCAGAATTTCCGTTCTGTGGTTTCATAAACTGCATAGAGGTTTTCCTGTTTTGCATGACTGGATATATAAGTGATCCTGCCTTTTACATTGCTTAGTTTTGTCATTTGAATAAATGAATTTCTTCCGATAGGCGCTCCCTCCTTGTCTTCGGCAAAATAAATTCCGCCATTTCATTTGTGAGTGGATGCATCGGCATCCGTTTACGAACTTACTGCCGTTTCTGGCTATAATAGCCCCCTGCAAGGGCGAAATACGCAGAGCATAAACGAAGTTTGTGCGATGGGTATATTTCGCTCTCAAACGCCGAGGGCTTTGTGAGATGCTTCTTACATCTACCACAACTTGGCTTTCGCTTTTCATTTCGGGCGTATCCGCCCTCTTTTTCTGCCCGTATCCGGGCTTATTTTTTCACTAACAACAAACCGACTATTACTCTTCCTGTCTGCTTTATTCCGGTATCCTTGCCCGTACATATTCCAGATCTCCACAATATGGTGTTCCAACCAAATACCATTCTCTCTCCAGATTCATTTCCATTCGTGTCTTTACCCACTGATCATCAACTAGAACTTCCAGACATTCTCCGCAGTGAAATCCTGGATCAATCCATAAGTCTGATGACAATAATCCATATCTTTTGTTATAACTGTTGTAACCTAATCTTCCTTCTCTCATGGTGTCACTCTCCCTTCATTTATCATTTCCGCAGGGACGCCCTGAATCAGGGCTCCCTTTTGAAAAGTTTTTTCTTCGCTAATCAACTACCGGCTACACCTTACAGACCTTCTCTTTGTTTGCTATCTACAGGTGCGTGGCACGCTCCTGTCATAAGGTCATCAAGCAGAATCCTTACCAACGAAAGTCCTCATGCATTCCACACTTATCCAAGTACTCTTGTCTTGCCTTTTCCCGTTCTTCCTCGGTTGGTGCTGTTTTGAATGTTGTATATAACTGACGTTTTACCATACTGTCTAATTTTTCCATCAATGCTTTTTCTATCTCCGGCAGATATTCTTTGTTCCCGGCAAGATGATACTGGAACAATGCCAGTAATAAATCTTTTGGTATCTGTACCTGTAATTTTCTTTCCATGTTTCTCCTTTCCGTGACGGTCGTGACGATAGTGACGATATTTTCACTACCGTCACACTATATAAAATACCGTCACAACCGTCACATATCATCACGCTTGTTTTCCGACAAAGGTTAATCTAATTTTTCTTCCGTCGTGTCCCCGCTCTGTTTTATACTGGATTCCATATTCTAGAATCAGACGTTCCAGGCTGACATTTAATTTTCGTGATAATGCGTTCGGCTGCATTTCCACCTGCAATACTTCCACAAGATCTGTTGCTGTTCCTACCCACTCTGGCGTAGTTTCTGTTACAAGTTCTTTGATTTTTTCCAACACTGGATCTTCTGGTTCTTTCCAAAGCTCTGTCTCTGTTTTGGTAAGTTCCCAGACACATCTCTCACGGTTAAAGTTCAGCCACAATTTCTGATCCTGCTGGTCTCGCCCTGCCACTTCCAGAACTGCCTTATTATCTGTCCGTTTTTCTTTCTGCATGACGAATGCTCCATCCGCAGCTCCCAGCAATCCATTCGTGCCAGAAATCATATCAAAGCTATCGGAAGATTCCATTTTTCTTGTATGATGCACAACCAGAAAGCAGATACCATATTTATCACTGAACGCTTTCAGCTTCGTTACAATCTCATAATCACTGGCGTAACTGAATTTATCTCCACCAACCTCACGCACTTTCTGAAGAGTATCAATGATAATCAGTCTTGCGTCTTTATGCTCCGTCACAAATGTTACAAGCTGCCTTTCCAGTCCGTCATTGAGCGATTTTGATTTTGTAGCGAAATAAAAATTCTCACTGCCTTCCATTCCAAACATCTGTGATAACCGCTTTTGCAACCTTGCATAATCATCTTCCAGTGCCAGATAAAGAACCGTTCCCTGTCTGACCGAAAAGCCCCACAATGGAAGTCCTTTACTGATGTGATACCCGATCTGTGCCATAAAGAATGATTTTCCAATCTTCGGTGAACCGACAAACAGGTAAGTTCCGTTATACAGAAGTCCATCTACAATTGGCAGTTTTGGTGGATATGCGGTATCGTATAATTCCATCATAGAAACTGTTTCCAAATCATCTGGATTCTTTTTATTTGCTGATTTTGCTGTATTTTCCGCATTATTTGTGGCTTGCAGATTGCCCTTACCGGGCAAATCTGCTATACTTTGGTTGGTTTTTAAATTTTGTAATGGCTGTTCCACATCTGCGCCAACAGATGCAATCGGAGCAGTCTTTTTTTCTTTTACTGTCATTCATTATCCCCTTTCAATCCATACAGTGTCTCTGCAACCAATCTCAGGGTACTCAGCAACTCTTCGTTTTCCTCACTGCATTTTTCCAGACGTTTCAATTCTTCATAAATCTCTGCCATCTGATTTCGCAATGCTTTATACACTCTTGGATTCCCCTGTACCACAATTTCCCGATCAGTTAATCGTTTTGTGATATAGTCCTGCTTGCTAAGTCCTGACAATCGGACACATACATCAATCTGCTCTGCTTCTTCCGGTGATACCCGGAATGCTACGATTTTGTTTCTCCATCTTCCTTTACTGTCCAGATTTTTCTCCATTTAATTTTTCCATCCTTTCAATATCCAGCTGTTCTGCCATCTGTGTCTGCTCACTTGGAAACAAATGTGCATATCGGTAAGTGATATCAATGCTCTCATGTCCCATTCGGTCTGCGATTGCTAATACCGTAAATCCCATATTGATTAATAACGATACATGGGAATGTCTCAAATCATGCACACGAATTCGCTTTACCCCAGGCACTTTTGATCCTCTGTTCATTTCATGATGCAGATAAGATTTGGAAATTGTGAAAATCCGTTCGTCCTCTTTCGGCTCATACAGCATTTTCAGATAATCCTGCATCTCATCACACAAAAACTGCGGCATCTTAATGGTTCGATTACTTTTTAATGTCTTTGGTGGTGTAATCACATCTTCCCGGTGCAGTCTCTGATAGGATTTGTTAATCCGTAGTGTATGCGTTTCAAAATTGAAATCTGCCGGTGTAAGTGCTAATAACTCGCCCATGCGAAGCCCACACCAGTAAAGTATTTCAAACGCATAATAGGAAACAGGCTTGTCCATCATGGCATCTGCAAATTTCAGATATTCTTCTTTTGTCCAGAACAGCATTTCCCTGTGTTCCTCTTTTCCCATATTTCCTGCTTTCTGCGCTGGATTAGATGGAAGATGGTAAAAATTAACTGCATGGTTGAAAATAGCACTTAACTGACTGTGAATTTTCTGCAGATAAGAGGCGGAATACGGTTTTCCATTTGGCTGCCGGATCGCAAGCAGTTCACTCTGCCATGCAATAATATCCCTTGGCTCAATTTCCCCTATCTTACGCTTTCCGAAATAAGGAAGAATTTTGGTTCTGGCAATATTTGTCTTCGTTCCCTAGGTATTATCACGAATTCGATTTTGCATATCCTCCACATAAATCTCATAAAAACTTTCGAAGGTCATATCCAGTTTGGCTTCTTTCTTCAGCAATAGCTCTCGTTCCCACATCTGTGCTTCTCGTTTTGTAGGAAATCCTCTTTTGGATGACTGGTGCGTTTCTCCTGTCCAATCGGTATAACGATAGACTACTCGCCACTTTCCAGTGGCATTATCTTTATGAATACTCATACAAATTCTCCTCTCTTTCTCTTACATTTCGCTGTAACATACTTTTTTGCGGAAATAATTGGTGTTTACTCTGCCAGCTACCGTAAGATAACCCAGCTTCTGTAATTCTTCATTTAGCTGTTTGACAATCTTATAAGCATAAGACTTAGAAACACCCAGTTCCGCTGCAACTTCTTCTACTGTCATAAAAGTTCTGTTCGTCACATCGCATCTCTCCTTTCTTCTTAACGCAATTTGTTTAGGTTTCTACATTTGCATGATACTAAACATTTTTATTTAAGTCAAGTAGTTTTATGAGGATATTAAATTTTTTTGTTTAAGTTCTTCTTGCTATCCGAAATTGCTCATGCTATACTGAACCTAAACAGAATTGTTTTATTTTCTATCACAATTAATTACGGCAACACGAATGACCACTATAAGGAGGCAAACAAGAATGGCAATCGGACAACGTATCAAATTTTTTCGCAACCGCAAAGGCATGACACAAAAGCAACTGGGAGAACAACTGGGATTCATGGGAAAAACCTCAGATGTCCGCATGGCTCAGTATGAATCTGAAGCCAGAGTTCCTAAAATCGATCTTGTAAAACAAATGTCTCAGATCTTCGATGTCAATACTCATGCTTTAACAGTTCCGGATATTGATACTTATATAGGTCTGATGCATACACTGTTTGCACTGGAAGATATGTATGGTCTGAAAGTACAAAATATAGACGGGCAGCCTCATCTCTGTCTTGACGCTTCCATATCTGCTCCCAGCTCCTCTGTCGATGAAATGCTTCGTGCATGGATGGAACAAGCTGACAAACTGGAAAACGGTGAAATCAGCAAGGAAGAATATGATGAATGGAGATATAAGTACCCGGAACTGGATACTTACCAGAAACGTGCCAAGGTACCATCTCAGGAACTGAGTGATTACCTCGTAAAAGAATTGACTAAAAAAGAAAAATAAAAGAAGAAAATAGAAAAACCTTACCGATATTCAGTTTTTTACTTCTGAAAATCAGTAAGGTTTCTTTATATACATTATGAAATAAAATTTTTATCTCTTGAATAATCGTAAAATGTTGCCATTTTGTTGCCAATCACTAAACAAATTTGCTTGCAACCCGCATAAATACTTGGTTCTTGTGATTGTGTGGATTATTCGAACTCGCAAAATCAAATTTAGTTCTATACAGTTTTGTATAGGATATTTGATTCCATTTGTTTCTATTTGGTTCCAACTGTCATGTTTGCATGGTCTGTCTCTGCTAGTGTTATCAATTTGTTATCATGAAATTGTTATCATAGTTAAATTTATACTACTTTATCCCTCTAATCCTTTATCTTCCTTCTCGCTAATTCACGCATTTTCATAATCCATTCATTTCCATAATGCGCATAAAACTCATTTTTACATTTTTCTAGGTCAGCCAATTGATGAGAGTAGAACGCATCAAAATAACCCTCTGGTATGCACAAAATAGTAGCGAATTGTTTTTTACGTTTTGGTATAGTTCCTCTACAAACCGCATATCCTATCACAGATGTCTTAACGCCTAATATTTCTCCCAACTCCCACCAAGGAATATTATATACTTTTGCTATCGCATCATAAATGTTAATTTGCGTTCCTTTTGGCGTTTCATCTTCTTCTAGCTTTCTTAATGCATCTTCAAAATATATTTTCCCTCTATCGTAAGCATCTTTAATATACCACGGCATTTTTTCGGTTATTTCTGTGAAATAATCAAAGGAAATCCCCCAACCATCACATTCTTTATTGAAATCCTGAATTTTTTGTCCGTAACTATAATTTCCCTCGCCAGTACATACCCCTTCAACATTAAACTCACATGTTTCGCACGTTTTATTAATCCGCATTTTTCCCTCATACAATAAACAACTGTTTATGTTGCTTTATTATCAGTTTTATATCTATGGCTCATTTATTCCACTGGTTTGAAGAGTAACTTGAATAAATTGTCGCATTTCATCTATGGATTTCTTTAATTCATCTCTAGTATACCTTACATTATTTTGGTTTTCAGGATGATGAATTTGATGCCTGATATATTCCGTCAAAACTTTTTGCTCATCAACCACTCTTCCGTCTTTTAATTGCCTCTTATACAGTCTCGTCTGCTTTCCAGAAATATAATTATTTTTCCAGCCCTGAAATTCAATGAAAGAGTATAATTCGTCATGGTATTCCTCCGTAGCCTCACCAAATGCCACGTAATTAACTTCATTTAAAGATGGATATTGAAGTTGCCCCGGTAATACCCCTAATACTTCCTTTTGATGATTCTCCCCATTTTTTATTAAACGAAGATTTGCAAAATCAAGTTGTTTTACAATAAAAGAACTATGCGTTGTTAATATAACTTGTGTATGCTCTGTTGCTGCCAGAGTCTTAAAGGCTTCTATTAATAATCTCTGATTATCCGCATGCTGTGATGTTTCGGGTTCTTCTATTGCATATATTACACCAGCATTATCATCTTCATTTAGTCTGCGCTCAGCTTCAGCTCTGAAAAAACTTAACAATACTAGCCTTTTTACTCCGCTTCCTCTTTTATTAATAGGAATATTACTATCACCAGAAATAGAAACATTCTTGAATACATCCTGCCATTTCAAACTCTCTGGTGATGGGATTACTGGCATAAGGCTATCTGCAATATCAGGATCAATTTCTCTTAATTTTTGTAAAGTTCTGCTTGATACCTGCTGTAATTTTTCCTTAACCTCATTAGCAATTTCGCTTAATGTTTCTTGTAGCTGAGTTTCCCCCAATATCTGTTTTACCGCTTCCTTTAATGGATCTTGTACCTCGTTATCGCCATCACTATTCTTTCTATCGGACTGGAATAAAGAATAGACCGGCAAATATCCTGAAATCTTTTCCCATATTTTTTTAGCATCTTCCTTTGAAGCATCAATTTCAACATCTGTTAACTGCAAATCATCCTTATATTTGTCCCAAATACTCTTTCTTAATATTGCATTAACAGATTGGTTTTCACAATCTATCGCTTCATTATTTACTATTTTTTTAAGATCACTATTTTTCTTTAAAAGCAGATCAGAGCACTTCGGATTACATGGGTGATTAGCTTTTATATATACCTTAGGTGATCCGCCATTTTTATACTTTTTAGCAATTTCTAATTGTCCCTGAGAATTAAGCATGTACTCGTCATGTAAAGTTGTTTCTACAGATGAATCTATAACAATTCTTGCAGGTAATTCTGTAAAACAAACGGTAATGATAGAATCTTGACTTCCACTTTGCTGTTCATACACGTTTACATCTGTCTTATCAATCTTAACAGCTCCTTTTCCCTCATTAAAAAAGATGTCCAATGCTTCTAATATTGTAGATTTCCCAACATCATTTTTCCCAACTAACACTGTTAAATCATCAAACTTTATTTCTATTTCTTCTTTATATCCTCTAAAATTCTTTAATTTCAATGATTCTATTTTCATATGTAAACCTCTTTTTCAAAATCATTTTGCAGGAGCAACTGTATGATTAGCATATGTATCCCAAGTTGGTTCATAATCTTCTGTGGCTTGATTTCCCCACATATCCCAGCCTTCTCTGACTCCTCTTGCAAACAATTCAATTCTAGGCCCCTGACTGCAAGCCTCAATAATTGGTATGATTTCATCTGGTTTACGGCTGTGCTCCCGTTTCATTGCTCTGATAATATTCACCTGTGAGCGAGCAGGCTGAAGAGTTCTATTTGGGGCACTTTTTTTCTTAATTCCAAACAAAATCAACTCTGTAACATTTCTAAAGTAAAAACCAACTCCACGACCATCCGGGCCTCCGTCTTTTCTCACTTTTTCCCACACAAGATTCCCCTTGTACTCAAATCCCCATGCATCCATTACAGCTAAACCATCTGGAAGTAGCGCATTAGGAACCCATAAATATAAATGAGCTTTATCACCTGTAATATCAGCAATAGGCAATGCCTTGATGTCCTCTATTGTCATAGTTTCATATCGAGTTAACCGTTTATGCTCTGGAGCAACCTTCCCTGTTCTATTCTGGAACTGCCATGGCGGATCTGCATAAATTGTATTATATTTCTTCCCGTTTGTGAATTTCTGTAAGTTTTGTATAGTACTCGCTAAGTCTGCCATATTCTTCAATACATTCCTTTCCAATCCCTATTGCTAAAATAGGACAACCACCATTTCGCCGTGAATCAAGTCTATATGTCAGTTTCCCCATCCATGTAGTACTTGCACCATATTTCTTAATCAGCGGCTGTCCATTATTGTCTTTTTCTTGCTTAAAAATGTCATTAAGCGCCTCTGCTCTTGTTACGATAACTCCTACATCAATTAAGCCACAATCAAAATACGTTCTCATAGCCAGCAAATCACGATCAAAAGTTTGATCTTTGCTATTCCATTCAAGGTCAAAAGCAACTCTATTTTTCAAAAAATCAATATTATGGCCGTCAATATATCCTTCGATTGTCTCAACTTCATATGGTTCATCTGCGAAACGCCCCCTACGCTGTGCTGTCTGCCGAGGATATTTCTTAACAATCAAATCACCGCTTATTCTGATTTCTCTCCATCCGTAAGGATATAACACATCATCAAACTTCTTTGGTATCGGCGATTCATTCCCACCTGCTTTTTTGATATCTGCCAGCGTAAGCTTCAGTTTTCTTAAGCATTCCTGCAATTCGTCCCATTCCACTGGGAAAGCATCATGAAGAATTTCTAAAGCGTGTCCATAATTATAAAACTCAAATCGATCCAAAAGATCGCTGTCTATGTACTTTTCTATATCCATATAGCATTATCCTTTCACTGTTTTTTCTGGAAGTACTTCGATTATTTCATCCATTGAACACCCCAGTTCTAAGCATATTCTAGTCAAAACTTCTACTCGTACATCTTCATTCCTGCCGAGTCTCGCCATAGCATTAGTACTGATTTTGGCTCTTTCACATAACTGAGTCTTATTCATTTTCTTATCAATAAGCAACTTCCAGAGTTTATCATAGCTGACAGCCATATATAACCTCCCTATTTCACGCATAAAATCTTCTTTATTATATTACCATGAGTTAATATCTGGTTCAAGATGTTCTTGAGTTTCTCAAGTACATCTTGAACTTATTACTGCTTAAACTTTTGGAAGGATATAAACAAATTCTTTCTTTACAATTTTTTCTGCTTTATCTGTCACCGCTTTCATAGCTGCTCTCCATTCCATTGGAGAAATTTGCTTCATATCATCACTCAATCCCTCAGCTTGTCTGATTTCTTTAATCAAAAAACGATACCTACAGTCTGCCCGTTTATCTAAAACTGTTAAATATTCTCTCAGCTCACCATTTTGTATCATTTTCAATAATGCTAAAGGATATTTCTGCTTTAAATATTCTCTATGGAGCATCCCCCATTTTCCTATATGTGTACTATTTTTTATCTCCTCAGAATAAATACAACTTATTACCATTCCTATCCAACTCCTTTTCATCTAACAACTAACAACACATTTACCTTGCCCCTCTGTCCATTTTTCGTCTTTTCACCCGTTTCTGCTCCTTCTCCGCCTGCTCCAACATTCTCTCCCTCTGAGCTATATTCTCAATCATATCCTTTCCTAACGCCCGTTCTATCCGATTAAAATCTCCCAGCCTTTCCTTTAGTATTCTATTCTCATTCCAAAGTTCTTCTACACGAGCTGTAAGAGAATTAACCTTACTCCATGCCCTCTCATATGACCTCTGCATATCGTTAAATCTTCTGGAAAGATCGAGGTAAGCCCGGTAGACTGACCGCAGTACCGTCACGACCTTCTTAATCAATGGCTTTGCCTTTTTCTCCCGGTAGGATTTCCCTGTTTCCAGCGTTCCCGCCTCCGGCAATACCTCTTCTGGATCAGCAGAATATTTCTCTGCAAATCGCTCCATCTCTTTTATCATAGGAGCAATCTCTGTCAGCTTTTTCTCATATTGCGCCGCCTTTTTCTTTGCCTGTTCTGCCTGCTTATTGGCTTCTTCCTGGCTTTCCTGCGCTGAGAAGATATCTTTCTCAAAGTTCTCCAACTGATCAAGATATTTTGCATTGACTTCCTGCATAATAGCATTGTGCTCTTCTAACTCAGCTTTTTGTTTCTCAAGCGCAGACACTTCCTTTGCCCGTTCTTGTTTTTCAAAATCCAATAGAGACAGATGCTTTTCATGCGTGCCTTTCTGCTCCCATTCAATCCCATGCTCCAGCATAATTGAGGCAAGCTGCTTCTTTTCAGCCGCCACCCACTGATTTAATTCTGTCTCATGCCTCGTTCCACCTTTGAAACCAAGAGCTGACAACGCCTGTTTCAAGGATACTCTTGTATCCAGTCCACGCTTACTTCCTGTCGTATATGGCACAAAATCTATATGCAGATGGGGCGTTGCCTCGTCCATATGGAGATGAGCTGAAAACACCCTTAATGTAGGATTTCTTCTCTGGAAATCCTGCATATATTCATCCAGTATCTTTGCCGCCAGCCGTCCTTCTTCTGTTTCCGCTCCCATTGTCTCCCTGTCGCCAATCTGCAGAATGATCTCATGAAATGGCTTCTCCTGTTTCCCAGCGTGGATTTTTTCATAATAGTCATCAATCCGGCGGTCATTCCTCGTCTGTTTTTCATTATAACGGGCTAAAGCTTCATCAAATAATTCATGATAAACGTCTTTGATATTTTCATTGCAGTATTCCACATTCAGATAACTTCTCTCTGGATCTGTATTCTTTGCATGGAATTTTCTGCTATTGTGATTGACAGAACCTTTCCCTGTCATAAAGCTGATTGTCCTCTTCAATAACTCTCCTTTCTCCCTCTTCGGGTAGTATTCAGCGCCGGATACGGCGCATAAGCTTTGTTACTTTCGTCGAAAGTAACGCAAAAGCACTTTTGACAGCCGTTCCGTCCATCAAAAGCTGCCTTTGCGCCCTGCCGGGAGCTTATCCGTCCTATGGACGGAGCGGCTGTTCCAGCCGCTTTGTTTCCGCTGCTATCGCTTTTCTCATTGCAGATACCACATTTGCCACTGTGCTTTCCTCCCATCCCGCAAGCCATACCAACGTCTGCATTTCTCCTTTTGTCAGCTCTACCTCTCCAAAAATTTCATTAAGCATAGCAATCTGTCTCATCTCCATCTCATAAAATTTTTCGTTAATATTCCGTGTCCCACGTTCCGGCTGGATAATCATAAAATTCCTCCTTCCGCCTTGTCCGCTATCACAGGAGCGTGCCACGCTCCTGTCCTATATCCCCAAAGAAATCTTTACCAACGAAAGCTGTCCGGTATCCCCCTCCTGTCCAGATATTCCTGCCGGGCTTTTCCCCGTTCTGTCTCTGTCAGTGCAGTCTTAGACTTACCATATAATTCACGCAGTACCATCGCATCCAGTTTTTTCTCCAATCCTATCCGTATCTCATCCACATGGCTGTCTTCCTCCATCAGATGATAGCGGAGCAATAATATGAATAATTCCTGCGGTATCTGAACCTGCTTCATCCAAATCTCCTTTCAAGGTGGCAACATTACCTATTCTTAAAGAAATGGTAATCTTGCCATGTTGACTTATTGTTCCGGCAATCCCCACGACCAGTGTCCGCCGGTTTTTATCGACTGAACGCCAAGAGCCTTCTTCGCATTCCAAAGCGTTTTCCCTTTAATGCCATAGCTTTCTGACTCCCTAATAATCAGATTCTGTTCGACTGCTCCATCCGCCAATATCTCTAGCAGGAACTCTTTTGCCTCTTTTATCTTCTGTCCACGATTATTGCCGCTCAGCAGATCATCCGCACTGATGTCATATTCCCCGATCCACTCAAATCCGTTGTCTTTATCCAAACGGAAAGCGATTGATTTTCCTTCTGGCGCAAGGGAACTTTTTACATGGCATACTACTCTAATCTCCGGCTCGTTCTTCACACGCCCTACGATCAGAACGCTCCTTGCCGCCGCCTGAAAGTCGATAGAACCAAGCCCTCTATATGAAGATTTCCCAGTGCTGTTCTTATTCATATGACCGATCAGTACGATCGCACAGTGGTATTTTTCTGCCAGCACAGATACCCGTTTCATCAGTGGACGGATTTCATTTGCCCGGTGCATATCTACTTCCGCTCCAACAAAACTCTGAATCGGATCTAAGACTACAAGACGGGCGTTTGTCTGCCGGATTGCCTGTTCCAGACGTTCATCTAACATTGTTAACGGCTGTTCACTATCGTCAATGACAAGCACTTTAGAACAATCCGCGCCTGCCGCCAGAAGACGGGGCTTTATGGTATCACCCAGCCCATCTTCTGCGGTCTGGTAGATCACATTGACTGGCTCACCTATCTGTTCTGTTGGTTTTTCCTCACCATCTTTTTCTGGCAGCACAGGCTCCCCTTTTGTCAGTTTTGCTATGATCTGCAATACCATTGTTGTTTTGCCTTCTCCGGGATCGCCCTGTATAATCGTCACTTTCCCATAGGGAATGAATGGATAGAGCAGCCATTCCACCTGCTCCACCGCAACATCTTCCATATTGATCAGCCGGAGTCCCGGCTCTGCTTTTCTGTTTTTCAAAATTACCTCCATTTCTGGTTGAAAGTATTATGGGACTCTGGTAGAATACAGATAGATTGAATTTGGTATTTTACCAAGTCTCTGCCTTTAGGTGTTTGCCGACACTTAAAGGCTTTTTTCATCTTTCATACCCTGCATTGTATTTGTGATTAGTTCAATTGTATCTAATAAATCTCTGGAAACGCCGACGCCTGCCTCTATGCGTTCCAATTGTTCCAGTACTTTCGCTAATTCATTTTTCAAAGCCTTGTACACTCTGGGATTTCCGACCACTACAATCTCTTTCTCCTGCAGACGGCGGATAATATAATCCTGCTTTGTTAATCCCGACAGCCGTACAGCCGCTTCGAGCTGCTCATCTTCTTCCGGTGATACCCGGAAAGCCACAATCTTATTTCTCCAACGCCCTTGCCTATCCAAAACCTTTACTGACATACTTTGTTTTCTCCTTTCTCTGTCTCACTTCCAATCCGTTCAATATTGAGCTTATCTGCCATTTCTGTCTGCTTTGAAGGAAACAGGTGGGCATATCGGTAAGTAATCTTTTCGCTTTCATGCCCTACCCGATCTCCAATTGCTAATGCTGTAAATCCCATATCTATCAGCAGGGAAACATGGCTGTGACGAAGGTCATGGATCCTGATCCGTTTTACCCCGGCAGCTTTACAGCCTCTATCCATCTCATGAGATAAATAGTGTTTTGTAACCGGAAACAATCGATCTGTGGGTTTCAAACTGTAATACAATTTCATACAGTCCTCCATTTCCTCCGAGAGAAACTGGGGCATTTTTATTATTCGGTTACTTTTCTTTGTTTTTGGACTGGTAATTACATCCCTGCCCTTTAATCGCTGATAGGATTTATTGATCGTTACTGTCTGGTTATCGAAATCGAAGTCCGCTGGTGTCAATGCCAACAGTTCTCCCTCCCTGATGCCACACCAGTACAACATTTCAAATGCATAGTAGGAAAGAGGTTTATCCATCATCTCTTCTGCAAATTTCAGATATTCTTCTTTCGTCCAGAACAACATTTCTTTGCTTTCCTCCGTCCCCATGGTTCCTGCCTTTCTCGCCGGATTGATATTCAGATCGTAATAACGAATCGCATGGTTGAAAATAGAACTCAACTGTCCATGAATCGTTTTCAGATAGGTGGGAGATACGGTTTTTCCTGTTTTCCCTTTTTGGCTCCGCATTGCATTCTGCCAATCAATCACATCTTTTGCCGTGATCTCAGACATTTTTCTCTGCCCCAAATAAGGAAGAATTTTGCTTTGAATAATGCTTTCCTTTGTAAGCCATGTGTTTTCTTTTAATCGTGGACGCACATCTGCCTCATACAACTTGCAGAAACTTTCTAACGTCATATCCATATTTGCCTGTTTCTGCAACTGAAACTGCCGTTCCCACTCCTGCGCCTCTCGTTTGGTGGTAAATCCCCGCTGGCATTTCTGCTTGCGTTCACCTCTCCAGTCCTTGTAACGAGCCATCACATACCACGTTCCGTTTTTCTCATTTTTGTATACCGGCATTTTTAATCCCTCCCTTCATATGACTGTGTACCGTAAAACTGTTCGTAAAAGAACTTGCGGTCAATCCTGCCGGGGATTGTAACACACCCTGTCTTTTCCAGTTCTTTGTTAAGTTTTCGGATCAATTTGTAAGCATAAGACTCGGAAACATCCAGAGCCTCCATAACTTCGCTTACTCTCATAAACATTTTCTCCATAGGCTACCTCTCTTTCTTTGTTTTCTATACTTTTTTGTATAGTCACATATTACTATACATTTTTGTATTGGTCAAGTGGTTTTACAGAAATTATTAAACTTTTTTGTATGGGTTTTTCTTGATTGTTTCTATACTTTTATGTTATACTCAACCTATCAATAAACAGATAGGAGAGCATGATTATGGCTATTGGCGAAAGAATCCATTATTTTAGGATACTCCGTGGCTTTACGCAAAAGTATTTAGGGAAAATGCTCGGTTTCAGCGACTCTCAAGCTGATGTCCGAATCGCCCAATACGAAAAAGGCACCCGCAGTCCCAAAGAAAAATATTTAAATGCACTGGCACAGATTCTTGAAGTATCTCCCCATGCATTAGATGTCCCGGACATTGATAGCAATATAGGATTGATGCACACTCTCTTTACCCTGGAAGATACCCGTGGTCTGAAAATCGGAGAGATTGACGGTGAACTCTGCCTCCGACTGGACAAAAGCACTGGGATGGACTATGTGGAACTCTACGACATGCTTTATCAATGGTTTCAACAGGAGCAAAAGCTCCAATCCGGCGAGATTACAAAAGATCAGTATGATCAATGGCGTTATACCTATCCCAAAATGGAAGTCGAACGAACTCGCCGGGAACGGGCAGCGCTGCGCGAAAAACGAAAAGCTGAACAAGATATGCAATAAAAATACCAACAAAAAAGGTCTTGCTAAATTGATTTCACTCAATTCAGTAAGACCTTTTCTATTGGTTTCAGTTGGATTTTACCTGATAACCTCCGGCGAAATATGAATAAACTCTTTTCAGCCAGTGTTATCAATTTGTTATCAAATAGAACCTTGATAGGCTTCAAACGCCCTGTTTATGCGGGTTCTCAAATTTTTTTACTTACTCAAACTCAATCGTTCCTGGTGGTTTGCTTGTCAAATCGTAGAATACTCGATTGACTCCTTTCACCTCGTTGATGATTCTGCTCATGACTTTCTGCAGTACCTCAAACGGGATATCCGCTGCTTCAGCTGTCATGAAGTCGATCGTTTTTACTGCTCTAAGTGCTACTGCGTAGTCATAGGTTCTTTCATCTCCCATAACTCCTACAGAACGCATATTTGTGAGCGCTGCAAAGTACTGATTGACTTCTCTTGCCAGTCCTGCGTTTGCAATCTCTTCTCTGTAGATTGCGTCTGCATCCTGCACGATCCGTACTTTCTCAGCTGTAACTTCTCCGATGATACGGATTCCAAGTCCCGGTCCCGGGAATGGCTGACGGAATACCAGATCTTCCGGAATGCCAAGCTCCAGTCCTACTTTACGAACTTCGTCTTTGAAAAGATCGCGGAGCGGCTCGATAATTTCTTTGAAATCAACAAAGTCCGGAAGTCCTCCTACGTTGTGGTGAGATTTGATCACTGCGGATTCTCCGCCAAGACCACTCTCTACAACGTCCGGATAAATCGTTCCCTGTGCGAGGAAATCTACGGCTCCGATTTTCTTTGCCTCTTCCTCAAATACACGGATGAATTCTTCACCGATAATTTTACGCTTCTGTTCCGGTTCTGTCACACCTGCAAGTTTGTTGTAATATCTTTCCTGTGCGTTGACACGGATGAAGTTCAGGTCAAAGTTTCCTTCCGGTCCGAATACCGCTTCTACTTCATCTCCTTCGTTTTTACGAAGAAGTCCATGGTCTACAAACACGCATGTCAGCTGTTTTCCGATCGCTCTGGAAAGCAGTCCTGCTGCTACGGAAGAGTCAACACCTCCGGACAGTGCCAGCAGAACTTTGCCGTCTCCCACTTTATTTCTGATATCTGCAACTGCATTTTCAACAAACGCATCCATCTTCCAATCGCCTGAACATTCGCAGACACCGCGTACGAAATTGTACAGCATCTCTTTTCCACGAACTGTATGAAGTACTTCCGGATGGAACTGAATTGCGTACAGCTTTTTCTCTGCATTTTCAGCTGCTGCAACCGGGCAGTCTGCTGTGTGCGCTGTGATCTCAAATCCCGGCGCAACCTGTGCGATATAATCAAAATGACTCATCCAGCAGGTCGTAGCATCTTCTACACCTTCAAACACTTTGGAATCTTTCTTATCAATCAAAACCTCGGTCTTTCCGTACTCTCTGACTTCTGCTTTTGTTACCTTTCCGCCAAGCACATGCATCATCAGCTGTGCTCCGTAGCAGAGTCCGAGAACCGGGATGCCGAGTTCAAATAATTCTTTTGTATATGTCGGAGAATCTGCCTCGTAGCAGCTGTTCGGGCCGCCGGTCAGGATGATTCCCTTTGGATTCATTGCCTTGATCTTTTCAATATCAATACGGTAGGAATAGATCTCGCAATATACATTACATTCACGAACACGTCTTGCCACCAGCTGGTTGTACTGTCCGCCGAAGTCAAGCACAATTACTAATTCGTTTTTCACGGGTTACCCTCCTTCTTTTCCTTTGTGGTTCTTCTATTATAGAATAGCACCCTCTGATTTACAAGTGAATTTTCCGAAAATGGGCGAAATGGGAAGTTTACTCTATTTTCTCTCACTCCCCGCTCCTTTTCCCCACATCAATCCATTTTTCACACCCCGAATACTTCTCCAGCTCCTCCACCGTCAGATCCACGGCGCTGTGTCCGCTTCCTGCCGCCGGATACACCCGCTCGAAGCGTTTCAGGGATTCATCCAGATAAACCGGGATGCCCGGTTTGGTCACAAACGGGCAGACGCCGCCCGGCTGATGGCCTACAGCCTCTTCCACCTGATCCCAGGGAATCATTTTGGCTTTCTGGTGGAACTGGGCTTTGTACTTCTTATTATCGATTTTTGTGTCGCCAGCCAGGACAATAAGAATCGGGGCGTCATCCACGAAAAAGGACATGGTCTTTGCGATCTGACATGGTTCACAACCGATCGCCTGTGCCGCCTCTTCCACAGTAGCACTGGACTGTGCAAGATCCATGACCCGTTCTCCCATTCCATCCTCTTCAAAATATTGCTTAACCAGTTCAAAAGACATTGGTACTCACCTACTTTTCCTTTTCTTTTCCTCTCTTCATTATAGCCAATCCTTGTCCGGAAGTAAATCCGCTTTCCCAGGAACCAAAACAGGTACGAAAGGCCAGCTTCCTCGCCAATCCTTCCGCACCTGTTCTTTTGCTTTCCTGCTAAGTAGATTGTTCTATTTTAATTCCCTTTTCTATACTCTGCTTTTAATTCTCATTCTGATCCAGTTCCTTGACATATGTTCCGTCTTCTTTTACAAATCCCATAGTCTGCAAATAGGATTCGTGAGGCCCCGGAGTTTCTGTAAAACTCAGTTTCCGGATTCCCTGCTCCTTCAGGCGGGAATACAGATATTTCCCCACCGAGCAGTCCCGGTATGCCGGGGTAGAATAGTCCAGGATTACATCCAGCTCTCCGTCCGCCCGACGGTTTCCGATCAGAATTCCTGTCGGAGCATCGTCATGGCAGACGATGTAGGCGGCGTTGCAGCCTTCCATTGTCTTGGCCGATGCATTAAAATCCGGAAAGTATTTCTGAATGTCCGCCGCATATCGTTTTACAAAATAACGCAGCATGGATTCTTCCGGAGTCCCTTCGATCACATCGTAAGCTCTCTCCGTTTTCCGGATCCGCATCAGATAGTAAAAGTTGATCAGCACGAGACAGGTATTCATGATTGCCGTCGGGTATGCATGGATCACGAGAGAGTAGATCGTACAGATCACGCCGCCAGCCATGTTGATGATCCTAAGCTTCACCACCGAAGTCATCAGAAATGACAGCAGTACAAGGGCAGAGCCGAAGTACCCGACCAGCTCCACAATCATATGGATATCCAAGCCGTCTCCTCCTTTTAGTATCCGGCTCCTGCGTCCGGACTGTTTTTCATGATTTTCACCAGTCTGCTTGTTCCAAGACGCTCTGCTCCAAGGCGGATGAATTCTTCCGCGTCATCGAAAGAGGAAATGCCTCCTGCCGCTTTGACTTTAACGTCTGCTCCGACATGCTTTCGCATCAGTTCCACATCCGCAAATGTTGCTCCTGCGGTGGAAAATCCGGTGGATGTCTTGATGTATTCTGCGCCTGCTTTTGTGACAATCTCGCACATCTTAATCTTCTCTTCTTCGGTCAGCAGGCACGTCTCGATGATCACTTTCAGAATACGGCCGCCGCATGCCTCGTGGATCTGGCGGATTTCGTCTTCCAGCGCCTCATATTTCTTATCTTTTAGCCAACCGATATTGATAACCATATCAATCTCGGAGGCTCCGTTTTCGATGGCGTCTTTTGTTTCAAATACTTTGACTGCCGTTGTGCTGTACCCGTTAGGGAATCCGATCACAGTGCAGATCGGAAGTTTCCCTTCCACATAATCCGCTGCCTGTTTTACATAAGATGCCGGGATGCAGGCGGACGCCGTCTCATATTTCATGGCGTCATCCAGAATCTGGCGGATCTCCTCCCAGGTTGCTCCCTGAGTCAGCAGGGTATGGTCTACATATTTCAAAATTTCTTTCTTTTCCATCTTATATCCCTTTCCATTTCGTTTCCAGTATCTCTTTGATTTCCGGGTCAAATGCCGTTTCCGCGGCGTTGCGAAGCAGGGTGAGAATCAGTTCGTCATCCTGTCCGTACTGCTCATAGACTCTCGTCAGCTCTTTTGTCATGGTTGTACCGCTGACTGTCCGGTTGTCTGTGTTGATGCTGACCTTGATTCCTGCATCTACAAACCGGCGAAGCGGATAGTCTTCCCATCCTGCTGCCGCCTTCGTCTGAAAGTTGCTGGTCGGACACATCTCTACACCGATTCCGGCCTTTGCATAGGCTTTCATCAGTTCCGGATCCTTGCGAAGCGCGATGCCGTGTCCGATCCGTCTGGCTCCCAGTTGGTAGGCTTCCCGGACATTTTCCAGATTTCCGGTTTCCCCGGAATGAATGGTAAACGGCATGCCCAGACGTTTTGCTTCCACAAAAATGTCACGGAACTCCGCGGTCGGAAATGCGGATTCATCCCCTGCCAGATCCAGGGCACAGACACCGTGTCCCAGATATTCCCTTGCACATTTCAGCATGGACAGGTTCTGCTCCGGGCTGTGATTTCTCATGGCACAGACGATGATCCCGTACTGTACCTGAAAATCGGCCTTCGCCCGCTCCATTCCTTTCCACACGGCCTCAATTACCTTTGCGCAGCTTAAGTTTTCGTGAACCGAAAGCATCGGAGCAAACCGGACTTCAATATATTCTACATGTTCCTTTGCGATCTCTTCTATAAAGGTATACGCACCGTCTTCCAGTCCTGCCTCGTCCTGCAGGCACTGTACCGGAAGATCAAATTTTTCCAGATATTCTGTCAGGCTTGTGCAGTCTTCTGAGACGGTCAGGGCATCTTCCGGGATCGTTTTCCCAAGATGCCGTTCCATCATGGCTTTTGTCAGAGAGCCGTCCAGATGACAGTGCAGATCCAGTTTTGGAATTGTTTTGATATCCATATCGTTACACCTTTCTTCCGTTTCTCGAACTCCGTTTTATATCGTTTCGATAATCTTTGTTACCAGTCGTTTGAAGTCTTTGGAAACGCGGTCTGCAGTCTCCTGCACTTCTTTGTGATCCAGTTTTTCCTTACTGATACCGGCTGCCAGGTTGGTGATGCAGGAGATTCCTCCGATCTCCATGCCCATATGGCGTGCGGCCATTGCCTCGCAGGCCGTGCTCATGCCGACAGCGTCTCCGCCCCAGATTTTGCACATCCGTACTTCGGCCGGTGTCTCATAGTTTGGTCCGGTAAGCTGAACGTACACGCCTTCTTTTAAATCAATCTCGCACTCGGATGCGGCGTTTCGGATCACATCCTGGATTCTGTGGCTGTACACTTCGCTCATATCCGGGAACCGAGGTCCCAGTTCGTCCAGGTTCGGTCCAATCAGCGGACTTGGCACGCCTGTGGCAATGTGGTCGGTCAGCATCATGAAATCGCCCGGGCGGAAGTTTTCGTTGATTCCGCCGGCCGCATTGGTAAGGAGCAGCTTTTTCGCCCCCAGAAGGCCCATCAGGCGGGTAGGAAGAACCACGTCGGACATCGGGTAACCTTCGTAATAGTGAACCCGGCCCTGCATGATGACAACCGGCACATCTCCTACATATCCAAAGACGAAGCGTCCTTTATGTCCTGTTACTGTGGATACCGGGAATCCCTCGATTTCGGTGTAATCCACGGTCGTTTCAATCTGAATTCCGTCTGCATAATCTCCCAGTCCGCTTCCGAGAATCAATGCCACTTCCGGTTTGAAATCTGTCTTTTCGCGAATACTTGCAAGACAGGTCTGTAATTTCTTTTCCATCTTTGATCCACTCCTTTATAAGTCCTCCGCCAGAATTCCGGAGATCATCTCCTCCATTCTGCGGTATTGTTCATAGTTAATCATGATATTGCTTCCCTGTGTCGTAATCATCCCGTTTTCCTTGAATTTCTTGATGGAACGGCTGATTGTCTTCACACAGAGTCCCGTGAAATCCGACAGTTCCTGCCGGTCGCCCTTCATCCTCAGGACGCCGCCCTGGGCATATTTGCGGTACCGTTTCATCAGAAGGAAGGCTACCCGGTCCGCTCCCTGTAAAAACAGAAGCATCCGGCTGTCTCTGGCCTGTTCCAGAAGATATTCGCCCATCAGCCGGCTCTCCTGCTGCAGAGCGACTATATCCGAATCCAGCCATTTCTTGAACCCTTCTTTCGGTATTTTCAGTACGGTACACTCTGTCACCGTCTGGAGGGTTGTCTGGTACTTGTCCAGATTGATGATGACTTCCATTCCGCCGAATGCATAGACCTTGTCAAACATAGTAAAATCGTAGTTGATTCCGTAAATCCGATAATCAGTGGCTTTGATCAGACCTTTCCCGATAAAGAAAATCATGTCTGCAGGCTCTCCCTCCTGCACGAAAACCGTCCCTTTTTCCAGCTCTTCCACCACAAAAGTGTCCATCAGCCACATGGGTGCTGTCCGGAAATACTCTTCAAACTGTTTTCTTCTGTCTTTTTCAATCTCATCTAAAAACGGCAGAATCTTCGCCAGATACTTGTTTTCCATTCCTTCTCACCTACCGTTCTCCTTTGGTAAATCGTCACACATGATCGTGCTCTGTCAGATTACCTGTTTCCCTTTGATATATTTTGCTTCCACCCTGGCATCCCCGTCCAGATAGATCAGTCTCTCCAGCCTTTCCCGGACGGAAAGCGGACGGGCGTGCCGGATCTTGCGGTCGTCGATCACAACCGCGTCAAACTCGTACCCTTCTTCCAGGCTTCCAGCCTTTCCAAAGAAAGCACCGCCGCCTTTGGTCGCCAGGTAAAAGACTTCTTCCACAGTCAGAGGCGCCAGACTTTGATCGATGAGTCTCCATCGAAGCTTCGAACACTGGATGGCCATGGCCATCGCCCGGAACAAAGAGATCGAGGAGCCGGCCGCCACATCGGTGCCAAGTCCCATCTGCATCCCCAGTTCCATGTATTTCCTAGCCGGTGCGATTCCGGAGGAGAGGTTTGCATTGGATTCCGGACAGTGGGCGATGAAGACGCCCTGCTCTTTCATCATCCGGATTTCCTCTTCCCCACTGTACACGCAGTGTGCCATGATGGTCGGGCAGTCTCCGCCAAACAGACCGTGGATCCGGTAGGCATCCCCGTAGCAGGACGCCTTTGGCTGCAGTTCTTTGACCCAGTCGATTTCGCTTAAATTTTCCGAGAGATGGGACTGCATCGGCAGATCGTATTGTTTCTGAAGCCCGGAGAGCAGTTCCATCAATTCATCGGAACAGGTTGGAATAAATCTTGGCGTCAGGATTGGTCTGACATTGGAAAGATTCTTTGCGGCCAGAATCCAGTTCTCTGTCGCTTCCGCGGATGCTTTGGCGCTTTCCTCACACAGACCTTCCGGGCTGTTCCGGTCCATATTGACCTTTCCTACATAGCCCGCAAGTCCTGCCACCTCCATCTGTTCCATGAGCCAGAGTGTAGCGTCCGGATGGCAGGTGCCAAAGACGCAGGCTCTCGTTGTCGCGCTGTGAAGCAGATCATCCAGAAAAATTTCATACGCCTTTTTTGCGTATTCCGGATCCTGATACTTTTCCTCTTCCGGGAAGGTATGGGTATTCAGCCAGTCGATCAGTTCCTGATCCATCCCCAGTCCCCGGAAAGGGTACTGGGGTGCATGGACATGCAGGTCAATCAGTCCCGGAATGATCAGCCGGTCGCCGTAATCGTGGCAGGGAATCCCGCTCCATTTTTCCGGAAGCGTTTCAAATACTCCGATGCTTTTTCCGTCTTCGCACACAACGTAACCATGCTCGATGGTGCGGATTGTCTTTTGATTTTCACTATAGCAGATCTGTCCTCTGATCGCAAATCGTTCCATGTTGTTCTCTCCTTGCTCTGAATTTCCGTCTGTTATCGTTGTCCCTTATCGTAAGGGATACCTTCCGCTTTTGGTGCCCTGGAGTTCCTTGAGAACAGGGCCAGTACCACAAGGGAAATAATGTATGGAAGCATGTTGTAAACGGCGCTTGGGATATTGAGCGCTTCCAGAATGTCGAATCCGGAGTACACGTTGGACAGTGCACGGAACAGACCGAACAGAAGCGCTGCCAGTCCGATCAGCTTCGGCTCCCACTGTCCGAAGATCATAACCGCAAGGGCAAGGAATCCGAATCCTGCCACACCGTTTTCAAATTTCCATTCGCTGACACCTGCTGTGATGTAGACGATTCCTCCCAGACCTCCGAAGAATCCGGAAATCAGGACGCCCGCATAACGCATTTTGTATACGTTGATTCCAACGGAATCCGCTGCCTGCGGATGCTCGCCGCACGCCCGCAGTCTCAGTCCAAACCGGGTTTTATAAAGAACCACGTGCGCAACGATCAGAAGGATGACAGCCAGGATCATAAACCAGCTTACTTCAAAGTTTCCGATTTTAAATGCCGAGAATGCTTTCCTCTGATCGATATACTGAATGGAAGAGGAAACATTGTTTACATTTTCTCCCATGTTGATTGCCTTCACAATGACAGTGGCCGCCGCTGTTCCAAGAAGGTTCATGGCTGTTCCGACCAGTGTCTGGTCCGCCTTAAAGTTGATGGCCGATACTGCAAGCAGAAGGGAGTAGATCATACCAAAGATCACACTTCCAAGGACAACCGTCAGAATCATCAGCGCTGCCGGAAGATCTCCCATGTACTTCATCACCAGGGCACCGCCAAGGGCACCGATGACCATGGTACCTTCCAGCCCCAGGTTGATCACACCGCTTCGTTCAGAAAAGCATCCGCCAAGGGCCACAAGCATCAGTACTGATGCATAGATCAATGTATATTGTAATAAGAGTGCCATATGTTCTTCCTCCTTCCCTATTTCTTTGCTTTTCTGTTCATGCAGTATTTAAAGAATAATACAAAACCGCAGAAGTAAATGATGATTGCCGAGATCAGATCGGAGATCTGCGCACAGTATACCATCTTGTCCACATAGGATCCGCCGCTTGTAATGTGCTGGATGAAAAATGCTGAGAAAATACTTCCGATCGGGTTCAGGCCTCCGAGGAAGGCTGCCGCGATTCCGTTGAATCCCATAGCCGGAACTGCCGTCTGTGCACAGGACCACTGCTCGATTCCGCTTAAGTAAAGGAATGCAGCTCCAAGACCTGCGAGACATCCTGCGATCACCATGGTAAGGATCATGTTTCTCTTTTCTTTCATACCTGCATATTTTGCAGCATTTTTATTCAGTCCGGTTGCTTTTAATTCGTATCCAAGTTTTGTCTTGCTCATCACTACCCATACGAGGATGGCGATGATGACTGCAAGCGGGATTGCAATGGTCACATACCGGTTGTCAGAAAACAGCTTGTCCAGGCCAAGACTCGGAATCAGGGCGTCCGGGCTGTTTGTCTTAAGCGCCATCGTATAGGTCGTACTGGATTCCTTGACGTTCGTCAGAAGCATGTTGACGCTGTAAAGGCTGATCCAGTTGAGCATGATTCCGGCGATAACTTCGTTTACATTTAAGTATGCCTTTAAGATTCCGGCGATTCCTCCGAGCAGTCCTCCGCCGATCATGGCTGCGATCATGCAGACATACCAAGGCATCTGATACGCAAGCGCCAGGTAAAGGGCAAGTCCTGCTCCTACCGCGTACTGTCCGGAAGCTCCAATGTTAAAGAGCCCTACCTTGTAGGCAAAAAGGATGGACAGGGTACACATCAGAAGCGGCGCCGTTTTGGCAAGGGTGCTTCCGAAATATTCCAGTGCAACTTCCGGTCTCGGGAAATACAGGAAGTTCTTTAAAATGGATGTCATCGCATCCCAGGCTCCGGCCGGATTGATGCACAGCAGCACAATATAACCTACCAGAAGGCCAAGGATAATACAGATCAGAGACGCTATGACCGTCTGTACGCCGCCGATCTCCAGGAACCGTTTCTTTTCATTTTTTGTATTCATATGCTACACCTCCTGTTTCTTGGCGCCGGTCATATAAAGACCAAGTTCTTCCACCGTCACTTCATCCGGTTTGAATTCCCCGACAAGTCTTCCTTCATACATGACGAGAATCCGGTCCGGCACATCCATGACTTCATCCAGTTCCAGGCTGACCAGAAGGACTGCCTTTCCGGCATCCCGCTGCTCGATCAGCTGCCTGTGAATCGATTCAATTGCTCCGATGTCGACTCCCCGTGTCGGCTGCACCGCAATCAGAAGATCCGGATTCTTGTCGATCTCTCTTGCGATAATCGACTTCTGCTGATTTCCCCCCGACATGGAACGTACGATAGTAGAGGATCCCTGTCCGGAACGGATATCGTACTCTTCGATCAGGCGGTCCGAGTATTCCCGGATTTCTTTTCGCTTCATCAGTCCGGCCTTGCTTGTAAACTGCGGTTCAAAGTAGCGCTGCAGCACCAGATTGTCCTCCAGAGAATAATCCAGAACCAGTCCGTGCTTATGCCGGTCTTCCGGAATGTGACTCATTCCGGAAGTGGAGCGTTCCCTGACAGATGCTTTTGTAATATCTTTTCCGTTCATATGGATGCTTCCGCTCTTTAACGGCTCCAGACCGGAAAGTCCGTAAACAAGTTCTGTCTGGCCGTTTCCGTCGATTCCGGTAATGCAGACGATCTCGCCTTTACGTACCTGGAAGCTGACATCCTGCACCGCATCCTTTTTATTCTGTCCGGCAACGGTCATGTCCTTCACATCCAGCACCACGTCGCCAGGCTCGGCCGGTTTTTTCTCTACTTTAAAGGAGACATTTCTTCCTACCATCATGGCGGAAAGCTTCTCCGGCGTCGTGTCTTTTGTTTCGACAGTTCCGACGTATTTTCCTTTTCTTAAAACCGTACAGCGGTCAGAAACTTCCATGATCTCGTTGAGCTTGTGGGAAATGAAGAGGATACTCTTTCCTTCCTTTGCAAGACCTTTCATGATCTGCATCAGTTCCTCGATTTCCTGCACGGTCAGCACTGCCGTCGGCTCGTCAAAAATCAGAATTTCATTGTCCCGGTACAGCATTTTTAAAATTTCCGTTCTCTGCTGCATTCCGACCGTGATATTCTCCACTTTGGCGTCCGGATCAATCTGCAGATGATACCGGTTTGACAGTTCCATTACCTTTTTCCTTGCGTCATCCTTTTTCAGAAATCCGCCCTGTACCGGCTCTGCGCCGAGAATGATATTATCCAGCACAGAAAAACATTCCACCAGTTTGAAGTGCTGGTGCACCATTCCGATTCCAAGTGCGTTGGCGTCGTTCGGATTTTTGATTTCTACTTTTTTCCCGTCTTTGCGGATTTCTCCTTCTTCCGCCTGATACAGTCCGAATAACACGCTCATCAACGTGGATTTCCCCGCTCCGTTTTCACCGAGGAGCGCGTGGATCTCGCCTTTTTTCAACTGAAGCGTAATGTCATCGTTTGCCACAATCCCAGGAAATCTCTTGGTGATGTGAAGCATTTCCACTGCATATTCTCCCATTTTTGCTTCCTCCTTCCGGTATCTTTTACATGATCGATCCTTGTCTTTCGTTTACCTTGACAGATACTTCCGGCATCTTTTCGGTGGAATTATCAATAGTAATTTCCCCGTCATAGATTTTCCGTACCAGTTCATGGTAATCGTCCACGGTAAAGTTTTCGTTCCACTGTGTCGTATCTTCCGGAAGCCCTACGTAATTGACATCCATATCCGTTCCTGACACAAGTCCAAGATTTTCGATCTTTCCGACATGTTCTTCCCAGGTATTTGTCACAATGATGGAATCCAGCATCGCCTTTACGGTTGCTCCCAGCCCTTTCATTGCGGATGTTACCGTCATTCCTTCTCCGTACGCATCAATAATCGGGGACTGGTCGCTGTCCACGCCGATCATCTTTCCGCCCACTTTTGAAGCAGCTTCTGCCGCAGAGGTAAAGATACCGCCGCCGCATGCAAAGACGATCTCCGTTCCCTGGCTGTACCAGGTATCCATCGCCGCTGTTACCTCTGTGGAACCATAGAACTGTCCGCCGTACGCATACTCAACTTCAATCTGATCGGTAATTCCAAGTTCTTTTGCCGCATCATTGATTCCCTGTACATAACCGAATCCGTATCTCATAACTGCCGGTACCGCCTGACCGCCGAGGAAACCGAGTTTCCGGTAACCAAGCTTCACAGCCGCGTACCCTGCCATATATCCAGGGATTTCTTCCTGATACACCGCGCAGTATGTGTTTTCAGTGTTGTAATAATCGGCTGCTTCATATGCGTCCGGATTGTCATAGTATTTGCTTCCGACTGCTGCCGCAATGATATCTCCTGCCGTCATATCCAGCGCAATAAATTTGACATCAGGATATTTGTAAGTAACTTCTACCAGCGCCGGAGCAAAAATGTATCCCGGCATGACGATGATGTTGTAGCCTTCCGCTACCGCCACATCAATCATGGCAATCCGGGCATAATCCGTATCTCCGTCCGGCTTTTTGTAGGTAAAGTCAATGTTGTTATCCGTACAGTACTCAAGACATGCTTCGTAAGTTGTCTGGTTAAAAGACTGGTCTGTTATGTCGCCGCTGTCCGTGATCATGGCCACACGGTAATCAGAATTCCCGGTACCCTGGCTGGACTTGGAAGGTCCGCATCCGATCACGGAAACCGCCATGCAGATTACCAGAAACAACGCGGCAAGCTTTTTCATTCTTTTCATGTCTTCTTTTCCTCCTTTTTTTGTAGAATGGTGTTTATTTTAAACAGGAAAGCAGGGAAGTTCCGATTGTCTCCTCCGGCATGGACAGCCCGAAATTGTCCAGGATCGTCGCGCCGATCACCGCAAAGGTATCCTGTTCCGGCAGCATTCCGTTTCCTTCCATGGATCTGGAATACGCAAGGAACGGTACTTTCTCCCGAGTGTGGTCGGTTCCTGTGTAAGTCGGGTCATTTCCATGGTCCGCCGTGATGATTAAAAGATCGTCTTCTCTTAGCTTTTCCAGTAAAACCGCTAATTTTTCATCAAACATCTCCAGCTCTTTCGCATATCCTTCCGGATCTCTTCTGTGTCCCCATTTTGCGTCGAAATCTACCAGATTGACAAAGCAGAGTCCGCGGAAATCTTTGTCTGCAAGCTCGATGGTCTGCTCCATTCCGTGGACGGAGGATTTGGATTTGTATGCTTCCGTGATGCCTTCTCCGTCGAAAATGTCCTTGATCTTTCCAACGGAAATCACATCGAAACCATTGTCCTGAAGTACATTCAGCGCCGTCTTTACCGGAGGCTTCAACGCATAGTCATGACGGTTGCTCGTCCGTTCAAACTCGCCCCGTTTCTTTCCGACATACGGTCTTGCAATGACTCTTCCGACTCTCCACTCTTCTTTCATCGTCAGTTCTCTTGCAATTTCGCAGCAGCGGTACAGTTCCTGTAAATCAAAGGTCTCTTCATTTCCACAGATCTGAAGCACCGAGTCCGCTGAAGTATACACAATCATATGTCCGGTTGCGATTTCTTCTTCTCCAAGTTCCTCTATAATCTCCGTTCCACTGGCACTCTTGTTTCCAATCACTTTGTGTCCGGTCCGTTTTTCCAGTTCGTCGATCAGTTCCTTCGGAAATCCGTGTTCTGTAAATGTCTTGAACGGCTTTTTCGTCTCCACTCCCATGATCTCCCAGTGTCCGGTCATCGTATCCTTTCCGTTACTTCTTTCCCGGAGTGCCGCCTGGTATCCAAGTGGATTTTCTACTGCCGGCACCTGGCGAAGCTGTGTCAGATTTGCGATTCCAAGCTTTTGCAGCGCCGGAATCCGGAAGGTCTCCACTGATTCGGAAATGTGTCCGAGCGTGTTGACTCCTACATCTCCAAACTTTTCCCCGTCCGGCATGACGCCGATTCCCAGAGAATCGATCACAATTACAAATACCCGTTTTGCCTGTTTCATATTCCTCCTACCTTTCTTCCAGATTGCCCGGTCCAAATCCCTGAGGCATCAGATCTTTCAGTTTATAAATCCGATAATCATCTTTTCCCTTTGCCAGGATAATCTGAAATTCGTCCGGATGACAGAATTCCATCATGACCTGCCTGCACACTCCGCAAGGTGGTGTATAATCCAAAAGTTCTCCGTCCGGTCCGCCTACAATACAGATTGCTTCAAATTCCCGGATCCCTTCGCTGACTGCCTTGAAAACGGCTGTCCGCTCGGCACAGTTCGTCGGCGTGTACGCAGCATTCTCTATATTGCATCCTGTGTAGATCTGTCCGTTTTTTGCAAGCAGAGCCGCCCCGACTTTGAAATGGGAATACGGTGTGTAGGAGAAGGCAAGTTGAGCAATGGCTGTTTCAATCAGTTCCTTAATCTGTGTTTCACTCATCTGTGTACCCTCCTTTATTTTCCTGCCTTTTTGTCCGCTTCAATCAGTTTCCGGATTGCTCCCACTGCTACCCGGACTGCCATATCGGTATCATGGACTACCGGATTTTCCAGTCCTTCCTTTTCCCGTTCCTGGTTTGCCACAACGAGGAAGCAGGATCCTGCCCGCACTCTTAAGTGGCTTGCTACAACAAAGAGGGCCGCCGATTCCATCTCGGAAGCCAGGCATCCAAGCCGCTTCCATGCTTCCCATTTATTCAGAAGCTCATAGCTGACCGGCATCCGCTCCGGAGAGTGTTGTCCATAGAAGGAATCTTTACACTGAACGATGCCGACATGGTACGGCGCTCCCATTTCCCTTGCTGATTCCATCAGTGCGTTGGTAAGATGGATGTCCGCCACAGCCGGAAACTCGATCGGTGCGTATTCCCGTGTCGTCCCTTCCATACGGATCGCCCCGTTTGCGATTACCACGTCCCCGCTCTTTACATCCAGCTGCATTCCTCCGCATGTTCCGATCCGGATAAAGGTATCCGCCCCGGACATAACCAGCTCTTCCATGGCGATCGATGCGGACGGACCGCCGATTCCTGTAGAGGTCACGCTTACCTTCACACCGTCCAGATATCCGGTATAAGTCACATATTCTCTGTTGTCTGCCATCAAAACCGGAGCATCAAAATATTTTGCGATCTTTGCACACCGTTTTGGATCCCCCGGAAGAATCACATAACGTCCGACATCTCCTTTTCCTACCTGAATGTGATATTGTTTATTCGGGTTTTCTGAATAATTCATAATCATACCTCGCTTTCCCTTACCTGTAATATGGACATCCGTTCTCATTTTTACACAAAAAAAATACCGGCTTGTCCTCATTTCGTTCGTCTTTACTTGCATCTTAACCGGAATTTAACATATAAAAAAGGACTCGAGTCCCTTTTTGTTCATTTACGTAACTTTTCACAATTTCGTACCATGGTTTTTGTCTACTTTTTCTATATTCCTCACCTCTTTTTTTCTCTCTTCTTGACAGTTTTCTATTTCTGTGTAAGGATTTTATCAGTATAAAAAACAGGAGATGGAATGTTATGAAGAGGAAAATACTGATTGTGGACGACGAACAGGCCATTGCCGATCTGGTGGAAGTCTATCTTTCCAATGAGGGGATGGAAGTCCTGAAATGTTACAATGGAAAAGATGCGCTTGACTGTATCCGGAAAGAAGAACTGTCTCTTGCGATTCTGGATGTCATGCTTCCCGACATTGACGGCTACAAACTCTGTCAGGAGATCCGGAAGGAGCATTTTTATCCTGTCATCATGCTGACCGCAAGAACAGAGGATACTGACAAGATTCTCGGTCTCACCATTGGAGCCGATGATTATATTACAAAACCGTTCAATCCTCTGGAACTGGTGGCAAGGGTCAAGACCCAGCTCCGCCGCTTTGAGCGCTACAATCCAAAAGCCGCGCCGGCGGATTCTTCCTTGGATGCAGCCGCCGATTCCTGTATCGACATCCGGGGATTAAGCATTGATAAGGATTCTCACAAATGTTCCTTAAACGGCAGCCCGCTGTCTCTGACACCGATCGAATTTTCCATCCTATGGTATCTGTGCGAAAACAAAGGTCGTGTCGTTTCCTCTGAGGAACTCTTCGAGCAGGTCTGGGGAGAAAAATTTCTTGATAATAACAATACGGTCATGGCTCACATCGGCCGGCTCCGTGAGAAGATGAAAGACTCCGGCCGGAAGCCGAAATACATTAAAACTGTATGGGGAGTGGGGTATCAAATTGAATAAACAGACAACGAATCAACTTTCCGAACAGCTCCGCCGCAGACTTTTATACCGCTTTATTTTTTCCTGCCTGCTCTATGCAGGAATCGGCGGGTTTCTGTTCCTTCTTATATACTGGTATTATCACACGAGAATATGGTACGGGTATGAGACTTTTTATATCGTGATATCCACATTGGAGCGTTTCCATGAACTCTTTATGATTTTATATCTACTCATCGGCGCTCTTATTTTCGGATACCGTTATCTCTCTAAATCCTGTGCCTATCTGGATGAGCTTCTGACAGCCTCCGACAGCCTCTGGAAAAATCAGGAGGAACCTGTCGTTATGTCCGATGACCTGCGGGAAGCCTCCCTTCATATGAATGAGGTACGGCTTGATATCATCGAAAGCAGGAAGGCCGCCAACGAGGCTGAACAGCGAAAAAACGACCTGGTCGTCTATCTGGCTCATGACCTGAAGACGCCGCTCACCTCCGTGATCGGATATCTGACGCTTCTTCATGATGAAAGGGAAATTTCCCCTGCACTTCAGGAGAAATATCTGGGCGTTGCTCTTGAAAAGGCAGAGCGGCTGGAGGACCTGATCAATGAGTTCTTCGACATTACCCGGTTTAATCTGACCCATTTGACGCTGGATCTTAGCCGGATCAATCTGACAAGGATGCTGGAGCAGACTCTCTACGAATTTGCCCCAATGTTTGCGGAAAAGAACCTGGAATATTCTTTCCACGCTCCACAGAATCTGGAGTTCCTCTGTGATCCTGACAAACTGCAGCGTGTCTTTGACAATCTGCTGCGAAATGCGGTCAACTACAGTTTTTCGGACACGGTCATTGATGTCCGGCTTTCCGTCGACATGGGCGTTCTGACTTTCACCGTAGAAAACGAGGGCCGCACCATTCCGCCGGAAAAACTGGAGCGGATCTTTGAACAGTTCTTCCGTCTGGACTCTTCCAGAGGCTCCGGAAGCGGCGGAGCAGGCCTCGGTCTTGCCATCGCAAAAGAGATTGTAGAACTGCACGGCGGCCAGATTTTTGCCGAAAGTCACGACAACCGTGTGATCTTCCGGGTCGACCTTCCATATTCGTCAGGAAATCGTTAGAATTTCGTGGGATAAAATACAGATTTCCGTCTATGAATCCGAGAAAATCAAATCGACCATTCTGATATAGTAAAAGCGTGCCAGGGAAACCGCTTCCGATTTTCCGACACGCTTTTTCCATGTGAACTTTGGGTACTTTACCAGAAAGGAATGATCTCTCATGAATACAAGAACAAGAAAACCAATCCGTTATCGCAGGAAACACCGGAGGCACCTGCTGCACTTTGTCCTTCCTATGCTCTGCATGATTCTGGCTCTTTGTGCCTGCGCCTCCTATATACTGAACCGTTCTGCCGGCGCAGACTCCGGACTGGTGTCCGGCATCATCTCCCTCCTTGGCGGCTCCGCCGAGGAAGAAATCAGCCGGTATGCTTCTGCCAACGGATACGACATCAGCGACTATCCGCAGTCACTGATCGATCTGTATGACCGGAATAAAGAAACCAAAGACTTTGTCTTTGAATATCCGGCGAAAAAGGATGAAACACCTGCCATCGACCTGAGCACGTTGAATACGTCTTCCGTCCCGCTTCTCATGCAGTGGGATCAGCGCTGGGGTTATAAGCAGTACGCCGGAGATCTCTTCGGTTTAAGCGGCTGCGGCCCAACCTGCCTTTCCATGGTAGCCATCTACCTCACCGGAAACACGAATATGAATCCTGCCTGGATGGCAGATTTTGCCTCCTCCCACGGATATGCCTCCGATGGAAGCGGCTCCTACTGGACTCTCTTCTCCGAGGGAGGAGTATCCCTTGGATTTGATGTCACGGAGATCCCGCTGGATGAGCAACGGATCATCGATAACCTGGAAGTAGGAAATCCGATTGTCGCTGTCGTAGGTCCTGGAGACTTCACAACGACCGGACATTTCATCGTTCTGACCGGGTATCAAAACGGACAGATCAAGGTCAATGATCCGAACAGCCGGAAAAATTCCAAAAAGCTGTGGGATTACGATCAGATCAGCGGACAGATCAAAGATCTGTGGGTGTTCCGATAAATAACAAAGAGTTCCGTTTGCGGAACTCTCGCGCCGAGCGCGGTCGCTTTAGCGACAAATTTCTGCTTTGCGCGAGTGCGCATCTCGCGGAGCGTTTTTGTTTAACAGGGAACGAAGTTTCCTGTTAAACAAAACACACTTCGATACGGGGAAAATCAGCATCTTCCTCCGTATCGAAGTGACTTTACTTTCTATCTCATTCTTCTCCTCACATCTTCCAGCGAATGAATTCCTCCTGCTGCCCCGTAGGCTTCCACGGTACAGGAAGCTGCCGCGCAGGCAAACCTTGCACACTCGTCAATCTGCCATCCGTTCGCAATTCCCCAAAGGAAGCCTGCCGCAAACGAATCGCCCGCTCCGGTCGTATCCAGACATACCTTCACAGGAACCGCCGGGATTGCCCGGACGCCCTGCCTGTCCGCTACAACACATCCGTCGGCCCCGCATTTGACAACCGCTGTCTTTACTCCGCATGATACCAGACGCTTTGCGTTTTTAAAAGGATCCCGCTCGCCCGTCAATAAAGCGATTTCTTCTTCATTCGGAAAGATACAGTCTATATAAGGAAGAAGTTCTTCAATATCCTCCAGCGTTTCTCCGTTTTTCGCCTTTGTCATGTCCACCGCCAAAAATCGATCTTTCCCCTTGATTCTGGCAAATAACTGTTTCATTTTTGCGATGTTCAGCAGCGGAGAAACGAACATCCCCGCAAAACTTACAATCGGAGCCGCATCATCGAGACAGCCGTTGATATCTTCAAATGCCAGCTTTCTTAAGCTTCCATGCGGATTCGTCAGGAAATGCCGTTCCCCTTTTTCGTTGATCAGAACGATATTGATACCCGTTGCCAGGTCTTTCTGTATTTTCACACTCTCCACAGAAAGCCGGTTCTCTTCCATAAAATTCAGTACCCGCTTTCCGGCTTCGTCTTCACCAACCTTTGTGATCAGCTGTACCTTTTTTCCCAGTCTGCTGAGGATCACCGCCTCATTCAGCGCATCCCCTCCAAAAGACATCTGAATCGTGTCCATCGGACAAGAGCCGGTGGAAAATACTGTTTCACTTACCGGTGCAGCAAGAATATCAATAATCGCAGCACCTATAATAGAGATATCATACACCTTGCATTTCTCCTTTCGTATTTTTACAAATTTTCATTTCCAAGTGCTCCTGGCGACGCTTTTTTCTCCAAGATTCCGTTCTGGCTTTTTTAGGCATTAACCTTCCCCCAATCTATGATTCGCTTAAGATACGGATCTGCACCATATTTACCTTCCAGATACTGCTTATCAAATTTTGCGTCTTTACGGACAGATTCACCTTTTTCATTTTTAAACTCTACCAAGGAGTACAATTGGGAATTCTGAGAATTTCCTTTTGCCACAAACCATATTTCATCCCGGCGAAATACCTCACTATTCATTGTGGATAAATCATGAGAGGTAAAGATTAATTGTGCCTTCTTTTTATTAATGCTCATATTACTGAACATCATAATAATATAGCGTAACAATACCGGATGTATCTTGGCATCTAATTCGTCAATTACCAGGGTAGTTCCTGACAATAAACTATCTGCAATAAAAGGCATCAAACCGAATAATTTCTTTGTTCCACTGGACTCTTCCAGCAAATTTAATTCCGTTTCACGGTCTCCTACCATATGTTTTGTATATACATCAATTCTATCATTTTCATCCTTGACTACACGAAAATCTACAATATCTAAATCCATCTCCTGGATCATCTGCAACATCAAGTGTTTTACAGCTTCCGAACTGGATACTGCCATACGAAGTTCTTCCATTGGATTCCCATAGTTCAAGAAATCGATTCCATATTCAAACCATTCCAAAACGTCTTTTACTACCTCATTCTTTTTATAAGTAATTCCAAGATAAGATAATAATGGAAGTGTTTCAGACAGCTCATCACTGATCTTTAACTTCGCAAACGCACCTTTTAACATAATTTCTTCGCCACGTTCAAAAAGAGCCGACCGCCTACCTGTATCCATTTTTACCCGATCAAGTCTTTCATAGACAACCACCTCTCTTTTCACATGCAGTATATATCTATATTCTGCTAATTCTGTGCGAAAAAAGATTTCAAATTCCGTGGGCTCGCTTTTAGTTTCCTCTGAAAAGGCAAATGGTTCTATTATCATTTTTTTCTGAAGAAAAATACGTTCTTCATTGTCTCCAGTTGCATATAAAGGACGAAGCACTTTTACTGCTAATGTATGCAGCGCTTCCAATACATTGGATTTTCCTCCGCCATTTGGGCCATATATTGCAAAAACAGGCAAAAATATTTCTCCATCTTTATCTCTTATTATTCTATCTTCATGTTCAGAAATAGCCGCAGCCTGCATGTCGAATGTTACTTCATCTCGAATACTCTTGTAATTTTTGACTGTAAATTGGCATAGCATAACAGTTACCTCCTACATTTCATATTTCTTTTCACCATCTATTATATTCCATTTTGCATTTTTGCAAACAATATATGAGAAATTTTCTCATATATTTACTTATAAATTATAAAATTGATAATTACGAAACCATTTCTATTCCATTCTTTTATCTTTATTGTAACTTTTTCTCACCTCGCTAAAACTTCCATCTCTTATCATCCGGCTTCTTGTCCATCACCACAAGTCTATTTGCAAAAAGAAAAGAGCCAATGCCTTTGACCCTATTTAGCCAAAAACATCAGCTCTCTTTTAATACATATGCTTTCCTTTATATTTTTCGCGCGTTGCCATGCCTCCCCGGATATGGCGCTCAGATTTGTTTAAATCCAGTACCTTTCTCGCTTCACCGGCAAGCTGGGGATTGATCTGCCGCAGACGCTCAGTAACATCTTTATGTATGGTACTTTTACTCACTCCGAACTCTTTTGCCGTCTGCCTCACTGTTGCATTATGATCAATGATGTAATGTGCGATCTCTACCGCCCTCTCCTCGATATATTCCTTCATAGATTTCCTCTACACTCACTATTTTTACAATGTATGCAGAGAAAATCGTCATCATTCATACATTCGGATAAAAGAGACTTCCTCGTTATTTCTACAAATATCTGTCCGTATCTCTTGCTCCATAAAGGAATCTCCGAACTTCCATTACATCTCCAATAACCACATAATAAATCACATAATTCCGCACATAAATCCGATAATATGGATATTTTCTCTTTTTTGCAGAGGGATAAGGTTCAAACATCAATGGATGATCCAAACGTTCCAATATTGCCGCTTCTACATCATTCGCAAGTTTTTCCGCTGCATCGGGATTTTTTAGCACATTTGTAATGTAACTCACCGTCTGCACCAAATCCTGCTCAAATAAAGGAAGATATTGGAGTCTGTATTTTTTATTTGCCATGGATTGCACCTCTAACGTTTCTGAACACATCCTCATGGCTTAGTCTTTCTTCCTTAGTTTCTGCCATTTTGTCCGCCTCATCCAGTTTCATCTCCACATTGTCTACAAGACTTGCATATTCCTCCAAACTAAGCACAACCATTGCCCCATATCCATTTTTTGTCAAATATACCGGCTGCCCCTCATTGACAAGCATTTCAATCTCAGGAAATTTATTTCGCAAATCCGAAACAGGTCTGATCTGTATCATAGTAACCTCTCCTTTCTTATCGCAATTTCCATCTTTTATTATCTTAATCTTATCATTATTTTATCATTTCTGCAAGGCAATATAATATTCATATACTATTTTTTAGGGCATCATTCATAAGGACTTGCCAACATTAACTCAAACCAAAACCTCTTTTGTCATCTGCTCCACTCTTGTATTATGATCAAGACCGCTCCTATATCTCCCGATATACCATCTTCCCATTCTTTCTCTCCGACTTCATAAGCACTACTCGTTCTACGTTCATCTCCACTTTTCTCAAATGCACCTGATATGTTTCCTTCGATGCGGACTTTCGGATCAGAGTGATGTGCGGGATAAACTTATCATGCGCATACGGAATTCCTGCTTCTTTCAAAGCCGCCCGCAGGTCCTTCACATATGTATTCAATTTCTGGTTTTCCTGAATTCCCGCCCACAGAAGATCCCCAAACTTTCCTTTCTCGGAAAGTTTCAGACGAAGCCGGGGCAGCGGAATACTGTTTATAGCATCCTTTATCCGCTCCGGCTTATCATATTCTCCAATAAATGCCAATGTCAGATGCAGGTTCTGCGCCGGTACATAATTGCCGGTCACTCCCTGTTTTTTCAAATCGTTCATGCAGGCTGTCAGAGCCCTTTTCATGTCCTCTGATAATTGAATCGCTATAAACAATCTCATATACTATTCCACTCTTCCCTTTTCCTGCAAACTTCTACCTCTGATACTTCCACCCATATTCTTTTTTCAACCTTTCAAAAATCTCAAATGCCACCGGGCAAACTTCAATCACGTCTAACACGCTGAGCAAACTGTAAAGCCGTTCCGGCTGATCTGTATAGGGAAAAGTTTTGCAACTCTGCGGTTTACAACTCCCTAATCTGCAGTCCCCATTCTGATCCAGAAAATCACAAGGTACATGTTTTGTTTCATATCCATCTTCCGTTTCACTTTTCTCCAGATATTTTTCTATGAGTTCTTCCTTTGTAAGCCCAAGTACTCCTGCGTCCTGCTCCAGGTCTTCTTTCGGTATACTGCCACGATACATCTTACAGCAATTTCTGCACCTGCTACAGTCATAATTTCTGAATAACTCCTGATGCAATTTTTGAAATTGCTCATCCAATTTGTCTTCCTCCGCATTGCATTTCAAATAAGTACGAAATGCAAAGTTTTCATTTCTTCTTTTTCCTGCTTCAAAACGTATTTTTCTCGGTGCAATCATTGTTCATTCTCCTCTTTTATCCTGTTATCTAAAACCTATGTAACCATAATACCGGTTCAGCTACCGATTAATCTCCTCAATTGTCCGTTGGTCTGCTCTTGTATTTTCCGACCATTGAACCATGAACTCATACTCTGGATTTTCCGGATCAGATACGATTCTCATATATTCTTCAAAACCGCCTTCTCCTCCTACATCTTCCGGAGGCCGTTCACCTTTTTGTTCCAACAGATACGGAATACGATTATGGCTGTTCCTTTCTACTTTTTCCAGAATAATCTCGTGTTCCCAGTTATCACCAAAATCATAGGTATAAATACACCGATCTGTTTCCTGAAAAATCCCTCTCAAGCTTGTCTTCGTATCATATTTTACTTCATACCGATCCCGCTCCAAAAACTGTTCCACTTCAGGATCTTCTCCATCCACAATCCTGATCTTCTTTGGATATGCATACAGCGGTGTCCCTTCTTCTGCTTTGTAATTCTGATCCACTACAGAAAATTCATGTAAGTGATAACCAAACCATCCAAAAGTGTATTGAATCGCCATATGTAGTTCTTCAAATGTACGCCGGGCATTCATACTGCCCTTCAAATTTTACCATATATCTTCCCAACTTCAGACTGGCTCTGTTCTGTACCACCGTATCTTCATCCAGCAGTTCTGCGTAATACTGAACGATTTGACAAGTCTGATTTAGCTTTGCCAATAATTTTCTATCCTTCGTTTTTGAAAACCTTACATCTCCGCAATTCCTGAAATACTCCTCCACTAACTCCTGAGGAATACCTTCTTCCAAAAATGCAGTACGGATTCCTTCTTTGATTCTTGATTCAAGATGTGCAATATCCTTTGCTTTCGGGCGATATAGGATAATTGGATATCGGATCAGATTATTCATGCATACGATAACCTTTCTCCGGTTAATCGTAATATAATTCACATGCCAGGAGTAAAAACCATCTGCTCCATCATCACATTCATCTGCCGAAACCATCCTGATTTTTTCAGAATCCAGTTTATCAAGTAGCTTTTTTGTACATTGAAGATACATTTCTTTCCACCACCTTATCCCTTCTTCATCTTACGCTCTACATAAATCAGCTTCGCCGTGTCAATTCCTGATTATGATCAAGAACACTCATAATGTTTGTTTTTCTTTACTTTTATAATTTCCTTTACCATCTGTTTCTTTCAAACAGTACACTTATGCCTGGAAAATCTATGTTACGGTTACAGTTCAAGACTATTTTTTTTCAACAGAAAATCATAAATACTCATAGTTGTAATCCCGTTTTCATCCCTGGTCACATTCATTACTTCCTTAACTATTATAATCTTCTTAAAAGAATCTTGAACCTGTAACAGAGATGCCTTCTCCTGTCGTTTTTTTTCCTCCGTTGACATAGCAAATGCAGATTGAATATAATATCTTCGGCTTCCCATATTTGCAACAAAATCAATTTCCAACTGCTTTCTCTCCATTTTCCCGTCAGCATCCCGTTTACGTTGTTCCACTAACCCAACATCAACAGAATACCCCCGGCTGCGCAGTTCATTATAAATAATATTTTCCATCAAATGTGTTTCTTCCACCTGACGGAAACCCAATCTGGCATTTCGGAGGCCTACATCTTCAAAATAATATTTCACAGGTGTACCTATATATTTCCTTCCCTTTACATTATAGCGATTTGCTTTGTGTACAATAAAAGCATCCTCCAAATATTCAATATACTGGCGGATTGTATTTCCACTAATGTTTGATCCAAGCACACTTTTAAATGTTGCTTCAATTTTAGGTACATTAGTAAGCGAACCGATAGCTGAAGCCAAAATATTAACCAAGTCCTCCAGTTCTTGTGTTTTTTCAATGTGATGTCGTTCTATAATATCCTTCAGATATGTCTCCTCAAACAGCCGTGTTAAATAGGAAACCTTTTGTTCCTCTGTCTTCATAGTCACAGTCAAAGGCAGCCCTCCATACAGGATATAATCTGCCCACCCATGGTACATATCCCCTTCATATACCTGCATAAACTCCCAAAATGTCAGCGGAAAAATATGAATCTCATCTCCCCGGCCCCGAAACTCTGTTATAATATCTTTGGAAAGGAATTTGGAATTGCTGCCCGTCACATAAACATCTGCATTATCAATATGCAGCAGAGAGTTCAGCACCTCTTCAAATTCATTTAAAAGCTGAACTTCATCCAGAAGAATGTAATACATTTCCTCATCCTGAATACAGGATTCGATATATTCAAGAATTACATCCGGATTCCTGTATTGTCTGTGCTTTCTTTGATCCAGCTCAATGCTGATAATGTGAGATTCCGGAATACCCTGTTCCAAAAGATAATGCCGGAAAATGTGAAAGATCAGATAAGATTTCCCCGATCTTCTGACCCCGGTCACTACTTTGATCATATGATTATGCATTCGATTTATTAGAGCTTCTAAATAATTGTCTCTCTTAATTTCCATATGCCACCTCGTTTTATTGAATATTTTTGACACATTTACCATTTTTACTCATTATATTATGCTTTGCATCAACCATTTGCAACCCTCCATTGAATATTTTTGACACATTTTCCATTTTTATTCATTTACATAACATTAGCATAGAAGATAGACTCCAGGTAAGCATTTTCCAATTCGCAAAATAATTATCATAGTATAAGAAACTTGTAAATATAGAAAATATGGGAGATTATAGGACTATAATTCTATAATCTCCCACAAACTTTGTTTATGTATTTCTGTAAAAAAATTTAATTGTATCTTTCAAATCATCACTAAAATCATCAAGATCCTCCAACACAATCGCACCTTCATTCAACAAAGACATTATAATATAGAACTGATTGGACCTGCTCATTTCACACTGTACTCCACAATTCTTTTTATCCTCTTTGATTCGCTTCTCGAGCTTCCAGAATTTATCAGATGGATCTCCCTCACCGCTAAGAATTTCGATATATTCTTTATTCAATTTATCCATATATGCTTCCTGCCATCCGACAATTTTTCTCCGAAATAATTTCCAATCTTTTTCAGAAAATCTGTTCATATCAGACACCTCTTTCTTACGTTTAAGATAGCATAGATCGTTTGTAAAATTAATACAAAATATATTTTATCACACCCATACTACTAATTCTACTCTGACTCGATATCACTATCACTGTCTCCTGCGAACCTTTCCAATTGCCCCTGATATCTTTTGCCGCAAAATCAAATGTCATTTCTTTCATCGTTCCATCATAGCTATGCATCCGTCCTTCCATCTGTCTCTTCTGAAGCACTGACCTTATCCTGCAATTTGGCACCCACCTTTTTCTGTCCCGGGACTTTTGACGCGATCCGTTTTGGCATATCTTTTGGCACATTGATCTGGATTCCGAACAGCATCTTTATGAACCAGAGCATAAAGACGAGTACAAGAATCGGAATCAGACAGGATGTTACCAGCATAACGGCAATCGTCTCAATAAACTGATTCAGGATCTGTTCCCCTTTATCCAGCAGTCCGGTTACTCCGTCTTTGATCTTTGACAGCGCTTTCTCGATGATATTGCCTTCGGAATCCGTGTTCTCATTGATTTCATCTGTGAGATCCTCCGCCCCTTTCACTGTTTCTTCCATAGATATCTCGTATGTGTCTTCTATAATCGAAGAGACCTTCATGCTAAATGGAATTACAAGAAAGATCACGGCAGCAAACAGTGCGATTTTTGCTGCCAGCATTTTCAGTACCGCCTTATTTGCACAGATTCCGGCAGCAAGCAATACGCATGCAATCGGAATCAAAATGGTAAATGCGGCATAGCCGGTCAGAGTGACCAGATATTTTTCCAGAAAGACTACCATCAAAATAATCAGAAAATACGATGTCAGATCCGCCAGCTTATTTGCCACCGGTGTTGTCGCATCACCAGGAATGGCGGCGAGAGCTGTCGATGCCGCTGCGGATGTTGCTGTCAGTTTCAGAACATCTTCCTTCTTTTCATCCAATGATTCGATCGTCTTCCTATGATTTTCCGGATCACCTGCCACTTTTGAAACGACTGTCATAGACAAAATCATGACTACGAGCAGTACGATGACTGCCGTTACTTTTTTTGCGTTCATCTTTCTCATAAGATTTGTCACTTTTTCTCTCTCCTTTATCCTTTGTTTCCCCGCCCGTTCAGGGAGTTCAGAACTTCCAGACACCTGGTACACTTTCGTCCTGCTCCTACATTAGTCCTGCACGCTGCGTGCAGTCAATGTTTTACTCCATGAAATTCCCATGTCTTTGTATCGATAATTGGAAATTCCCGGGATCCGATCGGGCTTCCGTCCCGGTATGTGGAAAAGACATCACACGATATCACATTTCCTCTTCTGTAGATCGCTTCTACCGGAGTGTGCCCAACCACCTGAAGCACCTGATCCTCCCCGTACATTTTCCAGCTGGAATACTGCGGTCTGTACCAGATCGGAGAGATATCATTCCACATCAGGTCGTGGTGAAACTCATTGATCGTGCGCACCACTTCGTCCACGTCATCATACTTTTCCGCTTCTACCGTTCCCTTTACAAATTCGTCCCGGACGCCGCCATGGCAGAACAGCACCTGGTCAATCTTCTGAATGTACCGGATCTCGTTTCCTTCCGGCAGTGCACGTCTTAGCTCCATCAGCTTTTCTCTTACTGTCCAGGCAGCCGCTACACTGTATCCACTTTCCCGTTCGTTCCACATATAACACAGATCGTGATTTCCATAGGCCCAGAGTGTGTCCGGATACTTCTTTGCAAATGCGATCGCAGCATCATACGTTTCTACATATCGTTCAATATGATGTTCCTGTCCCCAGTCGTCCGGAATATCCATCAGGCAGACCGCCTGGTCGGCAGCACCGCTCTCCAGAATGGATGACGCCTGAGTAAACAAATATGGTTTCAGGTGAACATCTGGTATCACTAATACTTTCATGACAATCCCCTTTTCTGAGTTATTTTCTGACACAATCCCAAAGCATTTTCCCTAAAGGTAAATTATATAATAGCCTTCTGACTTATTCCATTCTTTTCGCTAAATTTGTGTAGAATGTCTACACCTGTCTGGTTTCCGGTGTCTTATTCTTATAAGAAAGAAGAACATAGCATGACCCTGAGAAAAGTGCTGATGTTTCCAGCCGCATTTGTCATCAAATAAAGCAGAAAAGGCGTATTGACTTCGGTGTGCCACCTGTACAATACGCCTCTATTTCTCTTCTTTATCCCTTCTTACTTTTCCCGCAGCATTTCTTATATTTCTTTCCGCTTCCGCACGGGCACGGATCATTCGGATAAATCTTTTTTGTCCCTTTCACGGTATGTCCAGCAATTCCATCCGGCATAAAAACAGTTTCCACTTCATCTGCTCCGGAATCCAGATCAACGGTAAATCCCATCTGCTGAAGTTCATTCGATGCCTGCTTAAGCTGTTCCGCTGCCAGACTGCTCATCGGGACAATGGTCGGTTTCTGCCCTTCGGGAAGTACCGGCCTTTTCTTTGTCATCTCGCTCGGAGTCCAGCCTCGGTTTTGGATCATTCTTGTGCTATTATTCAATTCTATCAGCAAAGCTATGAAATCCCTGACCGTAGTTTCATCCGGAAATATGATTCCTTCTTCCTCAAAAATCTCTGTCACATCAGATGGCCCGCCACCTAAAGATATCTTGCTATATATACCTTGCATCAGATTTTCTGTCTGTTCTTCCTCGATCTTCATCCGTTTTATGAGAAACTCTTTTACCTTCCTGCAGCAGGTATCTCTGGATGGATATCCATGTCCTGTATAATCCAGAATCTCTTCCTGTTCCGGAATATAATATTCCAGGTCTCCCTGGCTTTCTTTGATCTTATTATAAAGCCCCTGCGGTAGAACTTCTTTGTATATAACCCACTCTCCACGGATGACACAAGGATTCTGATAATCTGGAATCCATGCAAAAATCTCCCGAAATTCCTCTTCACTGATATCTTCGCCCAGACATTTCACCAGCATTTCCTTTATAACAGAGATAGGTGCCAGGACGTAGAGAAAAATTACCATTGTAAGACACCGTATCATCCAAAAGGCTCTTTTCCTCTTTTTCCGGAATTTTGGTGTATTAACCTTTTTGTATATTTTCTTTACCTCATCCGGAACTGCGGAGAAATTGTCATTATAAATTCCCGCATAGGCCAGATTATAAAATCCCTCCAGCAATTCCAGATCTTTTCTGACCGGGTAATATCCCGTTGTTTTCAGTACGCTTTCAAATGCAGCAATTTCCTCATCACTGAACATCATCATCTGTCTCTCCATCACAGACGGCTTCAAAAGTTCTTCCTTGATTTTGCCGACCAGAATATCCTTTTTTAAAGAATGATATCCTTTTAATTCCAGGTCTTCTGCCAGACTTTTAAGTTCTTCTTTCGTCCAGGAGGACATAATTTCTGCCATCTCAGGATTTCGTGTATATCGTTCCTGCGCATTCCTGTTTTCTGCAAGATGCTTCTGCAAAAGATCCGCAAACTCCCGCAGCTTTGTCTCTGAGGATTTCTCATTGCGTTCTGCACGGCTCACAGGTTTTTCTGCTCCCCTGAGTCCGAAACTACCCGTTTTCATCTCCTGTTTCAACTCGTCAAATGTCCGGTAATCCGGATCTCCATAAGTCACCTGAAACTGTCCGCGAAGCTCCTGATTCGCTTTCTCCACGTCCATCCATGTCCTGCTGTCCGGACTTTCTTTTTGTTTGAGAATATATGGATATGGTTTCTCGTCCGTGACACATTTTTCAATCGTAACACGATATTCCTTTTCTTTTCCTGTCCGGAATGTAAACCATGGTTCCCTCCCCATGAGATCGTCAATATAAGTATCAGAAGAACACCAGTAATCAAAATTATATCTTCTGACTGCCTGTTCGCCCTCTCTCCACTCTCTTAACTGAATTCCGGCCTGGTAAAATTCAAATTCATACTGTTCTGAAACTTCTGTCTCCGCTATTGCCTCCAGAATCACGGCAAGCTGTGAAAAGGTAATGCCTCCCGGCACAATACACCGCTTCCATACCGGTGGTTTTGTTTTCTTTTCCGCCAATTTTATCTGAAATGTTTTCATCTGTATCTCCTACATCCGGTTTTCAATCTTCTTCATCAGTTCCTCAAGCACTTCCGTTCTTCCTAATTCCGTCTCAATCCCCAGCTCCTGGCAGATCTGTTCCAGCGCCTTGATGATCCACGGATTTCCGGAAGTGATCTTTCTCATTCTTCCCTGCTGTTTCAGATGGCTTAAGAGGAAATTGGATACCACAGACAGCTCTGTCTCCTCCGGTTTGAGGAAATACCGGGTTATGATTTTTCCGGTCTTTTCGTCCGCCGCAACGAACAGAAATGGATTTCTCGGTCTTCCCGCCTCTTCGTCGCTTTCTGCGATATGAGTATAGTAAAAATCAATCTGAACATTCTGCTCTTTTTCCGGAGTATTTTTCAGTTCTTCTTTTAATTCTTCTTTCTGAATCTGCATTCCCATGTATGGCCTGGTCTGTTTCGAAATCTTTGCCGGGAACATGTTCCAGAGTCCGGTCTCTACATTGAAAATCCGGCAGAGCCGTTCATTTTCCTCCCACTTCATTGGAAGCTTCTTTTCTTCCAGCGCCCGGATGCACATAAACAGGTTTCGGATGGCCTCTGTCATCAGAAGCACCTCGTCCTGATCCGGTGAAAATGGAATGTATCTGGAACGGTAAGAGATAAAATTCGGCCACATCTCTTCTTTTGCCATCGGAAGATTCAATGCCTTTGAAACCTCCTGCTGTGAATACATCATGTCTGACTTCTTTCCGTATCTGCAGATCAAAGCGCGGCGGTCCGCCATGGCATAATCTTCGGAAAGATATTCTTCCATTCCGGTTCCCAGTTCCGCAATCATGGTCAGATCCTGCCATCCTTTGAATCCCGGATAAATCTGGATCTCTTTTTCCTCTCCCTGTCCGTTACCAAGGATACGGAGAAAGACCGGTTCTTTCTCATCTTTTAACTGAATGACGACATACTGATCCTTTGTCAGGTACTCCCATGGTTTCAATTCTTCTATCCGGCAGGCTGCTTCGTACAGTTCCCACCACATCTTTAAAGCTGCTTCTTTGCGCATCGTTTTTTTCCTCCGTCTGCTGCTTTCTGATCGCTTGATTTTCGTTGTCTTCCTCATTTACTATACCATTCTTTTTTCCGGCGCGCCATCCCCTTGTGCGGTTTCCTCGCTGCCTCCCTGTTTTGCCCTCCTGTTTCTGTTATGTTCTATCCATTCGTCCAGAGAGAGAGGTTCGTAGTCGGAATACATGCAGAAGCAGTTCAGCATGTTGCACGGAATCGTCTCCTCCTCTTTTGTGTACATATTGACCCTTTTTGTCTCCCCGGTTTCCCGGACAAATCGGGATACCAGTACTTCATCAAAGCTGTCATGGACATGGCCGTACATCATGTAGGTACGCGCGTTTCCTTCCTGGTCTTTCCTGTACTGTCCGTGATAGCAGAAGACCGGATAATGGCAGAGAATGACTTTCCGTTTGTTGTCTTTCATTTCTGCGTAAGGCCGGATCCATACGAAACGTTCTCGTTCAAAGTCAGAATCCTTCAGATAATAATCGTGATTTCCTTCGATCAGATACAGCCTTCCGTGAAGTCTCCGCAGAATCTCATTAGTCCGTTCTCCTTTTTCCATGGAGAAATCTCCCAGAATGACAACTTCATCTTTCGGCCGTACTTTCTTGTTCCATTTCTGGATCATATATTCATTCATCTCTTCCGCATCCGCAAAGCCTCTCTTGTCCATCTTTTCATTCAGGCCCCGATGGAAAAAGTGGCAGTCCGCAATGTAATACCTCATCGTATCGCCTCTTTTCCTTGCACTCTTCTGTTGTTCATATTACAATAAAGTCACCTATTTTTAAAGGAGGTTTTTCCATGGCTGACAAAGAAAATTCATTTGATATGACGGACTGGGAGCTGTCCGAAGAATATTACAAGGAAAACGAGGAGAATAAAGAGCTGAAACTGGAAGATTTCATGCTCCCTGAAGACGAAATTCCATCCGCTAGTTCAGATGAGACTCAGGATCCGGCGCTTGCCAGAACCATTTCTGATGTTCAACAGGTTCTTTCTGTCTATGGAGAAGGAAAATCTGTAGAAGAGATCGCACTTGCACTGTCTTTGGAGGCAGACTATGTCCACACGATTTTATACTGTGCTCAGGGCTTCTCTGAGGATGATCCGATTGCTGTGGCCCGGCTTGTAATGATGTCATAGTCCACAGTATGTTGCTTTCGGGCAAAAAAGAATTGACATCCGGTTGTTTCAATGCTACTGTTTTGGTTAGATATTGCTAACCAAATGAGGTGAGACGGCATGGCCAAAAATCTTACAGAAGAGAAAATCAAATATCTGCTGTTTTTATATGACAGGAAAACTCATCCCCTGTCCGTAACTGCGGCTGCAAAAGCCTGCGGTGTTGCCAAATCCACGTTCAGCCGGACATTGGGTGCCTTTTTTGAGATGGGCTACGTGGCGGAACCTGGGAAAACAATGTTATCCCCTGACGGCGAAAAGACAGCCCGTGCTCTCCGGCAGGAAGTTGACCAGATGAAAGAATGGTTACAGTCGGAGATTTTTCTGCAGGGTGACCTGTTAGAAGCGGAAGCCAGACGGACTGTCTGTGCGCTTTCGACGGACACCCGAAAAAAACTGTATTCCCGGCACCGTCTTTCCATTTTCTTTGCTTCCCTGAAATCTGTTACTGAAATTCCGGGAGACCGGCTCTGCTTCCAGCTTCCGGACGGGGAGTACGAATTCGCCTTTTCTATCTACAAGGTTTGGAAAGAAGAAGCACAGCTTTCCATGGCGGATCAGGGTTTTTTCCATCCCGGGCTGCTCCGGATTCAGGAAGGAAAAGGCGAGGTCTTTTTGAAAATCCGGGAGGTGGAACAGGATTCCCGTGTCCGCGGCATGCGGATGCGTGGGCAGGTGGACAGCCTCTCCTGTCTCATCCACGGCGTTTCCCGGCCATGCGGACGCCGGGAGGATGCATTTGTCTTTCCGATCCAGCCTCTGGATTTCTTTTACCGGGAGGAGGAGCGGATCCTGCAGGCCAGTGTGGAGATGGAGTTTACCTGCTCTGTCGGACCGGTGCATATGCCAAAGAGCCGCGCTCGAATGATCATGATTTTTAAATAAACAGCCTTTTGTTCCAGGGGTGGAACAATCAGGACCCGCAGAAAACAGACTGTTTTCCAGATCCTTTTCCAAAATGTTCCGTCCCCGGAACATTTTTTTTGCTTGAAATCCTGTTGCCTCCTATGCTAGGATAGGTTCGCAAGTTAGTTGAGACTATCCGCTAAGTAAATCAGGAGGTATTTATGAAACGAAATCCTTTTCGCTTTTTGTGGCTGATCGCAGCCTTTTTGTCACTCGCTCTCGGCGCTGTGGGCGTCGTACTTCCGGTACTGCCGACCACACCGTTTCTTCTGGTAGCCTCTTTTTGTTTTGCAAAAGGCTCCGAACGGTTCCACCGCTGGTTTATGGGAACACGTCTGTACCAGAATCATCTGGACAGTTTTGTAAAGGAACGGGCCATGACGTTGAAGACGAAGCTCTGTATTCTGCTTCCGGCTTCTGCCATGCTTCTGATCGCCATGTATATGATGTCAAATCTGCCGGGCAGGCTTTTCATCGTTTTCCTGATCCTCTTTAAATACACCTACTTTTTTACAAAAATCCGTACTATCCCGCAGGGTGAGCAGTCATGAGGAAGAATCTCAGCACGGCAGACAAAAGAGAGCGTGAAAAGCAGGTCGTCGATCTGATGATCGCTCTCTACTGCCGTAAAAAGCATCATACAGCAAAGGAACAGCTCTGCCCGGAATGTCTGGAGCTTCGTTCCTACTCGCACCTTCGCTCGGACCATTGTCCGTTCATGGAATCAAAAACCTTTTGCAGCAACTGCCGCGTGCATTGCTACCGCCCGGAAATGCGGGAACGGATCCGGGAAGTCATGCGGTTTTCCGGTCCAAGGATGCTGCTGCACCATCCCGTTATGGCAGTGGATCACATGATCTGCTCGATGAAAGAAAAAAAACTAAAAGGAGAACAATGATATGATCAAGACAAGGCTCATGAAGCTTTTGAAGGGATCTGAAAAATATATTATCCAGAATATTCTCTGGCAGTGGATCGCTCTTTTGTTTCAGATTGCGGCTATCTTTGCGGCAGGCACGTTTCTGCAAAGTCTGATGGACGGCACACTGAATCAGGGAATCTGGATCCGGACCGCCGTCATTGCGGTTCTTTCGCTTCTTGTCCGCTTTGGCTGCGAAAAAATGGCCGCCATCGCTTCAGGAAAGGCAAGTTCCGATGTCAAACTTGTACTGCGCCGTCAGATTTATGAAAAACTTCTGCGGATCGGTGCATCGTATAAAGAAAAGGTACCGACTTCCGAGGTCGTACAGGTAACCACCGAAGGGGTGGAACAGCTGGAGATCTACTATGGAAAATATCTTCCGCAGCTGTTTTACAGCCTTCTGGCTCCGGTCACACTGTTTCTTGTGCTGGCGCCTGTCAGCCTCAAGGCAAGCCTCATTCTTCTGATCTGTGTGCCGCTGATTCCGGTATCCATTGTGGCGGTGCAGAAATTCGCCAAAAAACTGCTGAATAAATACTGGGGAATCTACACGGAGCTCGGCGACAGTTTTCTGGAAAATCTGCAGGGACTGACAACTCTGAAAATCTATCAGGCAGACGGAATGAAATCCTGTGAGATGGACGAGGAGGCCGAGCGCTTCCGCAAGATTACCATGAAGGTACTGACCATGCAGCTGAATTCTGTCAGTGTGATGGATCTTGTCGCCTACGGCGGCGCGGCCATCGGAATGATCGTCACCGTACTGGAATACGCGGACGGACACGTCAGCTTTGCCGGAGCATTTACCATTATCCTTCTGGCATCGGAATTTTTCATTCCTCTCCGACTCCTTGGTTCTTTCTTCCACATTGCCATGAACGGAATGTCGGCAAGTGACAAGATTTTCCGGATTCTGGATCTGGAGGAAGGACAGAGCGGAACAAAACATCTGGAGGCCGGTCCGGTACAGGTATCCTTTGACCACGTAGAATTTTCCTATGAAAAAGAGAAACCGGTATTAAAGGATATTTCCCTGACCATTCCGGCAGGCAGCTTTATCTCCCTTGTCGGTGTTTCCGGCTGTGGAAAAAGTACTGCCGCCGCTCTTCTGACCGGGAAGATCCAGAACTTCCGCGGCCGGATCCGGATCAACGGAATTCCGGTATCCGAAATCCGTGAGGAGAATCTGATGCATGCCGTCACCTTGATCCGCCACAACAGTTATCTCTTTAAAGGAACGGTCCGGGACAATCTCCGGATGGGAAATCCTGATGCGTCCGATTCCGAGATGAAAGATGCGCTTCAGAAAGTGCGTCTTCTGGAATTTCTGGAAAACCAGAACGGACTGGATACGGTGCTTGAGGAGCAGGGAAGCAATTTCTCCGGCGGTCAGAGACAGCGTCTTGCCATTGCAAGAGCCCTTCTCCATGATACGCCAATGTACATTCTCGACGAAGCGGCGTCGAATATTGATGTAGAAAGCGAAGACCAGATCATGGAAGTGGTCCGAGAACTCGCAAAGACAAAGACCATTCTCTTTATTTCCCACCGTCTGGCCAATGTGACGGCATCCGACTGCATCTACATGATGGAAAAAGGGGAAATCTCCGAGAGCGGCACACACGAAGAACTGATGCTGCAAAACGGCAGTTATGCGGCCATGTTCAAAAAACAGCAGGATTTATGCAGGATAAGGGGGATTGAATCATGAAACGACGAAGCGGAATCAAAATCATGGGACAGCTGATCGGACTGGTACGTCCTCTGCTCCATGTCATGCTTGCGGCCATCCTTCTGGGAGTGGCAGGCTATCTGTGCGCCATTTTCCTTACGGTCATGGCCGGCGCCGGAATTCTGAAGCTTTCCGGTCTGACGGGCGGATTTTCACTGAGATTTCTGTTTCTCTGTCTTGGGGCTGCTGCCATTCTCAGAGGCATTCTCCACTACGGTGAACAGGCATGCAACCACTATATTGCGTTCAAGCTGCTGGCGCTGATCCGTCATAAGGTCTTTGCCGCCCTCCGCCGTCTCTGTCCGGCAAAGCTGGACGGGAAGGATAAAGGAAACCTGATTTCCATCCTGACGACGGACATTGAACTTCTGGAAGTGTTTTATGCCCACACCATTTCACCGATTGCCATTGCCGTGCTGACCTGCCTGATCATGGAAGTTTTTTTCTTCCGCTACAGCATCCCGGCAGGAATCTTTGCGCTGTGCGGCTATGTGGCAGTCGGCGTTCTCATTCCGGTGTGGAATTCACGGAAAGGTGCCGGATCCGGAATGGCATTCCGGAATGAATTCGGTGAGCTGAACAGTTTTGTTCTGGACAGCCTTCGGGGACTGGATGAGACAATCCAGTACGGCTGCGGTAAAAAACGGATGGAAGAACTGGAAGCGCGGAGCAAGGAACTCAACCGGAAACAGACTGTGATGAAAGAACTGGAAGGAAAACAGAGAGGACTGACAAGTCTTCTGATCCTGTTCTTCTCTTTCGGGATGCTCTTCTTATGCGCATGGATGTGCATGGAAGGCCGGATGGATATGGAAGGCGCTTTTCTGTGTACGATTCTGATGATGGGCTCCTTTGGCCCGGTCGTGGCGCTGTCCGGACTTTCCAATAATCTGATGCAGACACTTGCAAGCGGCGAACGTGTTCTGTCTCTTCTGGAAGAAGAACCGGAAATTGAAGAAGTCACCGGAAAAGAACCGTCTGAATTCGGGTCTGTCGAATGTCAGAATCTTTCCTTTGCGTACGAGGAGGAACAGATCCTCTCCGATTATTCCATTTCCATACCAAAGGGAAGCCGGATCGGTCTGCATGAAAAGAGCGGTTCCGGAAAATCCACGCTTCTCAAACTTCTGATGCGCTTTTATGATACGGACAGCGGTTCCATCCAGATCGGCGGACGAAAGCTTGCTTCGATCAACACGAAAGACCTCCGGGATATGGAAAGTTATGTCACTCAGGAGACAAGTCTCTTCCACGATTCCATTGCCAACAATATCGCGGTCGCAAAGCCGGGCGCGTCCCGGGCTGAAATCGAGGAAGCCGCGAAAAAGGCATCACTCCATGAGTTTATCATGAGCCTTCCGAATGGATATGACACCATGGTCGGAGAACTCGGAGATACTCTCTCCGGCGGAGAAAAGCAGAGGATCGGGGTGGCAAGAGCCTTTCTCCACGATGCTCCGCTCATCCTTCTGGACGAGCCGACCAGCAACCTGGATTCCCTCAACGAAAGCATCATTCTGAGATCTCTCAAAGATCTGGGCAGGGACAAAACAATCGTCATCGTCTCCCACCGCGAGTCCACCATGGCGGCTGCCGAAAAGGTCTATGAAATGTCCGGTCGGGTTTCCTGATGCCTGAACCTGAACCGGTTCCGGATACGCGTCGTATGAGAACTCTCAGACTGCGCTATTGACATTTTCACCGCCATCCTATATAATCATCTCGACATCTGTCAGTAACAGATGATTATTTTCAGAAAGGATGTATTACATTTTTATGGACGACTCAAGCGACGGTGATTCTGAGCATCATAATTTTGTAAAAATGAACATAAATCCGGATATGAGGTATAGTCTGTCGTTTCATGAAACAACAGGCTATGCCTTTTTGTGTTTTTTTATCCGGCTTCGGCTATGACAGCGCCTGTATTTTACCGGCATTTGAAGCTTTTACATTTTTACAGACAATATGATGAATAAAGGAGAACTGATTTATGAATTCTATATTACCCCAGCTTTTGCTGCAGGTCATTCTTATCTTTTTAAATGCATTTTTTGCGGCGGCGGAGATCGCAGTGATCTCACTGAATGCCTCCAAACTTCGGAAATCGGCGGAGGACGGCGATAAAACCTGTGCCCGTCTTCTGAAACTGGTGGAAGAGCCTTCCGGATTTCTCTCAACCATCCAGATCGGAATTACATTGGCAGGATTCCTCGGCAGTGCGTTTGCCGCGGACAACTTTTCCGGCTATCTGGTAGACTGGGTATACAAAGACCTGGGATTTCATTCTCTCCCGGTCTCAGTACTGGATACACTCTCCGTTATCGTGATCACCATTATTCTTTCCTATTTCACACTGATTTTCGGTGAACTGGTTCCAAAACGGATTGCCATGCAGAAATCCTTTGCTGTAGCAAAATTTGTCTATCGTGTAGTTTCTTTTGTTGCTCTGATTATGAAGCCGGCAGTTGCCTTTCTTTCTCTTTCTACCAATCTTGTACTGAAGATGTTTGGTATGAAGACGGAAGCGGAAGAAGAGACCGTAACGGAGGATGAGATTCGTCTCATGGTAGAGCTCGGAGAAGAGAACGGATCGATTGACAGCGATGAGAAAGAATGGATCCAGAATGTGCTGGAATTTAATGACACCATTGTCCGGAACTGTATGACACATGAATCTGAGATCATCGCCATCTCAGCGGATGCTACCGATGAAGAAATCACGCAGCTTATTACGGAATCCGGTACTTCCCGTTACCCTGTATACCAGAATGATCTCCACGACATTATCGGTGTACTTAATGCGCGTACATTCCTGCTTTCCCGCGCCAACGGTGAGAAAACGAACATCCGTAAACTTCTGCGTCCGGCATACTTTATCCCGGAAACGGTTCATGCATCCACGCTCTTCCGTGATATGCAGAAGCAGAAACTGCACATTGCAATCGTGGTTGACGAGTACGGCGATACTTCCGGTATTGTAACACTGGAAGACCTGGTGGAAGAAATCTTTGGAAATATCTACGATGAATTTGATGAAAACGAACCGGCGGAGATCGAACAGCTCAAAGAAAATCTCTGGAGAGTCACCGGAACCGCAGATGTCGATGACATCGCAAAAGAACTGGACATCGATCTCCCGGAATCTTCCGACTATACCACACTTGGCGGAATGGTGTTCAGCAACCTGAAGACGATCCCGAAAGATGGTACAACTGTCGATCTGGATGTCGGGGATATTCACATCCACGTAGATGCGATCTCCAGAAGAAGAATCCAGTCCGCACTTGTATCAAAGGTCGAAAAAGAACCGGAAGAAGAATAAAGAGTCACAGACAGAAAGGACATGGAGCCGGAAAATGCTCCATGTCCTTTCCTTATCTGTTTTTTCTATTCACTCTCATCGCTGCTTTTTCATTTCTTTTCCCGGAACACCACATAGTTTTTCCGGTAATTTCCCCACCAGGTGCTTGCCGGATTAGTAAAGTAAAAGGTGGAAAAGAGCATCTCGGTCTCATTCAGCTTCGCAAGCAGCCTCAGAAGCCGTTCCTCCAGCGGAAAAATGATACCGTCTTCCTCCGCTTCCAGCTCTTTTAGGTACCTGTTTTCCTCTTCCGTCAGGCTTTCCCTGATCTTTTCCTTCGCCTCATCGGGAAGAGTGAAGTAATAAAAATCCGCCCAGGCATTCTCTTTTCCACATGCCTCCCATTCTGCGGACAGTTTATCCACAGCTTCCCCGGCATCCAGTATGAATTCTACCCAGTCGCACTGATCAAATCCTTCCTGGATCTGTTCCAGATAAATGGCTCCCGCCTGTTTCAACGTCTCAATCTGCATCTTCGTCCCCCCTGTTATCTCCGGACTCTTGGGTGCGTATCGCGGATCACGCTCATAATAAAGCGGAATGCAATATCTGCCATCTCTTCCGGCGTTTCCGATTCCTCCGGATCTTTCTGGAGCCAGTAGCGGATGAGCCCGACACAGCCTGACAGACAAAACCGGTAGGAATATTTCAATACATTCATCTCATTCGGGAACTGGCGCTTCAGTCCGGTCAGGCACTTCTCTCCGACAAGATCCTCTACCTCCTGAACAAAGGCCGGATCCCCGTTTTCTCCCATAAGAGATCGATACAGTTTGCGGTTTCTCCCGAGAGAAAAGAAGATGTCCTTCATAAACAGAACACTCTGCTCGGAAAATGGTTCCGGCGGATAAGTTTCCATCACTTCGGCAATCTCCTCTATCAGCTCCTGCTTCACATTTTCAAGCATGTTGGAAATATCAGAGTAGTGCAGATAAAAAGTAGAACGGTTGATGTGGACATGGGCCACAAGCTCTTTTACCGTAATCTCCTGAATACTTTTTTCCGTCATCAGATCTGCCAGACCTTCTTTTAATCTTGTCTTGGTTCTCGCAACTCTTTTATCCACTTTCTGTCCTGTCATGCCGGCATCCTCCTCTTTTTCTTCTTTCACTATAATATAAAAAGACTTGAAATGCAACACTATGTCTATTATTTTTTAGAGTCTACGTTTAAATTCGTCGTATCCAAAGCTTCGGATGATCTGATAGTCTCCCTGATCTTCCAATACGATATCCGGAAGTTTCATCCCGTTAAAGGTATTGTTTTTTACCATCGTATAGATTGCCATATCCTGAAATTCCAGCCATTCCCCTGGTGCGATCGGATGGTCAAAAGAATAATCACCGATCACATCTCCCGCAAGACAGGTCGGGCCGGCAAGACGGAATGTGTAAGGCTTCTCATCCGGAAGGCCTGCATCTTTCAGCGGCGGACGGTACGGCATTTCCAGTACATCCGGCATATGGCATGCTGCGGAAGTGTCCAGAATGGCGATCCGGATGCCGTTTTCCATTGTCTCCAGCACCTCCGTCAGAAGCGTCCCCGCATTCAGCGCGACGGCCTCCCCCGGTTCCAGATAGACTTCCAGTCCGTATGTTGCCTGCATATGGCAGATGCACCTCTTTAACCGTTTAATGTCATAATCGCTTCTTGTAATATGGTGGCCGCCGCCAAAATTGATCCACTTCATCTTTGGAAGCCACGCCCCGAACTGCTCCTCCACCGCCCGCAGCGTCACTTCCAGATCATCGGAATTCTGCTCGCAGAGCGTATGGAAATGAATGCCTTCAATACCGTCCATCAGTTCTTCCGTCAACTGTTCCTTCACTGTTCCAAGGCGTGATCCCGGCGCACATGGATCGTAAATATCATGCCCCTCCTGGGTGGAGCACTGTGGGTTTACCCGGATTCCCGGACTTTTCCCTGCTTTTTTCACCCGGTCTTTATATTTTCGGATCTGGGCCGGGGAATTCAGAACAATATGTCCGCAGAGGGAAAGAATCTCGTCAAACTCTTCCTCCCGGTAAGCAGGGGAGAAGATGTGGTTTTCCTTCCCCATCTCCTCCGCCCCCAGTCTGGCCTCATAAAGCCCGCTGGCCGTCGTCCCGTCCAGATATTCCCCGATGAGCGGGTACAGTGAATACATGGAAAATGCCTTCTGGGCCAGCAGGATCCGGCACCCGGTCTCCTCGCGAAGCTGCTTTAATACCCGCAGATTCGCTTCCAGCTTTTCTTTCTGTACAATATAGCACGGCGTGCGAAGTTCTTCTTTTCTCATGGCCGCGCCCTAATCTACCAGTTCCGGGTTCTCACAGATCTTCCACGGCAGTCCCCATTTGTTCAGTGCATCCATGAACGGATCCGGATCAAACTCTTCCATATTGAAGACGCCCGGTTTCTGCCAGGTACCGTTCATCACAAGCATCGCACCGATCATGGCCGGAACACCTGTCGTGTAGGCAACCGCCTGGGAACCTACTTCCTTGTAGCATTCCTGATGATCGCACGTATTGTAAATGTAAAGTTTCTTCTCTTTTCCATCCTTCTTGCCGATAAAGATGCATCCGATATTGGTCTTTCCTTTTGTTCTCGGTCCCAGAGTGGATGGGTCCGGAAGGACAGCCTTTAAGAACTGAAGCGGTACGATCTCTTTTCCTTCGTACATGATCGGCTCGATGGATGTCATTCCTACATTTTCCAGACATTTCAGGTGAGTCAGGTAGCTCTGTCCGAATGTCATGAAGAAACGGATTCTCTTGATACCCGGGATGTTGAGTGCCAGAGACTCGATCTCTTCATGGTGCAGAAGGTACATATCCTTCTTTCCTACTTCCGGGAAATCATACTCTCTTTTGATTTCCATCGGCTCGGTTTCTACCCAGTGTCCATCCTCCCAGTAGGAGCCTTTTGCGGACACTTCCCGGATATTGATCTCCGGGTTAAAGTTGGTTGCGAACGGGTATCCATGATCTCCGCCGTTGCAGTCCAGAATATCAATGTAGTTGATTTCGTCAAAATAGTGTTTCAGCGCATAAGCGGAAAATACACTTGTCACGCCCGGATCGAATCCACTTCCAAGAAGGGCCGTGATTCCTGCTTTTTCGTATTTCTCGCGGTACGCCCACTGCCATTTATATTCAAACTTTGCCGTATCTTCCGGCTCATAGTTTGCTGTGTCCACATAGTGTACGCCGGTTTCCAGGCAGGCATCCATGATTGTCAGATCCTGATACGGAAGCGCCAGGTTCAGCACGACGTCCGGCTGTACCTTCTTGATCAGCTCCACAAGTTCCGGCACGTTGTCCGCGTCCACCTGCGCGGTTGTGATTTTTGCTTTTGTCTTTCCTTCCAGTTTTTCTTTCAGCGCGTCACACTTGGATACTGTACGGCTTGCAATGCAGATCTCGTCAAACACCGCGTCATTCTGCGCACATTTCTGAATTGCTACTCCTGCGACACCGCCGCATCCGATTACAAGTACTTTTCCCATGATAAGTTCCTCCTTCTACTTTTACCTGCCGATTGCCAGCAGCATTTCTCTGATAATTTTACATGCCACGGCTGTGGACACCCCGCTTGCATCATACGGCGGGCACAGCTCATTGACGTCACACCCTACAAGGTTCACATTGCTGCAGACAGCGGTCACTGCCCTCTGCAGCGTTATATAATCGACTCCGCCCGGTTCCGGCGTTCCTGTCCCCGGAAATACCGACGGATCCAGGACATCCAGGTCCACCGTAAAATAAACCGGCTTCCCTTTCAGGTTTTCGATCGTTTCTTCCAGCCCTTCCAGATCAAAGGGATGCAGGTTTGTATGTCCCTCTGCCGCCCAGGAAAACTCTTCCTTTTCCCCGGAGCGGATTCCGAACTGATGGATCCTTCCGTCTCCCAAAATCTCCCAGCAGCGCCGGATGACGCAGGCGTGGGAAAGTTTCACACCCAGATAGTCCTCTCTCAGATCCGTGTGGGCATCCAGATGGATGATATGAAGATCCGGGTACTGCCCTGCCACGGCCCGGATGCTTCCAAGGGTCACAAGATGCTCTCCTCCGATCAGAAACGGAAGTTTTCCGTCCTTTAAAATTTCACCTGCACGCTCCTCAATGGCAGCAAGCACCTTTTCGGAATCCCCGATGGCAAGTTCCAGATCACCGCTGTCAAAGACATGGCAGTCCAGAAGATCTTTGTCCTGATACGGACTGTATGTCTCAAGTCCGTAAGACTCATTCCGGATGGCCTGTCCTGCAAATCTTGTTCCAGGACGGTAGGATGTGGTAGAGTCAAACGGCGCACCGTAGAGGACGACCTTGGCATCCTCATACTCTGCATCACATCCGATAAAATTAATTACGTTTTTCTTCAACATCTTTTAACAGTTCCTCCACATACACCGGAAGGGCAAACACACCCGCGTGAAGCCTCGGTGCATAATATCTCGTACTGATTCCCCGAAGTTTCCATGCTACGCCGTTTAAGTCATCCAGCGGATGATACCGTTTTGACGCAAATCCGAAAAGCCAGTGTCCGGACGGGTAGGATGGAATGTGTGCCTGGTACACCCGGCAGATCGGAAAGGTTTCCACAATCCGCTTGTGCATCCGCTGGCACTGGTACGCTTCTTCTGCATAGAACGGACTCTCGTTCTGATTGATCATGATTCCGTCTTCATGAAGGGCATTATAACAGTTTCCGTAAAATTCCTTTGTAAACAATCCTTCGCCCGGTCCGAACGGATTCGGGGAATCGATGATAATCAGATCGTATTCATCGGTCCGGGAGCGGATAAACCGCAGACCGTCCTCATGGTAGATTGCCACCCTCGGGTCCGTCAGGCTGCAGGCGATCTCCGGGATATATTTCCGGCAGACCTCTACAAGAAGCGGATCAATCTCCACCACATCGATGGTCTCGATCGTCTCGTATTTAATCAGCTCCCGGACAACGCCTCCGTCGCCTCCGCCGATAACGAGCACCTTTTTCACATCCGGGTGGACTGCCATCGGTACATGGGTAATCATCTCATGATAGATGAATTCGTCCTTTTCCGTCAGCATCAGATCTCCGTCCACCACAAGAACCTTGCCGAATTCCGTCGATTCCAGCACATCGATCCGCTGGAATTCGCTCTCGGCGCTGAACAGCTGCCGTTCCACACGAAGGGACAGTCTGGCATGGTCCGTATGTTCATCTGAAAACCACATTTCCATTTTTTATTCCTCCTTCAGTACGTTGAGCCGCTCGATCTTCTCATCCTCCGGCCCGGTCATGGAACATCCTTTTTCCTTGGCATAGACAATATAGTCAATAATCTCATCGGTGATCTCCTCGCCCGGTGCGAGAATCGGGATTCCTGGAGGGTAGCACATCACAAACTCGCTGCAGATCCGTCCTCTCGTCTCTTCCAGAGGGAGGGATTCTTTCTCTGCATAGAAGGATTCCTGCGGAGTCATCACAACTTTCGGCGGAATATATTCCTGTGAAAGCATTCCTGTCTTGTCTTTCTGATACCGTCTCTTAATGTCCGCAAGGGCGCTGACAAGCCGCTCCACTTCCTGCTTCCTGTCTCCGATGGAAAGGTATGCCAGAATATTTCCAAGATCCCCGAATTCAATCTGAATATCATATTCATCCCGCAGAATATCGTACACCTCGATCCCCGCAAGGCCGATGTCCAGCGTATGTACCGAAAGTTTGGTCGGATCGAAATCAAACACACTGCTTCCGTTTTTCATCTCTCCTGCAAACGCATAGTATCCTCCGACCTGGTTGATCTCTTTTCTCGCATACTCGGCAAGTTCCGCCACCTTTGCGAATGCTTCTTTCCCGCGAAGCGCCAGATTCCTCCTGGAAATATCGAGGCTTGAAAGAAGCAGATAGGACGCACTTGTCGTCTGGGTCAGATTGATGATCTGGCGCACATATCCTGCATTGACATTCGGTCCTGTCAAAAGGAAGGAACTCTGCGTCAGGCTTCCGCCGGATTTATGCATACTGACCGAAGCCATATCCGCTCCCGCTTCCATGGCAGAAACCGGAAGTCCGTCTCCAAAATAAAAATGGGTTCCATGTGCCTCGTCGGCAAGTACGAGCATATTGTATTCATGGGCAAGCTTTACGATCGTGCGCAGATCCGAACAGATACCGTAGTAGGTCGGATTATTCACAAACACTGCCACCGCGTCCGGATTCTCCCGGATAACCTTTTCCACCTGGGATACCTTCATTCCAAGAGAAATCCCCAGATGATGATCCACATCCGGATTCACATATACCGGCTTTGCTCCGCAGAGCACAAGCGCATTGATGACGCTGCGGTGGACATTCCTCGGCAGAATAATCTTGTCGCCCTTTTTACAGCAGGACAGCACCATGCTCTGCACTGCCGATGTCGTCCCGCCAACCATCAGAAAGGCATGCGCCGCTCCAAATGCATCCGCTGCCAGCTCTTCCGCCTCCTTGATGACAGAAACCGGGTGGCAGAGATTGTCAAGCGGCTTCATCGAATTGACGTCAATACCGACACACTTGCTTCCCAAAAGCTCCACCAGTTCCGGGTTCCCACGTCCGTGTTTGTGGCCCGGAACATCAAACGGCACGATTCTCATTTTCCGGAACCGTTCCAGCGCCTCGTAGATCGGCGCTCTCTTCTGTGATAACATCTCCATTTCCACTTACTCCCTTACGTATTGATATGCCTGCCCTGATCCAGGCCGGAACTCCTTCTGAGAGAAAGTTTTCCGCAAAACAAAAAGACACAGGCAGACGGCATACATACCATTTACTTGTGTCTTCTCTATCTTCTTTCCACACAGTCAAAGAAACTGTGCGGATACATATACAGTTTTATCGCATATTCAGACAGATATTGGCGTAGAGTCTATATAGCAAATATTTTTACTTTTACTACTCTTATTGACCGTTTCACAAGTTGTGTATGCTGTTGCACACCGGTTATAAAGTAACCAACTTATAAAATTTGAGCTTCTAACTCAATCAATAATGCAGCCTCCGGCCGCTAAGAAAATATTTGCATGGAGAACTTTACGAATATCTGCTTTCCATACGCGTTTATTCTAACACGCTAAATCTGAATATACAATAGTTATTTTTATAAATTTTCACTGTTCTGTCTCATGTTTTTGTATTCGGCCACGGAGCGGTCAAATCCCTTGATATGGCGGAACAGCCAGTCTGTCACGGTCTCATTGAGCGCTTTGACAAACGCATCTGTCGGGCCTTCCTCTTCTTCCAGCATTTCATGCAGATCTTCTACCGCATGCTTGAATTCCTCGTGTTTTGCCTTGTGCTCTTCCAGCCCCGGATAAGCAATCTCTTCCTGAAGCTTTTCTTCCGCTGCAAAGTGGAAATCTGTGTAGTCAGCAAGGTAATTAAGAAGCTTCACTGCTGTCGCCTTGTCTCTGTGTGTCTCGCAGGCTTCTTCCAGGTCTGCGATCTTTCCGATCAGTTCCTTGTGCTGAGCGTCAATCATCTCATTTCCGGTTACAAGAGTTTCATCAAATACTGCATACATCTTTTTTTCCTCCTTTTTGATTAATCCAGTTTGGACTCTCTTCTTTCTACATCCATGATCATATCGACTCTTCTCTGGTGGCGGCCGCCTTCGAATTCAGCGCCAAGAAATTCGTCGATAATCATCTTAGCAAGTTCAATTCCAATTACACGGGAACCAAACGCAAGAATATTTGCGTTGTTATGCTGTCTTGACAGTCTGGCGGTGTACGGTTCGCTGCAGACGGCAGCCCGGATTCCGTGGACCTTGTTTGCCGCAAGGGAAATTCCAAGTCCGGTACCGCAGATCGCGATTCCAAAATCCACTTCCCCGGATGCCACCGCATGTCCGATTTTCTCACCATAGACCGGATAATCACAGCTCTCAGTGGAGTCCGTGCCATAATTTACTACATCATATCCTTTTTCTTTTAAATATGCCACAACCTGCTGTTTCATCTCTACAGATGCGTGGTCATTTGCAATTCCTATTTTCATACTCGTTCCTTTCTGTTCTGGTGATTTTCCTCACTCTGGTTCTATTATACTTGTTTTGTATTTTTTTGACAACTGTACCGTCCTATCTTTTCTTCCTAAAACTCGAAATTTCATAACTCTCCCGAAACCCGACAAGAGCCGCACGTATCTTTTCCGTGCAGCTCTTGTCTTCATGAAGCTTTATTGTGCCAGTCTGTAGATTGCCTCCAGATAGATTTTCATCCACAGATCCAGTTTGTCCAGTTCCAGATATTCATTTTTCTGATGCATCAGATCCGGCTGTCCAGGAAGAATAGCCCCAAACGCTACACAGTTTTCCAGTGCTCTCGCATAGGAGCACGCTCCGTCCACCTGTGGTTCTGCGTCATAATCCTGTGTTATCTCCCGGTAAACATCCATCAGTGTGGTTACAAGGAAGCTGTCTTTTGGCACATAGATTGCTTCTGTAATCTGAGGATTTTCAAACCGGAACCGGCTTCCTTCCAGATTCTTTTCCAGCAGATCCTGCACTTCTTTACATTTGTATGTAACCGGAACCCGGTTATCAATGGACAGGATCAGTTTTCCATCAATGACTTCCACTTTCCCCACATTAAAGCTTAGAGCCCCTGAGATCTCGTCGGAAAGAGCGATTCCAAGACCTTTTCCCTGAAGGTCAAATCCAATATTCTTCATATACCACCGGGCAATCTCTGAAAGTTCCCCTTCCAGTCCCAGATCGGCAATCATGTACATCATCCCGCTGACCGCATTGATCCCTTTAGCCGGGCTGGCCGCATGGGCCGCAAATCCCCGGACAGACAGCCTCACACCCTGCTTTTCTGTCTCACAGCTGATTTTACAGCTGGTTGCTTCTTCCCACTTTGGCATCCGCTCCCGCACCGTTTCTTCCAAACCTGCCGGAAGGAGAGCCGATGCTGATTCCGCTACCGAGTTGTATGCATTGCCTCCGGAAAGTTCGATCTTTTCCTTCAGGTCTGTCACAAGCTGGTACTGGAACACCCCTTTTTCCGCATGATTCAAAGGGAACTCCGCATCCGGCGTGAATGAAATCTGCGGAGGAGTCATTTTCTTTACTCCAAAATAATAATCCATGCATTTCCAGTCTGTCTCTTCGTTCGCTCCTACAATCAGACGGATCTTTTTGCTCAAAGGAATCCCCATTTCCTTTAGAATTTTTACTGCATGGAGACATACCACCATTGGTCCTTTATTATCCAGCACACCTCTTCCATATAGTTTTCCATCTATAATCCGAGGCCGGAAGGGATCACAGATCCATCCTTCCCCGCACGGGACAACATCCACATGTCCCAGAATTCCGACTGTTTCTTCCCCGTTTCCATAATCCGCATGTCCTGCATAATTATCAAAATTTTCTGTCTGAAGACCTGCTGCCTCCGCCAGGCCGAGATAACATTGAAGTGCCTTTGCAGGACCTTCTCCAAACGGCATTCCCTCCGCCTGTTTACTTTCCACACTGTCTATGGAAACAAGCTTCATAATATCCCGGATCAGACTTTCTCTGTCATCTTTGATCTTTTTTTCAAAATCCATCTTGTCCTCCCTATTCCATCAGGGGACACTCTTGCTGTCCCCTGACTTGGTCATCCGCTACAGGAACAGCTGAATTACAAGCATTACCGCACTGAATCCTGCCATGATTCCCATCAGCGGCATAATAAATTTCAGCCATTTATCGTATGTTACATCTACCATGGCAAGAGAAGCCAGAATCAGTCCGGCCGGCGTAATAAAGGAAATCAGTCCGAGCCCGTATGCATAAGCAGAAACAATCGCCGCTCTGGATACACCCACCGTGTCCGCAAGCGGTGCCATAATCGGCACAGAAAGCACTGCCAGTCCCGATGAAGAGGAAATGAAAAATCCAAGCACGATAAATACAAGCATCATCAGGATAATAAACAGAACCGGATTTATTCCGCTGATTGCTCCGGAGAAGAATGCCAGAATTGTATCCGACACCATCCCATTTTCCAGAATGATATTAATTCCGCGGGCAACACCGACAACGAGTGCCACGCTCATCAGGTCGGCTGCTCCGCCGATGAACTGATCCATGAAGTTCTTTTCTCCGATTCCGGAGGTGAAGGCAAGAATGATCGCGCACGCCAGAAAGAGTGCGGTCATGCTGTCAAACCACCACTGCTTTGCAACCAGTCCCCATACAAGCACTCCAAAAGTAATTCCAAACACGGCCAGAGAAAGTTTCATGCGTCCTGTAAATTCCGGAACCTCCCCCTGATGCCCGAACTTTTTCATATGATATTCGTACTGATCATAGCAGATGGATTTTGTCGGATCCGCTTTTACCTTTTTCGCATAGCGCAGAATATAAACCAGTGTAATAATCACACCGATGATCAATGCCGCGAAACGGAATCCCATTCCGTCCGCCAGGCTGATTCCCGCCGCATTGGATGCGTTTCCTACTGAAAACGGATTAATCGTCGGGAACATGGTTCCGATCGATGATCCCATATAGATCGCTGCGATACACACGATGACATCATACCCCGCCGCCAAAAAGACGGGAACCAGAATCGGATACAGAGCGATCGTCTCCTCCGCAAGTCCGAACGTTGTTCCTCCTGCCGCAATAATAATCGTAATCAGGACAATCAGAATGTATTCCTTTCCCTTTGTAATCTTTGACAGAACCGCAATCGCCGAATTGAATGCTCCCATATAATTCAGGACACCGATACATCCACCAAGAACAAAGATAAAAAGAATGATATCAATCGAATCATATACCCCGCTGATTGGTGCCAGAAGAATTTCAAAAACTCCCTGCGGGTTTTGTTCTACTGTTTCATAAGTTCCCGGAATCGCAACCGGTTTGCTGATGGTTCCATCCAGAAATTTGTCCAGATTTCCGGTAACTCCCAGTTCATCCAGCGTCTCCTGGGTAGGATCCATTTCCGTGATTTCGCCCTCCGGGTTTGTAACTTCAAACATTTCCGTCTGTGCGTTATAAGCCAGCTTGGAATACAGACCCGCAGGCACAACCGCTGTCAGGATCGCCGCAAAAATCAAAACAATAAACAACACGGTTAATGCTGACGGGAACGACAGCTTTTTCTTTTTCTTTTCCATATCCTGTTTTCCTCTACTTTTCTGCAAATATTTTTACAAGTTCTACAATAATCTGTACCGCTTTTTCCATTCCTTCTACCGATACATGCTCCAGCGGTCCATGATATCCATGTCCTCCTGTTCCAAGATTCGGACAAGGAAGCCCTTTAAAAGAAAGCTTGCATCCATCCGTACCTCCCCTGATCGGGCAGATGACAGGCACGGCTCCTGCCAGCTCACATGCTTTTTTTGCATTTTCGATCAGATAAAAATGATCTTTTACAATACATTCCATGTTTTTATATTCATCTTTCAGTTCAAGGGAAACAGTTCCTTCACCCCAGATTTCATTCATGGATTTTTCAATATGCCGGAGTGTTTCCTTTCTTGCACGGAAACTTGTCTCATCATGGTCACGTACAATATACTCCATTACCGCATGGCTTTCATCTCCGTGAATGGTCAGAAGATGATAAAAGCCTTCATATCCTTCTGTATATCTCGGCGTTTCATATTTCGGGAGCATCTGATTGATTTCTGCTGCCAGAAGTACCGCATTGATCATCACGTTCTTGGCTGATCCCGGATGGACGCTTTTCCCTTCTACTGAAAATCTTGCTTCACAGGCATTGAAATTCTGGTACTGAATTTCTCCCTCGCCATCTCCATCCAGAGTATAAGCCACTTCGGCATCAAAGGCGTCAAAATCAAAGTATGCCGCCCCTGCTCCGCACTCCTCATCCGGAGTAAAGGCCACACTGATCTGTCCGTGCGGAATCTCCTCCTCAATGATGATTCGGAGCATCTCCATGATCTCAGCAATTCCGGCCTTGTCATCCACCCCAAGAATGGTATGTCCGTCTGAAGTAATCAGGGTTCTTCCCTTCCACTCTTTCAGGTGAGGAAAATCCTCTGTGCTGATTACCCGTCCGCATTCTTTCAGCTTTACGTCTTCCCCATCGTAATTCTCGATACGGACCGGGGTGATTTCTCCTTCACAGAATTCGGATACAGTATCCATATGGGCGATAAACCCGATTTTCTTCCTGTTTTCATATCCGCTCGTTGCCTTTAATGTACCATATACAAAGCAGTGGTCATCCACTTTTGCATCTTCGATTCCGAGCTCTTTCAGTTCCTCAACAAGAATCTTTGCAAGTTCAAACTGACATGTTGTTGTCGGTACACAGTCTGCATTTTCATCACACGGCGTCTTGACTGCAATGTACCTCATAAGCCTCTCTTCTACCTGCATCTTTTTTTCTCCTTCCGTTTTTATCTGGAACTATTTTATAAGCTGAACGTATTTCCTGCAAATCTTCTTCGTTTTCTTGACACGAAAATTTTTCTCGTGATATTATAGGCTCAGTCGAAAAAGCACAAAGATTCCTGCTTAATTTTTTCAGCACCAAGCTCTTTGTGCATTTTTCATAAAATAATCGATTATTATGAAAGGTTTTTGATATGGATGTCAATAAAATCATCGGACAAAATATAAAAAAATATCGTACCGCCTATAATATGACTTTAAAAGAGATGTCCGATAAACTCCATAAAAGCATCTCAACGATTTCCAAATATGAAAAAGGCGAGATTTCCCTGGATATGACAACGTTTCTTGAAACGGCAAAAATTCTCCGTATTTCACCGTCTGCCCTTCTTTCCGGCACCTCGGTTCCTTCTAATGAGCATTCTGAGACTGATCATAATGCCGAGGTTATATATATGTATACATACAGCGGTTCTGAAAAGGAGATTGTCCGCAGCCTTATTGAACAGTATCCTCCGGTTTCTCCTGATGATCCTTACCGCGTTCATCTTTATAATGATGTCCGCGATTTTAAAAATCCCGGAAGCTGCAGCGGCTTTTATACTGGAGACTACTCTGAAAACGGATTCCTCGGAACCTATATCCTTCACAACCAGATTTCTTCTACTGAGCATGTTATGATTTCCTGCGTAAAAAATCTGGTCAACTCGAACCAGCAGCTTGGACTTGTCTCCGGGCTTTCAAACTATACTATGCTCCCTGTTGTTTTTAAAACGGTTCTGTCCCGGAGCGAACTTACGGACAGAAAACATTTAATGGACCTTTTAACATTTTCCAGAGAAGACTTCCGGGAACTGAAGCAGTCACACTGTCTTGTGGTCCGTAATGTCAGATAAGGAGGAATTTGTCATGATACGATTAATCGCCAGCGACCTTGACGGTACGCTTTTGAAAAACGGAGCGCAGGCTCTATCTCCGGAAGTTTTTGAACTGCTTCCTGCCCTCAGGAAAAAAGGCATTCATTTTGTCGCTGCAAGCGGCCGCCAGTACGCCAATATCCGCCGTCTCTTTGCGCCGCTTCAGGATGAAATTTCCTATGTTGCGGAAAACGGTTCTCTTTGTATGCATGAGGGAAAAATGGTTGCTTCCGGCCAGATTGACCGGGATCTTGCCAACGAAATTATTCTGGCAGCACGCCGTCAGCCGGACTGCTCGCTTCTTTATTCCAGCCCGGAAAAGTGCTACGTTGAAAAAGGAAATGACCGTCTTTACGACCATATTAAAAATCATGTCCACTATGATGTGGAGCTTGCAGATGATCTGACACAGCTGGATGCTCTGTGCCTGAAAGTTGCAATCTGTAACTTTGACGGTGCAGACCGTTCGTTCGGATATTTCCGCGAAAAGTATCAGGATCGTATTAAAATTGTCACCTCCGGAAATATCTGGTTTGATTTTATTGCACCGAATGCAGATAAGGGAACCGGACTTGCGGCTATCGCCTCTGCTCTTGAAATCCGTCCGGAGGAATGTATGACGTTCGGCGATCAGTATAATGATATTGAGATGCTTGCATTCACTCCAAACAGCTATGCGATGGATACCTGTGCAAAAGGGGTGGAGCGCTACGCCGCACATCAGACTTCTTCGGTAGAAGAGGTCATCCGAACCCTTTTATAAACCTGTCTGCACAGTTACCGGAATTTGCAAAAAAGAGAGGAATATATTATGACGACTGTACCGCATCCATCCTCCGGGATGGATTTGAAGCTCATGTATCAGGACTGCACGCTCTGTCCCCGAATGTGCCATGCCGACCGGACCAGCAAGACCGGTTTCTGCAGATGTACCGATGAAATCACGGCAGCCAGAGCCGCCCTTCATTTCTGGGAAGAGCCATGTATCAGCGGATCCGGAGGAAGCGGAACTGTATTTTTCAGCGGCTGTACATTAAAATGCTGCTTTTGCCAGAATTATCAGATCAGTCAGGAGGGATTTGGGAAAAAGATTTCCACGGAAGAACTTGCCCGGATTTTTCTGGATCTTCAGGAACAGGGGGCAGAAAATATCAGTCTGGTCACTGCAGACCAGTACCTGCCGTCTGTCGTTTCTGCATTAGATCTGGTTAAAGGCCGGATCCGGGTTCCTGTTGTCTATAACTGCAGCGGCTATGAACGGTTGGAAAGCCTTCAGCTTCTCTCCGGTTATATTGATATTTTTCTTCCGGATCTGAAATACTATGATACAGGCATTGCGCAGAAATATTCCCGTGCAGGAGATTATTTTTTCTATGCATCCAGGGCCATTCCGGAAATGATCCGCCAGACCGGCATTCCCCGGTTTAACCAGCAGGGAGTTCTGGAGAAAGGCGTCATTGTGCGCCATATGGTTCTTCCGGGACAAAAAGCTGATTCGATCCGTCTTCTGCACTGGATGGCGGACCATCTGGAAAAGGGCAGCTTCCTTTTAAGCCTGATGAGCCAGTATACACCTTTTTACCACGCATCCGATTATCCGGAAATCAACCGGCGGATCACAACATACGAATACGAAAAGGTTCTGGACGAGGCCGTCCGCCTCGGACTGACTGATGGATATATGCAGGAAAAATCCAGCGCAAAGGAGGAGTACACTCCTGCTTTTAATCTGGAAGGAATAGAAAGGAGAATCTAAATGAAATATAAACATTCCGGAGACGAGTATACGCTCCATTTCAGCCACAACATACTGGCGTTTCTCTATGTTGTACTTGGAATTGTACTTTTGATCAAGCCAACCGAACTGACCCGTCTGTTCTGCATCTTTCTCGGCATTGCAGCTCTGCTTTACGGCGGAATCAGACTGTTCTCCTATCTGCGCAGAAAAGAATATGAATCCGCCTTTCAGATGGATCTGATTCTTGGCGTGATTCTGATTGTCGTCGGAGTCGTCTGCCTGGTACAGCCGCGGATTATTCTTTCCATTCTGCCATTTGTCCTTGGGATCATTATTCTGCTGGATGCCATCGGAATCCTTCAGCGGTCACTTCGACTGCGGAGACTTGACTATGACGGATGGTGGATTTCCCTGATTCTGGCACTGGTGCTGGCACTTTTCGGACTTATTCTGATTGCCAATCCGTTTGAGACGACGATTCTCTTTGTCCGTTTTCTCGGATTTACACTGCTGGCAGACGGATGCTTCGATCTGTGGGGAATTTATCTGTATCGAAAATATCTCTAATTTGAAATATTCTGAAACTTTAGAACGATTTGAAATTCGGGACAGTTTCTCATCACAATAGAAAAACAGAGGTGCGGACTTCTTCGTACGGGTATTACGTACAGAAAAGCTCCGGCACCTCTGTTTTCTATTTTTGATTTGCTGAGTTTATTGTTCTATTTTGCGGTTTATCCTACTGTGATCGTGTAGGATTTCTCAAAGATTCTGCCCGGTTCCAGCATATTTCCCCATTCTCTTTCTTCCAGCTTCTTACTGAAGTCCGCCCGGTCGCATCTTCCGTACCACGGTTCTATGCAGACAAACGGAGCCTTGCCGCCTTTCGGGGCCCAGATTCCAAAGAGCGGTGCGTCAAACTCAACTGTCACATAGGCATTTCCTTCCGGATCTACAAGAGCTACGTTGTGTGCCTGGTCGTTTTCAATAACCAGCGCGTCTCTTGAAAACAGGTCTTCTGCGATCTGCATTTCTCCATTTTCCAGCTGATATTCGGCCTTTTCCTCTGTCAGAAGGCTGCCCTCTCCGATGAGGCTGGAGACCACCGGACCTTCCGCGTCAAAACGCAGCCGGTAATCCGTCTGTTTTCCCTTCCCGGAAATCGGGCAGACAAACGCCGGATGGCCGCCGATGGAAAAATACATTGTCTTCTCATTTGTATTTTCCACTTTCCACATCACTTTCACACTTCTGCCTTCCAGTCTGTAACCAATGGACAGGCAGAAATCAAACGGATACTTTTCCTTTGTTTCCGGCGTTTCATGCAGCTCAAACCAGATTTCATTTTCCGCTTCTTCCGTCACAGTAAAATCCATATCCCTGGCAAAGCCATGCTGCGACATCGAATACGTCTTTCCCTCATAGATACTCTCCTTATCCCGGTAGTTTCCAACCAGAGGGAAAAGCACCGGGGACGTCCGTTTCCAGAAAGCCGGATCCGCATCCCACAGATACTCCTGTCCGGTCTGATTGTCCTTTAAAGACCTCATCTCCGCTCCATGAGAAGCGATTTCCAGTGTCAGTTCTTCATTTTTCAAACAAAACATAGACTGTTCCTCCTTTTACCGGTCACGACAGACCTGAAAAATATAAAACTTCAGGCTGATGCCCTGCATCCCCCGTCTAGCAAGGCATTTCCATATACTGTGCCCCTTAATACACCACTACTACACCACTTTTCCTATCAACGCCATCTCTTCCTTTAAGGTATGCTCTTCCACATGACAATACAGATCCATTGTCATCTGCAGGGAATTATGCCCCAGAATCTTCTGTAATGTTTTGGGACGCATGCCTTTTTCAATAGCTTTCGTAGCGAACGTGTGCCGTAAACCATGCGGGGTGAAGGGTTCAAAATTCAGATCCGGATACTTTCTGTTTATTTTTTTAATCAGATAACGAAGAGCTCCTCTGATATTTGCCTCATTGATAGGATTGTTTGTCTTGCTGCAAAACACAAGGTTTTCCATTCCGATGCGGGGATTATGGCGAACGGCAATACGCTCTTTTCGCAATTTCATTTCCTGAAAAACATCCCGGACTTCTACTGTCATCGGAATCATTCTCTTCCCGGCTTTTGTTTTCGGCTGATGAAATTCATATATAGCTTTCCCGTCTTCCGGCAGATAACACAGTGTTTTATCTACCAGTATTGTGCCATTTTCCATATCAATACAATCCCAGGTTAGTCCGAGGATTTCTCCCATACGCATTCCGGTTCCCAGAGCGACCACAAAAAACGGATACAGCTGCCCGCCTTTAGACTCTTCCAGGATAATATTTATTTCCGCATCGCTGAGAATTCGCTTTTCTTCTTTATATTCATTTTCGATAATCGGATTTATGCCGACTGCAATATTTTTATGTAGAAGATCCGCTTCCACAGCCCTGTTGAGCATATCTACAAGAAGCGCTTTGCAATCGCACCGCATGGCGTCTGTAGCCAGCTGATTAAATGCATCCTGAAGTATGATCAGATTTAATCTGGTCAGCTTTCTCCAGCCCAGGCTCTCACGAAGGCGGTTGTATTGGATTGCATAGGTCCTTTTTGTTGTATCTCTGCAATGTTTCTTACATGTTGTGATCCATTTTTCATACCATTCATCCAGGGTCATACCGGTCGAAATTACGTTGAGCTGTTTATCATCGTTGAACTGCTCTTCCCGCAACTTCTTTGTGATTTCTGTCACTGTAGAGGCGTACAGCGTCTGGCGCTTTCCGAATCTGTTCGTAAATCTGGCCTGATATATTCCATCCTTCCTTTGTGTGATTCCTTTTCCAAGTTCTTTCCCGTTCAATGATTTTCCCATAAATATTTCCTTTCTTCACATTGAACAGGAACCTGTTTACCCATACTTTACTATACCACAGGTTCCTGTTTATTTGTTTAAATCCGCGATATTTATGCCGTATTTTTTTCAAGCCATCTGTCCAGTTCTTTTTTATTAGCATACCATCTGTTCCCGATCTGAACGCCAAAGCCATTATTCCCTCTTACCAGTTCCCTGGCTTTCGTCTGCCCGATTCCAAGATAAAGACAAATTTCCTTAATATTCAATAATTGCTTTTCTATTTTTCTTTCCCTTACTGGGATATTGGTCATAAATATATCTCCTTCCCTCCTGAAAAATACCTGACAGGAAGAAGCCGTCTTAATACATTATACTTTCAGACACTTCCCAGGCAGTCTTCAGGCAATTTACAAACTTCAATTTTGCTTTATTTTTCAGGGTTTAGGCAGTTCAGGCGGTTTATTTTCACTCTTTAGAGAAAAATAAATTATAAAATAAAAAGTAATTCCTTTTTACCCACCTGGAATGCCTGAAACGCCTGGATTATTTTTCACTACTCTGTACGGATTGCCACATGGATCCCACGGAACCCGCGTACTGTCTTCCCGTTGTTCCCGGGAAGATTCTTATCATAAGTCAGCCCCAGCGGCTGTGCATTCTCATTCAGATACTTCTTAAAGGTATTCTCTGCCCTGGGTCTTTCCAGATTATCTTCGCACCACTTGCGATAGGCAAAATAGAGCTGTCTGGAGCTGGCATAGGTTCCTTCTGCCCTTCTCACGTATCCGGAAGAATTCAGAAACGAAATGATGTTATTCTCATTTTCCATTAGATCCTTCAGGTTCTTCTTTGCCCGGTCGCTGATGCTGAATTCAAATCCGTTCCGAATCAGCCTGTGAAGCCCTTCCAGACACCACAGCGCGATTCCTTCTGCCTCCCGGATCAGTTTGTCCCCCAGATACCGGTCGTCCTTCCGGTCAGCAGGACGCTCTTTCGTCGTCAGGAGAATTTGTCTGCGGTAGAATCCATAGGACTGATCATGGAGGGATTTCAGTGAACCATTACCAAAGCAGATAATGCGCACATACAAAATCCCCTGTACACTCTGTTTCCCTTTTCTTTCCAGATCAATCTTATCCTCCATCGTGACGATGCTTTTAATATTGTTTGTGGAAGGCAGGGCTTCTGTCCTCATATCATCATCCATGAACAGAAGTTTTCCTTCCTGGTCGGCACGGTTAAACCGGTCATTCTCTAGTTTTTGAATGCTCCCTGTATTCATGTTGTCTCCTAGAATAGCCCGCAGCACCCGTCCGATCCGGCTTTTCCCTTCACCGCCTTTTCCAATCATAAGAAGCATTTTCTGACCGCGGTTGCTGGGGATCATCACATAACCCATGAATTCCTGAAGTACCGGAATATCCTCTTTTTCCAACAGGTCATCCAGAAAAGCCAGCCATTTCTCCGGCGCCGGAGCGCCCGGATTATATCTGACAGGGAGCCGGTTCATTGTCCATTCTTTTTCTTCTGAAAAATATCCTGCCAGATGATACGTCCCGTTGTGGAAATGAATCCTGTCTTCCCTGATTGGCGGCCTTTCACACTGACACATTAATTTCAGCGTGTTTAGGATACGCTCTACAGTTTTGGCAACATTGGTTTTCTGATAAGGCCGGATCTCATCTAAAATTTCTTTTCGGGCGGTTTCATCTTCAATCTCACCATCCAGATCATAAAGCCTGCCGTGAATACATTTCCGTTCTTTCTTCCGGAGCAGATATTCACAGAGAGCAATCTCATCAATCTTATTTCCATCGAACCAGTCCGCAAATTCGGATGACTCCGCAGTGTCCGTTTTACCTAGAAGTGTTTTCAGAGCTTCCAGCTGTTCCGGTTTCAGGCTTTTGAAGTCTTCCTGCATACCCCGTAATCTCCTTTCCGGCGGACAACAGCAGTTCCACCCGTTTTTCCAGCGGTGAATACAACAGGACATCCATCAGATACTCAACTCTGGTCAGCCTGTCCAGAGCTTCACAGAATCTGGAAACCCATTCTTCATCCGGTCTCTTTGGTGCATAAAGTTCTTTCCAAAACTGAAGCTGCTCCCGATACTGCCCGAGAATAGAAAAACAGATCCGTTCCAGTTTCCCGTAATTCCGCTCCAGTGATGCTGTTGTCACAATCCTTTTGCATTTTCCTCTGTCCGGCGGACGCTGTACCTCATACCGGACTCCGAAATCCTTTGCCAATTTCTCGGCAGCTTGCCGGACAGATAATCCAAAATATGCAGCTGTAAAATCAATCACATCTCCGTCCGCCTGGCAACCAAAACAATGAAACCTCTGATCCAGTTTCATACTGGGATGTCTGTCTCTGTGGAACGGACAGCATGCCATTCCATTTTTCGTCACCTTGATCCCGTAATATTCAGCTGCCTGCCTTGCCGTTACAGTGTTTTTGACTGCTTCAAATACGTTCATTTCATATCCCTTCCTTTCATTTATCGACAGTCTCTGAAAGGAAAAAAATATTTTTCCCTTCACTTAACCCAACGGGGAGGGGGAATTTTACAAGGTGAACTCAAATTTCTTAATTATTTTTTTACGATACAGGAATCAAATATGATCCTCGCTTTTGTCACCCAAATATTTTTCCCTTCACTTATAAGGGAAGAGGATGGGCGTTTTACAAACGAAAAGAATAATTTTTTAAAAATCTATATAGAATTGCAGGAGTAAATTTACGCATATTAAAAGCCGGGCAGTTTCGTGCCGCCCGGCTCATATAGAATATTACTTTCAACATATTTTAACTATTCCAGCATATTTTTGAGAAGATTTTCAAACCGTTCTTCTTTAAAACATAATTCATTTCCTCAAACCGAAAGTTGAGAACTAAAACTCATACCTTGTTCCATGCGAGAGTAACAGCCCGTCTGTTAATTCTATGCATAAAATTATTGTATTCTCATCATCAAAATTATTATGTCCATTGTCAATCCACTCAGAAAATACATTTTTCAATTTCTCGGCAATTTGATAATTTTCCTCTTTCCCAAAATATCCCAAATTGATACTCTTTCCATGTGCTGTAAACCATTCCCCGGCTATTGCAACAGCAGGGTTGTTTTTTATATGCTTCATTTTATTTGAAAGTGCATATGTAATAATATAAAACGCGCCATTCTCATAATAGGCATTTACATAACGCACAAAAGGCACCGCATTTTCTATTGTTGCCAATGCAATAATGGTATCTTTTCCAAAACGTTCCCTCATTATTTTTTCAGCATCTTCACTCAATTTTTTCACAAGACCATCTCCTTTTCTTATTTATTCAGTTTCATAAACTGGACTTTACAGGTTTCTCATATCATCTAACTGTTTTGCTCTTTGATATGCACAAACTAAAAATTCCTGAATAGATAAATCTTCATAATCCCAATTCATAGGTTCCAGAGTTGTCGCACCTTGATAGCCTGTGAGCGTTATTTTCCTCATGACTTCTTGTCAATCAATATTACCATCAAAAGGAAGCTGATGCTGATTATGCTTTCCTCCATTATCCTGCAAATGTAACGCCATTAAACGTTTACCATACTTGTTCAGCAAATCAATATCAGATGCATGGTTTTGATGATGACAACTGTCATAACAGTAGCCTACAAATTTTGACTGAAAAGTATTCAACACACGATCCAGATTATTTATATTTGCTAAATTTTCAAAGGCAATTTGAATCTCTTCATTTTCTGCCTTATGAATAATATTCTGCAATCTATTTAACCCCAGTTCGTTAACCGGATATTGATCATCGGGTAGATGAATCACCATTGTAGGGATATGAAAGTCGACGCAATCTTCTACACACTGGAGATATGTTTGGTAGACGCTTTCTCCATTCAAATCATCTGATGATAAATGATTCTGTTCATGGACTGGTGTGTGCATATTCTCTATTTCCAATCCAGCATTTTGGGCAAGGCGAACGTCCTCCTGATATCCCGTCCCCCTTCCGAACTTGTCGCTCCACCATAACATCACGCAATCAAATCCAGCCCATTTTATTAATTTGTATCTATCTTCAAAAGACACATCAAAACTACCACCATAACCGAAACAATCATAGATTCCTACCATAGTCAGTCCCCTTTATAAATCCGAATTCGTTAATTTGATTATACTTTATTTTTTCATAAATCACTATAATTTTCAAACTGTTCTGATACTTGGATACATCTTTTTATTTTTTCTCAAGCATTCCCCGAATTTTTTCTGCCTTTAGTTATATTAAATGAGAGAGCTTGCAGTTTTATAAGGGCAAGATCCACCCCGGTAATACAAAAACAGATTTTCTGTCTTTTGTATGATCCGTGGTCGGCATCTTGTTGGGGATTACGATTTCCCCAAGCCCTCGTTGATCAGCTACACTTATAACTGATAGCGTCCGCAATAACTTACCCCGGTAACTATATTCAGAAACGACACCGAAATGCTACAAAATCATCAGTTAAAGCAATCGGCAGAATAATCCTAAGCTGACTATACCCGCCGTCAAAAAAGCTCATGTAAACCTACGAAAATTTCAAAAAATGATACCGAAACATGACCCAAATTCCTGCCCTGTCAAGAAACCGACCATCCAAAGAGCGCAAGTGAAACTGATTTGATATTCCTATTTTTTTGCTTTCCTCATCCGACATATTACCCATGCATTTACATGGTTTATTACAATAAGTCCACCGATCAAAATCATCACTTCCCATATCGGCCAGCTGAACACAAAATAGGAAAGCCTCTGTTCCATATAATATCGAACCGGAATCAGCACAGCCATCCCCATAGTCAGTAACAGACCGGCAGTGAACAGACAGTAATAACTACCTTCAGCTATGATCAGTTTTCTTTTCTGTCTTTCTGTCATACCTACACTCTCCATCACAGACAGTTCCCTTTTCCTTGTAAGAAAACCTGTGACCATGATATTGAAATAATTTGTAAAACCTGCCAGCAGAAGAACAACACTTATACTGCCAAGAATCATCCTGTTCCCTTGAATATACGATGCCGCTTCGCTCATGAGATCCGATTTACTGATACAGAAGATTCCGGCTTCTCCGCTTCCCCTGTCATAAGAAGTCTCTGTCATCAAGCTCCGGCGCTGATTCTCTTCTGAAATAATCTTCTGGATTTCAGCATTTACCGCTGATTCTTTTTCCCGGTCAATCTCCAGCTCCATGTACAATGTTTTCTTTTCTGTAGGTATTTTTTCAAACCCCTGTTCGCTAATCAGAAAGTACAGATTTCCTTCTGAACCATGCCAGGTCTGGCGAATATCAGGGAAATCATCCGCCTGGTTATCCAGATAGCCGCACAGGCTGAATTCTTCAGACTGTCTTGTCTGAAAATTACCTTCTTCCCCTTGTTCCATTCGTTCTGTATCGGTCATACTGCTCCACCAGATCTGGTCTGCTCTTGACCGCAAGGTTTCAAAATATACAGGCTCTCCCACGCTTTCCTGCGCAAACTGTTCCTGTCCCTTAGACAACGCATGATCGTGAAGAATCAACACTCCAGTACCACTTGCAAAGGACTCCATATCAACCGCAAGATCTTTGTCATTCACGTATTTTGTAAGTAATTCGATTTCATCGTCCCCGAGGATCTGAACCACGTCTTCAGACCATCCTTCGAGCATTTCCTGATCTTCCTTGTCACCGGCAGAAGATTCGTTCAGAGGTTTAATTCCCTTTCTCGAAATAACCGTATCGAGATAAGCGCCTTCCATAATATACGATTCTTCCAGATTCAAACCATCGATACCCATCAATTTTTTTCTGACATCCGAAGATATCGGTGAAAATTCATCATATTCATTATCATACAACAGAGCAAAGAAACTCCCTTCGGTCAGCATAGGGTCCTGGCCGGCGTCCCGGGTCTGATATTCTTCCCCGTATCCCCTCTCTCGCCCCCATGCACTGAATTGCCCTGCGATCAGAAAATCCGGCCGTTTTTCAATTACATGTTCATAATCGCTTCCGGACGTGATCACAACTGCCCAGATAAACGTTTCCAATCCAAGAAAAAGGGAAAGTACCGTCATGATAAACCGTTTCCTGTAACCGGCAATATTTCTTCCAGCCAGATAACGGATTTCCCCGGCTGGACTGCGTTTCTTTTTTCCGAAAACAGAATTCCTTTTCTGTTGATACCGGGATCCCGGCCGTTTCCCGGCCGATACTTCTGTGTAGCGGATACTTTCCGCGCAGGACATTTTCACTGTTCTCCTGATTACTCCGGCCGACGCAGCCAGAACAATTCCGTCTGTAAAGAAAATCGCCAGTAATAAAATTACCGGATGAAAAATGCGGAGTCCCTCCCCGCCGCCAATCTTCCGAAGATACTCACTGCTCAGGACCGTCGGGATAATTCTTGCCAGCAAAACCGCCGATAATGCAGCGCCGGTCGCTGTCCCGGGGACAAGAATCTGCAAAATCTGATGGGAATAAATTTTTGAAACCTGCTTCTGTGTTGCTCCGATCGTGTTTAAAAGCCCCAGCTGCCGAATGTCTCCCGCCATGGAAATCTGCAGTACATTGTGGCACAGAAAAAAGATGCCGCACAGAACGATCACTGTCCCAAGAACTGCTATTTCATAACCGCCCATAATACCTTCTACAGCCTGATGTACCGCAGTGTCGCTTACAGTAATCTTCTGTTCCTGATTTCTCATCTGCAGATCTTCATATAAACGCGTTTCTGTCTCCTGCCATCCCAGGCGGTCTGACTGGCGGAAAATCAGATCCGCCTCTTCCTTTGACCGAATTCCCCAGTCGGCCAGTTTCTTCTCCGAAATGTACCCCGGCGCATTCTCAATACCATGATCGGCAAACCATCCGCTCAGGATAAAGGTTTCATCTGAAGTTTGAAATAATCCATAAGAAACCGTAAGTTGTATTTCCATCCCTTTCTGTGGATTCCTTATTCCAAAAGCTACCAGAACCTTTTCTGAAAGCATAATCTCCTGTTCCTTTTCAGGATAACTTCCATAGATTTTTGTATAAGCCGGACAGATCAGCTTTTCCCAGGCATCTGTATCCACCCATTTTATTGTACAGACCGACTTTTCTGTATTCTCCTGAACAGTATCTGTTTTTGCTGGCTCTGCCGGTCCTACCGTCATGCATCTTCCTGCCTGCTCTATATAACTCAAGGATTTTAAACGGGTATACTGGGATGTACTTCCTTTTTCCACTGTCCCGGATGCCGCCGTGCCGGCTGTCCGGATTGTGCGCATCTCCTCCGCACGGATCTTTCCGCGGGTGATGCCAAATACCATGGTCAGCGTAACGACAGATAGAACTACAGCCAGAAAAAGAATCCTGTTTCTTCCTTTGGTCGATCCGGCGTACCGGACAGAGAGCATACGAATCACATTCCGGTTATCATTCGGGGTATAATTTTTTCTTTCCATAAGCTACCCCTCCTGTGTGAACTTCCCGCAGTTCTCACAGATCCGTCCATCTGACATCCGGAGGATCCGGTCTGCCATCTGGGCCACCGCCTCCTGATGCGTCACAACGATCATGGTCTGATGGAATCTGGAAGCGCAGGATTTCAGAAGTCCCGTCACTTCCATGCCGGTAACAGAATCCAGATTTCCCGTAGGTTCATCCGCCAACAGAACCGCCGGTTTCGTAAGAAGCGCCCTTGCGATTGCCGTTCTCTGCTGCTGGCCTCCGGAGAGAGTGCCTGGCAGCCGGTCTAATTTATCCGAAAGACCCAAAAGACCAGTAATCTCTTCAAAAAAACCTTCATCCACGCCCTGACCGTCCAGCCTGAGGGGAAGTACAATATTTTCATAAACACTGAGAGACGGAATCAGATTATACTGCTGAAAAACAAATCCAATATTCCGTCTCCGAAAGACTGTGCGCTCCTCCCGGTCCATATCCTTCAGACTGCTGCCCCGGATCCAGACTCCCCCGGAATCGGGTACATCCAAACCACCCAGCATATTCAGAAGTGTTGTCTTTCCGCTGCCCGAGGTTCCGACCACCGCAAGGAATTCGCCGTCCTCAGCCGTCAGCGAGACTCCATCCAAAGCATGAACTTCATAAGTATCTGTAACATAATATTTTTTCAGATTTACTGCATTTATCATATCCATATCAAATCTCCTGTTTTTGTTTTTTCAGTATATACAGTAAATCTTACAAATTACTGACAAAATCCATGATTAATCTTATAAAGGAAGATTTACTTCCATGATCAGTCCAAAATCCGCCCTCTTTGCCGTCAGAAATCCTCCGTGCAAATGGATGATCTCTCTTGCAAGGTAAAGCCCAATCCCAAATCCTTCCTGGATGGTAACACGCCGTCCCCGATAAAATCTACGAAAAATCAGATTTTCTTCCCCCTCTTCAATTCCAATTCCGTGATCCCGGACCTGTAACTTAAAATACAGTTCATTCTGCGCCAATATAACTTCGACAATCCCCCGCTGTCCACTGTATTTCACCGCATTGTCCAGAATATTATAGATCGCTTCACCCAACCAGTTAGGGTCGTGGCTGCAGACTGCCCGTTCCGGCATGTCAATGTGAAATTGAATTTCTTTTTCCTCCGCCCTGTTCTGGATCTGGCCAAAGGTGTTCTGGATCGTCCTGCACAGATCACATTCATTTTTACGGATCTGAATGACATGGTGTTCCAAGCGGGCCATCTTCACGAAACTGTCTACCAGAAAATGCAATTTCTTTTCACTTTCTTCCAGGGAAGATATGTACTGCCCGCTGATCTGTTCCATCTCTTTCTCCCCCGTCAGCACATCCTCGACTGCATTCCCCAAAAGACAGGTATAACTTTCAATATTTGCCAACGGCGTCCTCATCTGGTGGGCAACCTCGGAGATCAGTTTCTGGATTTCATCCCGGCTCTTTTCCGCTTCTTTTCTCCTACCCTCTAACATCTCCTGAATGCGTACCAGCTGATTTTCGATCCTGGATAGCATAAGTTCATCACCCGGAGAAGACACAAAAAGTTTTCTGCCTGCCAGAATATCCTCCGTCATAGACGCTGCTTTTTTCAGTTCCTCCATGCGCAGTTTCTTCTGGCGGATATATACGGCACATCCGCCCATGATGATTCCGATCAAAAAAGAAAGCAATGTTGTCAAATACATTTTTTTATTCCCCCATGCGGTAACCTAGACCAAAAACATTCTTTATATGCGACCGATCGCCGCCCAGCTTTTTCTTCAGCCGGCTGATCGTGACACTTACAGTATTCTCTTCTATAAACGCTCCGTCAAGTCCCCAGATCCTGTCCAGAATATTTTCCTTTGTCAATACCTGTCCCTGATTTTCCATAAAGAGAGTCAGCAGATGATATTCTTTTGCTGTCAGGATAATTTCTTCGTTTCCTGAAAACACTTTCTTTTTTTCCGGATATAAAGTAATGTCGCCGCAGGTAAGCATGCTGCCCTCTTTATGCCTCTTAAGAACCGCTTCTATTCGTTTCAGAAGCACCCTCATAGAAAATGGTTTTACGACATAATCATCCGCTCCGCTTTCAAAGGCCTCGATCATATCCTTTTCTTCGTCTCTAGCCGTCAGAAAAATCGCCGGAATTCTTCTCTCAGAAGTCAGTTCACGATATAAACTGATTCCATTCCCATCCGGAAGTCCAATATCTATTACAAACAAGTCCATGTCTTCAACAGATATATCCAATGCTTCTTTTTTGCAATGAACAGAAACAGTGGAATATCCATTATCTGTCAAATACTGATTCAATGCCTGATTCAGAAGGCGGTCATCTTCTATAATTCCAATCATCATACTTATAAACCTCTTATTTTATCTGCCAGTCAATCTGATTATACTTCTCTGCCCGTTAAATGACCACTCATTTTTCTTCTCACATATTTCCAAAAAGCTGAAAAATACCCTGTCAGGCATCCTGTGCTTCAAAGACCTGTCAGGGTATTTCTATATGTTCTTTTACGATGAATTATCAGGTTTCAGGTTCCTGTCAATGTACTACACCATTTTCATTTTTACATTCTGGCACTACACCATTTACTACACCATTTTTCTAAAAAATTGCACCATCCGACAACAGGTTACGATATTTTTTCTCCATTGCCACATTACCTTAAATCCTTATAAATCAAGGATTTCCGGATGCCTCTGCACCCTATTTCTCATCGCATACCTGGAAGATGTAAAACTTCAAATAATACGATTCATCCGCCGCCCACAGGATCGGATGATCCGGAGACTGCGTCCTGAATTCCACCTGACGAAGCCTTACATGCACATTTTTCGCAGCCTGAGCGATTGTCTTCGTAAACAGCTCATAGTCCATGAAATGAGAACAGGAACAGGTTGCAAGAAAACCACCGTCTTTTACCAGCTTCATGCCACGCAGGTTGATTTCCCGGTAGCCTTTCACCGCATTTTTAATCGAACTTCTGGACTTCGTAAACGCCGGCGGATCCAGAATCACAACATCATACTTTTCTCCCTGCTTCTCCAGCTCCGGAAGCAGTTCAAACACGTCCCGGCTGATAAATTTCACCCGGTCAGAAAGCCCGTTCAGATCCGCATTCTCCCTGGCCTGATTTACCGCCAGATCCGACGCATCCACACCAAGCACACTCTCCGCGCCCGCAATTCCCGCATTCAGTGCAAACGATCCGGTATGTGTAAAACAATCCAGCACCTTTGCATTCTTGCAGAGCTTCTGAATCGCCAGACGATTATACTTCTGATCCAGGAAAAATCCGGTCTTCTGGCCATCCTTCACATCCACAATATAACGGACACCATTCTCCACGATCTCAACATTCGTATCAAATTCCTCTCCGAGGAATCCTTTCACCTTTTTCAGTCCTTCCTTCTCTCTCTCCTTCGCGTCACTGCGCTCATACACACCGCGGATCCTGATACCATCCTCCAAAAGAATCTCCCGGAGCAGCTCAATCAACAGTTCCTTATATCGGTCAATTCCCAGAGCAAGCGCCTGAAACACCAGCACATCCGAGAACTTATCAATCACCATGCCCGGAAGAAAATCCGCCTCGCCAAACACAATCCGGCAGCTCGATGTATCCACCGTTTTTTTCCTGTACTCCCATGCATCTTTCAGGCGCATACAGAAAAACTCCTCATCAATCTCCTGATCAATATTCCTCGTCAGCATCCGCACACGAATCTTTGAATGCCGGTTAATAAATCCCCTGCCCATCGGATACCCGTCAAAATCATGGACAAGCACGATATCCCCATCATCAAACTCACCCAATACACTATCGATCTCATTATCAAAAATCCAGGCACCACCGGACTTCAACATCCGGCCCTCCCCCTTTTTCAACGTCACAACAGCAAAACTCATATCTCAATCTCCCATCTTTCACTTTCAATTCTCCCTTATCATATCACATCCCCCTGATCCCGTCTCCCATTTCCATATATTCCGAATCTTCTGAAAATTCACCATCGGGGACAGGTCAAAATCCATTAAAAACCACCCCAATCCCAGAAAACACAACACTTTCAAAAACATTCTACAATTTCGCCAACGGGGACGTGTTCCGATGCATCGGAACACGTCCCCGTTAATGAAAAATTATATAATTTCTACTACTTCGTAGCCTGCTTTTTTGACGGCGTTCCGGATGTCGTCGTCTGAGATCTGGCGGTCGTAGGATACGATGGCCTGTGATTTTTTGAAGCTTACTTTGGCGGCTGCGCCGTCGATTCTGTTGATGGATCTGGTCACGTTTTCTGCGCAGTGTTCGCAGTGCATGCCGGAGATTTTTACTGTTTTTTCTCCGATTTTTGGATGCTGCAGTTTCTTTTCTTCGGTTTTGATCAGTCCTTTGCTTCCTCCTCCGCAGCAGGCTCCTTCGCCTTTGAAGTGTTTAATAGTTCCTTTGACTGCGAAAATGATGATAACTAATACGATGAGTAAGATAATGATGTCTACCATATTTTTACTCCTTTATTTCTTCTTTTACATTTTGGGAAAAAATCTCCGTAATAACTTTAAATATCCGTACTGAATATCTGTAATCTGCTGTCTGTTCTATCGGTTTTCCGTTTTTTTCTGATCCAGAGAACCAGCTGGTAAATTCCCATCGCAATGAGATAGATGAGAATGAATGCGCCGATGGCATAGAGCATGGAGTTTGTATCGCCCATTTTTCTACCTTCTTTCCTGAACAATCGGGCTGTTTTCATTCGGCTGTTTATTTCTTTTTCTGATAGAGGGAAGCGCTGCAGCCCGCGCAGGAACCGGAGCAGCCGCTGCATCCTGCGCAGCCTCCTTTCCCGCTCTTTTTATCCTGATGTTTTCTGTAAATAATGTATCCGCAATATCCAAGTACCAGTGCAAGGATAATGATATCGGCAATACCTGCTATCATGGTTTTGTTCCCTCCTTCTATTCATATGTGTTTGTATGTTCTTTCTGAATTGTTTAATAATAATTTCTTGAAATGTTCATGAAAGCCGGCCATGGTAAATCATAGCCAGCTTTCTTTATTATACCTCTTATCTTGCTGCCTGAACAGAAGTTTTGGTATAGACTTTCTGGTTTTTGTACGGATCCGGTCTGAACAGTAAAACCAGGAAAATGATTGCTACGATAAATCCGGCTGCTGTTCCGATTCCGAATGCTCCACCCATTACAAAGCTTCCGATCTGGTATACGCTTAAGCATACAAGGTATGCGAATATATTCTGGAATGCGATTGCAAACCAGAACCATTTTCTGGACTGCATCTGCTGCGCCATTGTGGCAATCGCTGCAAGGCACGGAGAGTCAAGCAGGTTGAACAGCAGGAAAGAGAATGCCGCGATGGTTGTCGGGAACCATGCTGCCACGCCCTGTGCAACGTTAACTGCATCTTCGGTATCCCCTGCTACGTTCGCAAGAACACCCATCGTGGATACGATCGCTTCTTTTGCTGTGAATCCGGACAGGGATGCTGCCACCGGCTGCCATTCCCCAAAGCCGAGTGGTGCAAAAAGCGGAGCGATCACGCCGCCGATTACCGCAAGGAGACTGTTGTTGCTGTCCTCTACCATTCCGAATCCTCCGTCTGCAAATCCGAATCCTCCGAGGAACCACATCACTACACATGCGAGGAAGAGAATCGTTCCGGCTTTAATAATGAAGCCTTTCAGTCTTTCCCATACATGCATCAGTACTGTCTTTGCAGACGGAATGTGGTACTGTGGAAGCTCCATTACGAACGGAGCCGGCTTTCCGGAAAATGGTTTTGTCTTCTTTAAAATGATTGCGGATACAAGTACCGCCAGAATTCCGATGAAGTACATCAGCGGAGCAACAAATCCGCCTGCCACATAGCTTCCTGTCGCATAGCTTGCCATAACCCCTCCCATAAGGGCAATAACCGGAAGTTTTGCTCCGCATGGGATGAAGGTTGCTGTCATAATAGTAAGTCGTCTGTCATTATCCTGCTCGATAGTCTTGGAGGCCATGATTCCCGGGATACCGCATCCTGAAGAGATCAGAAGAGGAATAAAGCTCTTTCCCGAAAGCCCGAAGTGACGGAAAATACGGTCCATAACGAACGCGATACGAACCATGTATCCGCAGTCCTCAAGGAGAGACAGGAACAGGAAGAGAATTGCCATCTGCGGTACAAATCCGAGTACCGCGCCGACACCGCCGATAATGCCGTCTACAACAAGCCCTGTCACAAGATCCCCTGCGCCGATCGCGCCAAGCCCGGATGAAACCGCATCCTGAATTGCCACTACAAAAACGTCATTCGTCCAGTCTGTTACAATCGTACCGATTGTCGTAACGGAAATGTAGTACACAACCGCCATAACTATAAGGAAAATCGGAATACCGAGAATACGGTTTGTCACAATCCGGTCGATCTTGTCAGAGACGGTAAGCTGTCCTTTTGCCTTTTTCACAGTAGATGCTACAAGCTTCTGTATGTAATTATAGCGTCCATCGGTAATGATACTTTCCATATCATCATCGTGTACTTTTTCCAGTTCTTTTGCCTCTGTCTCTGCCTGATTTAATACTGCATGTGGAAACTTCTTGCTTTCTTTGACTTTGCTGTCGCGCTCCAGAAGTTTCACCGCGTACCATCTTTTCTTGTTTTCACTGATAGAATCCGGCAGCATTCCCTGCACGTCAGAAACCGCTTTTTCAATATCTTCTTCAAAGATTTCTCCCGGAAGCTTGTGTTCGGACTTTTTCGCAACTTTCACGGCTTCGTCAATCACTTCATTCAATCCTGTGCCTTTTAAGGCGGATGTTTCAATAATCGGGCAGCCAATCAGCATGCTCAGTCTTTTTACGTCGATTTTAATATTGTTCTTTGCCAGAAGATCGCTCATGTTTAACGCGATTACAACCGGAATTCCTGTCTCGATGAGCTGTGTTGTCAGATACAGGTTTCTCTCAATGTTTGTCGCGTCTACCAGATCAATAATGACATCCGGATCTTCATTCAGAAGATAATCACGGCTGACAACTTCCTCCAGTGTATATGGTGAAAGAGAATAGATTCCAGGAAGGTCTGTTACGATCACTTCCTCCTTCCCTTTTCTGCTCTTCACCTTTCCTTCTTTTTTCTCAACGGTAACGCCAGGCCAGTTCCCAACGTATTGATTCGCTCCCGTCAAGGCATTGAACATCGTCGTCTTACCACAGTTCGGGTTTCCGGCGAGCGCAATTTTTACTGCCATAAATCCTACCTCCTAAAGTTAGTTTATGTTAACTCATGTTTAAAAAAATATTGTTAGTTTTACTTAACCTGTACACACTCTGCATCATTTTTTCTTACAGAGAGTTCGTATCCCCTCACGGTAATTTCTACCGGGTCTCCAAGAGGCGCTACTTTTCTGATATAAATTTCGCTCCCTTTTGTAATTCCCATATCCATGATCCGGCGCTTATATGCCCCGTCTCCTTCAATTCTGGTTACTACTACTGTTGAACCAACTTCAGCGTCTTTTAATGTCATATTTCTTCTCCTTCCTATAGGTTAAAAACAGCCGGTGTTTTCCGTCAGACTATACCATTATGCGTTTGGCCATATCTTCATTGATCGCGACTCTGGAATCCTTGATATTTACAATCAGGTTCCCGTTCAATTTGGAAATCACACTGACTTCCGCGTTTTCAACAAATCCGAGTCCCGCAAGAAAGCGTTTTGTTTCCTCAGCTCCGCCCACGCGTTTAATCCAGGCCTTATCACCCTGCTGTAAAAAAATCAATGGCTGCATAGAATCCCCTCCGCTTATTAGAATCTTTTTCCTTCCGGAAAATGGTTAGCATTTTCTAACTGTTATCAAGTTTACTACCACTAACTTCCTTTGTCAAGCATGTGTTTATACTTTTTTAATAATTTAAGAATTTTATGTTTCCTGTTCAATCGGTCATGAATCCGCTTTCTCTTCGGGGCTGTCAAATACATGGTATTTATCAAAAAGACGCTGTAATTACAGACTCCTGTCCATGATTACAACGCCTTTTCCACTGTGTCTGTTTTCTTTGCGGTATCTATCCTACCAAAACGTGGATCGCTTTTTCCAGATCATAAAATTCGGACTGTACTTCCAGATTCTCCACAATCTTAACCTGTGCTTCCTCTGTCAGTGCCAGCACCTGATGCCAGATCCCTTTCTTCAGGCATACCGGCTTGTCCAGTATAAATGCTTCGTATTCTTCCGGATTTTCATGCGTTGCTACCACAAGAACTGTCAGCCCATGCAGCGGTTCAAAACTTTCCCGGGATGTCGGGTGACACTCCATCCGTTGGATTTCTTTGTTTGTATACCGGAACACGGCAAGCCGCCATGGTTCCTTCTCTTCTGTAGTAATAATACAGAATGTTTCTTCTATGCCGGCCGGAAATTCCAGGACCTCTCCATATGGTAAAAATGTTTCTCTTTGAACATACTGTAATGTTTTCATTCTTCTCCTCCTTCTATTTCAAGGTCATTTTCCGGTACATCCGTGCATTTTGATGATTGGCATCGTATGACAGCGCCTTGTCAAAAAATCCTTCTGCCTTTTGAAGTTCGCCCAGTCCCAGAGAAGAAAGCCCCATTAAATACCAGCAGTGAGCCTTGTTTTTCCTGTTCAGGTCATCTTCAAAAATCAGAAAATCCGGAAGGGAAACCGCAAAATACTCAATCCGCATTTCATCATTCAGATGTTGTTCCCCGTAATCAAGCAGCTTAAAGAACCGTGATCTGGCTTCCTTTTCCTTACCCAGCTCCCGTTTTGCCAGTCCTTGATACAAAATCATATCCGCCGGCTGATCATAGTAATACATTACTCCGGCAGGTTCGATGTCTCCTAGAGAAGCCCGTTCAAAGTATCCGTGCGCCTCCTGCTCTTTTCCAAGCGCCTTATTGCAAATTCCCAGATAATAGTAAATATGATTATCTTTCGTTCCCTCCAGACGTCCTTCTCCAAGATTTTCAGGATACCTGAGCGCCTTCTCAAGATAGTCCTTTGCCTGTCCGTATTCTTTTACATCAATACATTCTTTTGCCATCTCAAGAAGTGCAATCTTATACTGAGTCGTAATTTTTCCTTCTGCTCCTTCCCATGGACGAAATGTGTGGGACATAATTGATTCATATGCTTTCTTGTAGTTTCCGAGCAGATTTTGTAATGTAATATATTCAATCCGTACGTCATCTCTTTCTTCTATGACTTCCGGATGCTTTTCATAATTCTGGATCCGCTGTTCAAACGGGACTTCCAGCTTTTTATATAACTGATCCAGTTCCAGGAACACCCGTGCATCTGTCTCGTCCAGTTCATATGCCCGCTCCAGCTCTTCCTGTGCTCTCGCCGGATCCTTTTTCTTATTATAATAAGCAATCGCCAGATTTCTATGAACCGTCGGGAAACTGTCATCCCGCTTTTCTGATTCCTCCCATAAAGCAACAGCCCGATCAAACTGCAGCTTGTCATAATAAAGATTTCCCAGATAATAGTATGCTTTTGCTCCATCACTGCAGGCTGCGATCGCATCCTTCAATACTGCAATATCTTCCAGCTTGTTCGGGAAACAGTAAAGCGGACTGCACGTTTCAGCTGTTTCATAAACCGCTTTCGCTTCCGTGGTACTGCCCATGCAGTGCAGATAATACCCTTTGTAATAGTAAAGCATCGGCTTTTCTTCCGTACATTGTGCCAGAATCGCAACCGCTTCCTCATAATTTCCGGATTCTGCATAGTCTCTGGCTGCCTGCAAATAGGATTCCCCAAAGTTTCTCATCCGCTTATTCATCTCAGCGAGTGCATCCGGACTGTCCTTTTCCAATAAAGCATTCTCAAACATAGACACAAAGTCGAACGGATCCACCTTCAGATTTTCTTCGATCTGCCGCTTTGCTTCTTCCTGTTTCCCAAGCTTTCGCAATATCACTGCTTTCAGACCTCTTGCTTTGATATTATGCACATTTTTCACCAGCCCCTTGTTGACGAACTCCAACGCAGCCTCATAATGCCCTCTTCCCGACTCAATCGCCGCCAGATAATAAAAGGACATTTCCTGCTGTTCATTTGACCAGGTTGCCTTATAAAATGCGTCAAAAGCTTTTTCCATTTTCCCCTGATAAAACAATGCCAGTCCCAGATTATAGTACGGCTCACTGTCATATGGATTCGGATTTTTCCAGGTCAACCTCTGCAACGCCTTCCGGAAACAGGATTCAGCCTCCTCAAAACATCCTCTTCGCATCAGCAGAAGTCCATATGCGTTATTGATTCGTATATCACCCGGATCCCTTTTTAATCCTTCCAGATAGTATGGATCCGGCAGATACGTCGCATGCCGGTACTGCTCAATGTGCTGTCCGGTGAGGAACAGTTCCTCATTTGTCATAATCTCTTCCGGATCTTTTGCCGCCTCCGCCGGCTTTGCAAGCTCCGGAATTCCAGCATCTTCCGGCCGGTACTCAACAAGCAGCTCTTCTCCTGAAAATACCTGTACTTTGAGATCTGATTCTTTTTCCACCGTAATGTCCAGCACCTTCTCATAAATATCTACCGGCGAGATCATACAACGTTCCGAATAGATTCTTTCTCCTTGTTTTGTCACCACAATTTCCGCGTCATCATATGGCTGTGTACCATATACGCAGACATACAGGCCCTCTTTTCGTACTTCCATATTTAAAGCTGCATGAATCGACGCATTTTTTACCGGTCCGACCTTCTTGTACGGCATGAAATACTGGCAGAATGTCTTCTCTTCAAACGGCTTTAACCATGTAAAATCCGGCTGATTGTCCGTATATACTCCCGTCATCAGTTCAATATACGGTCCATCCTCGTCCGTCAGATTCCGGTCCCATGCTTTTCCGAATTCCCCGCATCCCCAGGTCCACTGCTTCTTGCCCGGCGAAATGTGGTGGTCTGCCACATGCAGAATTCCAGCCTCTTTCTGATAATCATAGCCTCCCACGAAATCATAGTCAGACTTTTCTGCCATATAAGAAGTTGGCACAGGAATATTTTTATATCGTGAAATGTCAACTCCCTCACTGTAATCGTGTTTATAATACACCCCGTTGGCAATCGGGAAACGGGAAACATCTCTTTTTCCATGATCCATTACCGAATGTACATCCGGCGGAAAGATTGACTGCGTGTAGTCGTTAACCGCAACGGCCGGATTTGCCCACCACAGAAAGGTCTGCGGCAGCGCGGTCCGATTGTAAAGCTGTCCTCTGATTTCAATGTACGCCTTATCCGGATACAGCGTAAATCCTGCAATTCCTTTTGTCCCATACATCTGATCCACATCATTGACAAGAAGCGTCTTACTTCCATCTTCATGTTCCTGAATCAGATAATCTACCGGCATGAATGTCGTCGGCCGGTGATGCTGCGGCCAGTTGAATTCAATTCCTCCGGATATCCATGGTCCCAGAAGTCCGACTAGCGCCGGCTTAATGACACGGTTATAATATACAAAATCATATTCGTTCGTCTTATCATAGGCCCTCTGGATCCGTCCGCCAAGTTCCGGAAGAATCATCACTTTAATATACTGATTCTCAAGAAATACTGCCTTGTAAACTTTATCTGTCTTTTCCTGACTGATCTTTTCTATCGTCGGATAAGGATACACCTTTCCACTGCTGCCCTGATAGACTCTCTTTTCCAGAAACATCGGGTTTTTATCCGGTTCCCCAATCTCGTAGGTAGGAATGACTACCTCTTCTTCCCAGATCTTTACTTCCTCCATATTGATACTCCTCGTCTGCATTTATTATTTTAAGCATATTGTAATATGCATTTTCCGCGAAATCATTATTGTTTCTTGTTCATCTATTTAAAAAAATTGCTGTTTCTTTTGCGTTTTACAGATAATTGCTTTACAATAGCATTAAAAGAAATGGAGGTATCATATGCGTTCTACCGAATTCAAAGTTTCACCTCAGTCAGACTACTATGTCTACACCCCAAGCGCCCTTGCCCGAAAGCTCTACCTCTATCCGCTCCTGACCGGATATTTTATCTATGAGCCGGGTTATTTCATAGAAAGAAATCATTTTGACAATTTTCTGATCATGTATATTTCAAAAGGAACCTGCACTGTTTCGGCTGGCTCACAATCCTATACCGCCTCAGCCGGACAGTTTGTTCTGCTGGACTGCTACCACCCTCACAGCTATGGCAGTGAGGATTCCTGGGAGGCTGTCTGGCTGCATTTTGACGGTCCTCTCGCCCGCGCTTACCATGATGAAATTCTGTCTGAATGCGGTCCTGTTATTGCCCCTGCGCATCCGGAAGTTCCAGGCGGCCTGCTCTCCCGGATTTATGAAATATTCTGCACTTCTTCTCCGCTGGAAGAACATGCTCTCTCCGATTATATTACCCGTATTTTAAACAGTCTTCTCTTTTCCGGGCAGAGCAAAAAGAGAAGCGCCCTTCGCACTTCCTCTATTACGGATACCATCACCTATATAAATGAACACTTTCATGAATCCCTCACGCTGACTACACTTGCAAAACAGGCGAATGTCAGTCCATACCATTTCACAAGGATCTTCGCAAAAGAAACCGGGATGACACCCCACCATTATCTGATCGCCACCCGGATTTCCGCAGCAAAATTTCTTTTAAAATCTTCCGGCACTTCCATAAAAGAAATTGCGTTTCGTACAGGATTTCAGAGCGAAACCAGTTTTTGTAATACCTTCAAAAAATGGGAAGGATGCACTCCAAGCCAGTATCGCTCAAGCGGCACCCTCTCCCCTTCCGCCTTCTGAACATAAAAATCGGGAATGATTCCAATAAACCATTCCCGATTTAATAAAGTTTCTTTATTTTATTCTGCCTGAGGCACCTTTTGTTCCCCTGCTTTCTTTTTCCACAGGTTCACGACAATAATTCCCGTACATACCAGCAACAGTGCCAGCAGATTTTTTGCGGAAAATGCCTGGCCACCTTCTCCAAGAAGCAACGCTGATAAGAGTACCCCGATTACCGGATTGGTGAAGCCGTAAATCGCTACGCGGGACACCGGATTGTATTTCAGAAGAATACCCCAGAGTGCGTAAGCCATGGCGGATAAAAATCCGAGATACAAAAGCAGAAGGGATGACTGCAAGGTAAATCCTGACAGACGTCCGCCTGTTGCAAATCCAAGCACGGAAAGGATCAGTCCTCCCACAAGGAACTGATAGCCGCTTAACATGACCGGATCATCCTGCTGCGAATATTTCTTCAGATAGATAGATGAGATCGCATAAAATAATGCCGCAATAAAGACAAATCCCTCTCCATTAAGGTGCATCTGTGTTCCGATGGAACCCCCTCCAAGATTTGCTACAACGACACCGGCAAGACCGACCACACACCCAATCATGGTCGGAAGCGTCATTTTTTCCTGGCGGAAGATGAAGCAGGCAATCAGAATCGTCAGAAGACTGTTTGTTCCCGTGATGATCGATCCGGTCACCCCGCTTGAGTGTGCCAGTCCAACATAGAAGAAGAGGTACTGGATGACCGTCTGCATCATACACAGCTTCAGAATATTTCCAATGGAACTTTTTTTCGGAAGCAGTACTCTTCTTTCTATGATGCTTTCAAATACAATGCTCAGCACGCCGGCAAGTGTAAATCTCACCCCCGCAAATAAAATCTGTGTGCTGACATCATCCGCGGCGATATTCAACAGCTTATATCCGATTTTAATGCACGGAAAAGCACTTCCCCACAACGCACAGCTGATGATGGCCCCGATGGCCACCACCCATCCGTTGGTCAAAAGCTTTTCTTTTTTCATGTTGTTTTTTCCTCATTCCTATTTCTTTTTCTTCAGCATTTCCTGTACCTGCTTTAACGCTTCGGCATATCTCTTCGATACCGTATTCGGATTTCGGTGCAGCAGTCTTGCGGAACGTCTTGCCGCCCGGTTCGTCAGCGATCCGATGTTCTTAAATTCCTGCTCGATCTGTGTTTTAATTTTCTGAAGCTCTTCCCGCTTCTCCAGACCGGCATCTATGGACTCGTTGACTCTGTCAATAAGCTCCACAAGCATCATACGACGGTTTTCTCTCTGCCGTTCGATCATTCCTTCCAGGAATTCTTTCCGGGACATCTTTCGTTCTTCCCGTTTCATCTGATACTGCATCAGTCCATCCTCCGCAAATGCGGAAACAACTTCGAGACGCTTCTGCAGTCTTTGGATCTTTTCGTTGCTGTCGCTTAACCGGATCAGCATATCCCGCAGGTCCATTGCCTCGCTGAAGGACAGAGTAAAGTCCACAGCAAACGCGGAGGAACAGACAACAGATACTACTTCTGCAATCCGTTCCGGAATCTGGAGAACCAGATTTTCAATCGGTACATGGATCACCCGCACAAGAAGCACAGAAAACACACCCCAGCCAAGCGAAACCGGGAGACAGATATAGCCCTTCAGATTCAGCGGCATATGGTTGTAGTCCCAGTACCGTACCCGGAAAAGCCGCTCCATGCAGGCCCCTGTCACGTATTCCAGAATGGTTGCCCCTGTCATTCCGAAAATAAATATCAGAATCACCTGATCTCTCACTCCAATTGTACATAAAAGCACGATAATCGCACCGCTTCCATAAATGGGCAGCATCGGTCCGTGCAGGAATCCTCTGTTAATCCATTCCCTCTTCTTTATGGAAACATAGCAGCTCTCCCATACCCATCCGAGAAAACAGTAAATGAAGAAAAACAGCAGCCACTGAATAAAGGTATATTGATAGGTCAATCGCATTTTCCTCCTTATTAATTGTCAACCCCGTTTTTTCCGCACAGATCACTTAAACAGCATTTGTCACAGTACGGCTTTGTTCTTGCTGTACAGACATCCCGCCCATGGTAAACAAGACGGTGGCAGAAACTGCTCCCCTCTTCCGGCGGCACCAGTTTCCAGAGCTCCATCTCTACTTTTTTCGGCTCCTTGATGCCATCCACAATACCGATTCTGTTTACCAGACGAATACAATGCGTGTCGGTCACAATGGCAGGTTTTCCGAAGACGTCTCCCATAATCAGGTTTGCACTTTTTCTGCCGACACCCGGGAGTTTCAACAGGGCGTCAAAATCGTCCGGAACCTGTCCGCCGTACTCGTCTCTCAGGATCTTCATACAGGCGCTGATATCTCTTGCCTTACTCTTTCCTAATCCACACGGACACACAATTTCTTCAATCTTTTCCACAGGTGCATCCGCCACTGCGTTGATATCCGGATATTGGGCATACAGATCCTGCACCACCACATTGACTCTCGCATCGGTGCACTGTGCCGCCAGCCGGACACTGATCAGAAGCTTCCACGCCTCATTGTAATCCAGCGTGCAGTCCGCGTCCGGATATTCTTTTCTCAATCTTTCAATTACTTCTAATGTCAGCTCTTTTTTGGTCATTTTTTCACTCCATTTTATTCTTCTGTCGTTGAAAAAAGAAGAGAGAGATGTTCCGGATTTTCATAATCCTTGCTGTATCCGTCATCATGATAATATTCATAAGATGCCATCTCATTTTGCACAAATTTCAAAAGCTCCAGATGCTCAAAATCAATGTCCTGCGTACACTGTGCCGGTTTTGCCAGCGGAATCAGCGTATCCGGACGCATGAAAAATACAACATCTGTCAGTTCCACATCGATGTACTGATGTCCTGCCGGACGGATCTCTGTCTCCATCGTTCCGTCCTCCTTAAAGCGTACCATCTTCATCGTCTCAGGCAGGTAAACATAACGCCCTCTCGCGTTCTGCTCATAGACCGGGGCAAGCATCAGCTCATTGCCAAGAAGCAGCTGATCCTCCACCTGAGCGGCATACTTATCGTCCGGATAATCAAAGGCCAGCGGGCGGAACATCATTTCGCCGCGGAGCGCCGCTTTCATATATTCACTGTAAAGATACGGGATAAGCCGGTATCTCAGTCCGATCACATGCTGGAATCCTGCTGTATTTCCAAACCGGTAGACTTCCTGCTCCCTTGTTCCCGCGGCGGAATGGTTCCGCATGAGCGGCGTGAAAATGCCGAACTCCAGCCAGCGCATCAGAAGTTCCTCTGTCGTATCTGCGCCGAATCCGCCCAGATCCGCTCCTGTATAGAGGAAACCGCACATATTCAAAGACGGCATCATCTTGATATTTAAAAGCAGGTGGGACCACCAGGACTTGTTGTCACCCTGCCAGATTCCGCCATACCGGTGCATACCGATATAGGAAGAACGAGAAAACATGAGAATTCTCTTGTCCGGTTCCAGACGTTCAAACGCTTCTCCTGCCGCCTTTGTCATATTGTATCCAAACAGGTTGTGCACCCGGTCATGGCGCACCCGGACACCGTCCATATCATGGTAAAATGCTTTATAGTCTTCCGGATTGTTGGAAAGGCCTCCCACAAGCCCCTGGAATTCAGAGAAACTGTCCAGATCCAGATTTTTTCCTTTATAGGTATCGATTTTTTCCATGACCGCCTTCAGGCTGTCCTCCGTATAAAAGATGGACGGCTCATTCATGTCGTTCCAGAAGCCCTCGATCCCCTGATCCAGAAGAAAACGGTATTGATCTCCAAACCAGTTACGCGCCTCGGTATTGAGCATATCCGGGAATAAGGCTCTGCCCGGCCAGACTGCTGCCACAAACGGAGTCCCGTCTTCTTTTTTGCAGAAGTATCCCTTCTCGATTCCCTCTTCATATACCGGATATCCCTTTTCTTCCTTCACGCCGGCATCGATAATCGGTACCAGGTGAATGTTTTCCTTCTTCATTTCTTCTACAAAGTCCGGAAAATCCGGAAATGTTTCCTGATTGAGGGTAAAATCCTTATACCGCTCCATATAATCGATATCCAGATATACGCTGTCCAACGGAATCTGAAGATCCCGGTACGCTTTCACCACTTCCCGGACATCATCCTCACTCCGGTATCCCCAGCGGCTCTGTCCATATCCAAATGCCCACAGCGGCGGAATGTAACTGCGTCCGATCATTTTCCGGAACTGCTTTACAATATCTTTCACATCCATGCCTGTAATCACGTAAACATCCAGATTCCAGTCCGATGCCTGAATTTTCAGTTCCTCCATCTTCGTATATCCAATATCAAAACTTACAATTCCCGGATAGTCCACGAAAACGCCAAACGTCTCCGAACCGTCCACTACAAAAAAGTTATGGGCAGCATAAAGAGAACGCTTTTCTTCCATATGATTCGGGTCATCCGTACATTTGCTTTCATAGATCCATCCACGCTTGTTGATTCCGCGCAGATTTTCCCCCAGTCCGTATACCCGGTCGTGTTCCGCCATCCGGTATGTCAAAGTCATCTGTTCTTCATCTACCACAAAAAAAGGAAGCGCTCCCGCCTCGATCTCTGGCTTTTCCGGCACCGCACCGGTTTCAATGCAACTTCCATATGTATATCTGCTGATCATACTCTTTCTTCCTTTCTTCTCATAATTGCATACTCCTATCTAATCACTGTTTTTTCCTGTTGTCAAACGAAACCTGAAAAAAAATTCAAGCTGTATATATCTAATATTGACAGTAGTGTCAGTTCGTGCTAAACTGTACTTATCAAACAAGTACAGTATTAACAAAAAAGGAGTAAGCTTATGAACAACGAATATATTTCCTTTCGCCATCTATCCAAAAAGTTTCAGAATGACCTCGTTCTGAAAGATATCAGCGCCGTCCTTCACCGAGGCGAAATTCTCGGTTTTCTTGGCCCTAGCGGTGCTGGGAAGACCACAACCATCAAAATCCTGACCGGACAGCTTCTCCCTACTTCCGGGGAAGCCAAAGTGCTTGGAAAACGTTGTCAGGACATTGATGAGTCCATCTATGAACAGATCGGAATTGTTACGGATCAAAGCGGAATCTATGAGCGGCTGTCCGTCTATGACAATCTGAAATATTTTGCAAGGCTTCTGAATGTACCGCTCAAGGATATTGACCCTCTTCTGAGGCGGATCGGGCTGTATGATCACCGGAAGAAACCTGCCGGCAGGCTTTCCAAAGGCCAGACACAGCGCCTCATCCTTGCACGGGCCATCCTTCACCGCCCCAAAGTACTCTTTCTGGATGAGCCGACCAGCGGACTGGACCCGACGACCGCTCTGGAAATCCACCGGATGCTTCTTGAGTTGAAAGAATCCGGTATGGCCATTTTCCTGACCACTCACAATATGGAAGAGGCCTCCAAACTCTGCGACCACGTTGCCCTGCTAAACGAAGGCACCATCGTAGAGTACGGCACACCGGAATCCATCTGCCTGAAATATAATACCCTCAAGAGGTACCGGGTCCGTTTACAGGACGGAAGCCGGCATGAGCTGGAACAAAGTGAAGAAACCAGCCGGAAACTCGCCGGCTGGATTTCGCAGAACGTGATTGAGACGATTCACTCCTGCGAACCGACACTGGAAACTGTATTTTTAACTGTGACAGGGAGGACATTATCATGAAAACCATTCATCTTAGAAAACTGACCGCAATTATGGAAGTAAAAGGCCGCACACTTTTCAGCAAAAACCTGATTATCATGCCGGCATTTTCTCTGGCCTTTACCTATCTGATCAAAATGATATACGGAAATATGGACATCGGCGTTGACACAAGCGGCTATGCACTGTCCATGGGTGTACTGATGAATATCTGTATGACCGGCATCTACTGCGTTGCCGCTCTGCTTGCCGAAGAGAAAGAAAAACATACACTCCGCACCCTGATGACCTCCTCCGTAAACGGACTGGAATTTTCCATCGGAAGTCTTCTACCGTCACTGGCTCTGCTTATCATCGTCAATGTGCTTTGTGTCTTCCTTTCCGGAATGACCTTTGACGCTTCCGAATGGATGGCTTTCCTGGCTGTTTCGACAGCTGCTTCTATGATCAGCTGTATCATCGGCATGATTTTCGGAATCTTTGCACCAAACCAGATGACCGCCGGCACCATCACCACTCCGGTTCTGATTGTACTGATGCTCATCCCGATGCTCTCCGGTCTGAACGAAACGATCGAACGGATTTCCGGCTTTCTGTTTACCGGAACGCTTAACACGGCCATCACCAATCTGGATCTCGGAGCGTCTGTGATCGATACGAAAGGAATTCTGGTACTTGTCCTGGAGGCCCTGCTTTCCATCCTGCTGTTTCTCATCCTTTACCGGAAAAACGGCTTTGAGTCAAATTGATTTTGACTCCTGCCTTTTTATCAGGTAAACTGTACAAAGACAGTGAAACAGATGGAAAGAAAGGTGATTATGTGGAGATCATACTGAGCAGCTCCAGCGACAAACCAATATATGAACAGATTACATCTCAGATCAAGGAGATGATTATGAAAGGCGAGCTGAAACCCGGCGAGGCTATGCCCTCCATGCGCAAGCTCGCCAAAAGCCTGCACGTCAGCGTCATCACGACGCAGCGTGCCTACGACGATCTGCAAAGAGACGGATTTATCATCACAGTTCCTGCAAAGGGGACTTTTGTATCAACCCAGAATCAGGATTTCATCCGTGAAGAAAATCTGCGCAGAATCGAAGAGCTCCTGACGGACGCCGCCACCCTCGGAAGAGAGAACGGACTTTCCCTCGAGGAGCTTCAGACTACACTTGAACTTGTTTACAAGGAGGACTAATTCCATGCAGCAGGCACTGGTAATTGAAAATCTGACAAAACGCTATAAAGACTTTACCTTGGACCATATCTCCTTTTCTCTTCCTCAGGGTACGATTCTCGGTATCATCGGTGAAAATGGTTCCGGAAAATCAACTCTGATCAATGCACTCCTCGGCCTCATCCCAGCTGATTACAGCCGGCTGGAGCTGCTGGGAAAAAACATCGCCGCACATCCGAATCTGATCAAGCAGGATCTGGCCGTCATTTTTGATGATGCAGGGTATGATGAAAACTTTACCCCTCTTCAGATCGGGAAGTTTCTTTCTCATGTATACAAAAACTGGGATGCGGACAGTTACCGTTCCTATCTGAAACGCTTCGATCTTCCCGCAAAGAAACGCCTGAAAACATTTTCCAGGGGAATGAAAACCAAGCTGGAGTTTGCCATCGCGTTCAGTCATTCTCCCAAATTTCTGATCATGGATGAAGCGACCAACGGCCTGGATCCAGTATTCCGGGATGAAATCCTCGACCTTCTCCGGGAATTCAGCGAGGAAGAAAATCATACGGTCCTGATCGCCTCCCATATTACAAGCGACCTGGATAAAATCGCCGACTATGTTGCCTATATTCATCATGGCAGGCTGCTCTTTTTCCAGTCCTATGATGAGCTTCAGAATGAGTACGGCATTATCAACTGCAAAAAATCCTTTCTCGATAACCTGAATCCGGAAGACGTTGTCTATTACCGGAAAGAGGACTACAGTTACCGTGTCCTTGTCAAAAACAGATACAGTCTCAAACAGATTTTCCAGGATGTGGAAATCCATTCTGCCGATCTGGAGGAAATCATGCTATTTTACGCAAAGGGGGAGAAACTGGAATGAAAGGAATTATATTAAAAGATTTTTATGAGAGCATTATCATACGTAAGAACCTGCTGAACTGGATTTTTGCCACGGTCATGATCGTGGCACTGACCCTCGTATTCCAGACCAGATATGTATTTGTTCTTTTCTGCGGCGTGGCGATTCCGATTCTTGGCACTTCCATGCTTCAGTTTTCCATGGAGCAGGATGAGATCGCACACTTTTATAAATTACAGCGTACATTTCCGCTGACTGTGAGGCAGATTGTTCTTGCCAAATATATCCTGGCACTGCTCTGTACAGGATTTTTCCTGCTGGTCTCCCTTGGATTTTCACTGATTTATATTTCTGTCTACAAGGTGGCCTCTTTTACAGAAGGGATGCAGATCTGTGCCATGGGAATCCCGCTTTCCCTCACCTTTATGGCAGTTACCTACTTTGGTTATTTTCTCTTTGGCGCCAAGCTCGGAACAATCCTGTATGTCATTGCCACCTGTATTACCGCAATGACATATGCCGTGTCGGCATTAAATTTCAACATTCTGGACCTGTTATTCCTCAACAGAACCCTGTTGTTTGTGATCGGGCTTCTGATTTCCATTGTTCTTCTGGTCATCAGCTTCTTCTTATCCGTCCATTTCTATGAAAGAAAACTGAAATAAGACACTATTGCAAGAGGCACAGGATCTGACATCCTGTGCCTCAATTTGTCTTTTCAGAATCTTAATGAAAATCTTATTCTTCCGGAACTACGATCAGATCTTTTGTGAAGTGGTTCAGTACTTCGCATCCGTCCTCTGTTACGATAACAAGGTCTTCGATACGAACACCGATTCCTTCGTCCATCAGGTAGATACCCGGTTCGATGGAGAATACCTGTCCAACCTGGATGATGTCTTCGTTTACAGAAGAAACATCGCCGTATTCATGGTCTTCCATACCGATGGAATGTCCTGTTCTGTGTGTGAAGTATTCGCCATATCCTTTTTCTGTGATGTAGTTACGGCAGGCAAGGTCAACGTCACACATTCTTGCGCCCGGTTTTACAGCATCGATACCTCTCTGCTGAGCTTCTTTTACGATCTCGTATACTTCTCTTGCTTTGTCAGATACTTCTCCGATGAAGACTGTTCTTGTCATATCTGAGCAGTAATCATTTAAGATACCGCCGATATCAAGTACAACGCTGTCTCCACGTTTTCCTTTTGTATCATCTGTTACATGATGCGGATCTGCACCGGATTTTCCGTATGCTGTGATCGGGTCAAAGGAAACTCCTGAATGACCTGTAGCCGCATACATTTCGCGAACTTTTGCGTTCAGTTCGTTTTCTGTGTATCCTTTTACTACAAGCGGAATCAGCTCTTCCATAATCTTGTCGTTTGCAAGGGAAGCTTCTCTCATCAGCTGCTGCTCATGCTCGTCTTTTACCATTCTCACATAGTCAACGATCATAGAACCGTTAAGGAATTTGCTTCCTGCGCCTAATTCCTGAAGTCTGAGAAGGAATCTTGCCGGCCATACTTTATCAATTCCGATCGGTTTGTCTTTTTCAACAAACTGGCTTAAGATTTCAACTGCATCCTCTACATCATCATACCAAACAAGCTCAACACCAAGATCTTTTTCCTGTGGGAATAACTTATTAATTACAAGTTTGTGGTTTCCGTTTACATTCAGGTAAAGAGCTAACATTCTTTCGCCCGGATGAATCCACTTACCTGTTAAGTAATAAATTGTCGGAGGATCGGAAATGATCATCTGCGGCATTCCCTGCTCTTCCATCTTTGTTAAGATTCTTCCTAATTTTGCTTGATCCATTGCTAATACCCCACTTTCAATATGTTTTTATCTAGCTGATATTATTATAATCTTGTCATATATAAAAGTCAATCATGGGGATGTCCTGAAAGCACTTTCAGAACAACAAAAGCGTTACTCTTTAAAGAGCTCCACTCCGTTTGTCCGGATTACATTCTGGTACCAGTAGAAGCTGTCTTTTTTATAGCGGTTTAAGGTACCGCCTTCCTCTTCTTCCCGGTCCACATAGACGAATCCATATCTCTTCTGATATCCGTTCAGCCAGCTTAAGAGGTCGGTGAAGGACCAGGTGCAGTATGCAAGAACCTGACATCCCTCTTCAATCGCTTCTCCCAGTGCCTTGATATGTTCTTTCAGATAGCAGATCCGGTACTCATCGTGAATCTCATTTTCTTCTGTTTTCTTGTCAAATGCGCCAAGTCCGTTTTCGGAAATGATAATCGGAAGTCCATAGCGGCTTGTAATTTCACGGCAGCAGAACCACAGTCCCGATGGATCAATGCTCCAGTCCCAGTCGGTTGTCAGAAGATATGGATTTGCCGGATTCTTATAGATTCCCTGAATTCCCACTTCCTGAGCTGATCCTTTGACACCGCTTGTATTCATCGTTCCGTACGGTGTTACACCGTCTATCGGATTGTATTCACAGACACAGCTCTGATAATAATTTACGCCCATGAAGGTGATCTCTTTAGCCGCCTTTCTTAAGATCTCCTCATCGCCTTCAGCCATGTCCGGTGCGAATCCTTTCTTTTTTAAATAAGTAAGAGCAGCAATCGGATAACGTCCATATGCATAAACATCCATCCACCAGTAATTTTTCAGATCATCATAATTTGCTTTTGCCATGGCATTGATTGGTTTACAGTCCAGCGCATAGGACGGGGTGTATGCAAAACTTGCACCGATCTCGCCTTTTCCGCCCATCTCCCGGTAGGCAAGCACAGTTTTTGCATGAGCCATAAAAGCATGGTGATTCACCTGATAAAACATTTTCTGGTCATCAAATTTTCCAGGCGGATGCTGTGCAGTAAGCCATCCAAGGGAAGTGAAAATATTCTGCTCATTCAGTGTAATCCAGTATTTCACTTTATCTCCAAATCGTGTGAACAGTGTCTTTGCATAATTGACAAAGTCTTCAATAATCTGCGGACTTTCCCATCCCTGATAAGCGTCCACAAGTGCCTGAGGAAGATCCCAGTGGTAGATCGTCACCATTGGTTCGATCCGGTATTTCAGACATTCATCAATGATATTCTGGTAAAAGGCAACGCCTTCCTCATTAACTTTCCCTTTTCCTTCCGGGTAGATTCTTGCCCAGGAGATGGAAAAGCGGTAGGTCTTCAGTCCCATTTCTGCCATCAATGCAATATCCTCTTTGTATCTGTGATAATGATCAACCGCCACATCGCCTGTCGTCGCTTTAAATGTCTTTCCAGGAATACGTACGAATGTATCCCAGTTTGTTACGCCTTTGCCGCCTTCCTGCCAGCCGCCTTCAATCTGGTATGCGGCAGATGCGCTGCCCCATAAAAATCCTTCCGGAAATCCGGCTGCTTTCATCTGTTCCATTGCCTTTCCTCCTGCTTTCTTTTCTTATTTAATTACTAAAATCTCATCCAGTTCTTTCACCGGCCCGGTCACGTCAGCCTCCACGTCTTTGAATTTATCTGTGTTGGAGACGATAATCGGAGTCGTAATGTCATATCCCGCCTTGACAATTTCATCTTTGTCAAATTCCAGAATCACTTCTCCTTTTTTCACCTTGTCTCCGGATGACTTTTTCGGGTAGAAATATTTTCCTTCCAGATTTACAGTATCCATTCCAACGTGAATCAGAAGTTCTACCCCGTCTTCACTTGTCATTCCAACTGCATGTCCAGTCTCAAACATCACGTCAATCCGACCGTCGAACGGCGCTCTCACTTCCCCTTTTTCCGGGATCACCGCTGTTCCTTTTCCGAGGATTCCCTGTGAAAATGTCGCATCTTTTACCTCTTCCAGCGGAATACATTCTCCCTGCATCGGGCTGGATACGTGAATTTCTTCTCCTTCTTTAAGGAGTTTCTCTTCCAGTGCTTCCTCTTTTACATCCGCTTCCATTGTCACTTCATCCAGATCATCGTCCTCATCCACAATATCCTCAAATCCGATAATCATTGTTGCAATAAATGTCACTACAACTGTCAGAAGAATCGTAAGTGCTGCGATCAGAAGGCTGGATGCCCGGTCTTCCTCTACATACTGTACAATCGTTACAATCGCCGGTGTTGCAATACCAAAGCATTTCATCTGGAAGAATCCGCCGAACAGTCCTCCTATAGCCGCTCCAATACATGCGCCAAGCATCGGCCGTTTCAGACGAAGTGTTACACCGTAAAGAGCAGGCTCCGTAATTCCGGCAAACAGTGCGGAAAATGCGGAAGAACCGGCAATCTGTTTGAAATCTTTGTTTTTACTTTTGATGGATACTGCAAGCGCCGCCGCACCCTGTGCCATGTTGGAGCAGAGTTCTCCGATACAGATAAAGTTTTCATATCCTGTTGTCGCGATCATTCCAAGCTTGATCGGTGTAAATGCATGGTGCATTCCTGCCATCACGACAAACGGATAGATACCGGCTACAATACCGATTGCGATAAATCCAAGCTTGTCGTGAACAAAGTATACCGCGTCAGACAATACATTTCCGAAAATAGCCCCAAGAGGTCCTAACACGATCAGTGCAATCGGTGCTTCAATCAGTACGACCAGCATCGGTTTTAAGAAGTTCTTTGTCACCACAGGAGTAATCTTGTCTACCAGTTTTTCCACATATTTCAGCGACCACACCGCAAGGATAATCGGAATAACCGAGTAGGAATAAGATGCATACGTTACCGGGATGAATCCCAGAAATTTTACTATTTCGCCTGCTTCATTTGCCTCGCTCATCAGAGAAATAAAATTCGGATGCAGCATAATCAGTGCGATACTTGCCGCATAATACATATTGGTGCCGAATTTCTTGGATGCGGAAATCGCAATCAGCACCGGCATAAAGAAGAATGCACCGTCACCCATTACACTTAACAGATTGTAGGTATCTCCTTCAGTACTCAGCACTCCAATCATCGGAAGGAGCGTTAAAAGTACCTTGATCATTGCCGCACCGATGATGGCCGGAATAACCGGAGCCATAATGCCGGAAATCGTATCCATCAGCATGGAAACCACATTCTTTTTCTCTTTCTTCTCCGGCGCCTTTTTCGGAGCCTCACTTGAGAAATTGCCAAGCTTATTGAGCTCTGCATATACATTGGCTACATCATTTCCAATAATGATCTGATACTGGCCCGCCTTCTTCATGACGCCCATAACGCCTTTTGTCTTTTTTACCGCCTCATCATCTACGATGGACTCATCTTTCAGTGTGAATCGAAGTCTTGTCATACAATGTACAAGACTGATTACATTTTCTTTTCCCCCTACACGCTGCAGGATTTTTTTGGCTACACTTGCGTAATCCATGTCTTCACCTCTTCATAAAATATTTATTTCTCCGGCATTTCCCGGAAAATACAAAGACCTGACCACAAAAGCACGTACATTCCCGGGATGTACGCTCTTTTTGCGGTCAGGTCTTGCTTAACTGAATAATAACAAACCTGTGAACTACTCTTGTTGTTCATCCAATATTCTTTTTATATGAATCAGCAGATACAGCTCTTCATCAATACTAAGCCTGTACCCGTACTGCTTTTCGATAAACTGTGCCACTTTTTCCACGCCGGTATATGCCCGGCTGTTCTGCACTACCATGGCACGGTAGATTTCCTCCATGCTGTCCTGATACACTTCGCCGTCCATAACCCGGGCGGAAAAGAACTTCAAATGTGTCAGAAATCTCTGATAGGATACGGAATCCTCATCGAAATCAATCTTAAAATGCATTTTTACAATCTTGATAATTGCATTGATCAGTTCTGTAATCTTCTGCACATCTGAAACTTCACTTGTCTCGAACTCGGAAGATACGATATGCATGGCAATAAATGCCGCCTCATCTTCTCCAAGATCAATCCCTGTCTTTTTCTCAATCCATTCGATTGCCTGACAGCCGATCCGGTACTCCTGAGGGTAAAACTTCCTGATCTCATGACGCATCATGTTTTTCAGGCTGATCCCGTTCTGATAACGCTCGACTGCGGAATTGATATGATCAGTCAGCGTTACATACAAAGTATCCCGGACTTTCAATCCCGCATTTCTCGCCGAAACCACGACTTTCCCGGCCGTCTCCAGATACTTCTCCGAAATCTCCCGAACCACCTGCTGAAGCCGGTGATTATCTTCTTCACTTTGCAGGCAGTAAATCTTCTCTACAAGAGATTTATCCAGTTCCTCGCCTTTTTTCTTTTTAAATCCAATACCGGCACCGGTGATGATGATTTCCTTTCCCTGCCGGTCTGTCGATACGACCGCGTTCGTGTTTAGAACTCTGACAATTTTCACTTGCTCTCATCCCTTCCGGTAAGCGGCGAAACAGCGAAGTACTTTGATGCAAAATAAAAAACTGCCTACAATACCAGTCCATCAGTATTATAAACAGTCTTGCTTACCATTACGTAATAACAAACTTCATTCACACATCTATATTATCAGCTTCAGCTTCATTTGTCCACTATAAATTTTCTTTTCATCATTTATTATAATTTTATTTCTTTATTTTTAGGCAAAACATCCAAAAAAATTTCCCACAATCTTTTTGGATTTTTCCTATAATATCTAGTATAATCATAAATAACCGACTAAGGAGGATAAACACATTATGAAACTGCTTGCACTTGACATGGACGGAACCTGTCTGAATTCCTACAGTAAAATCAGTCCGACGACAATGGATGCGTTATACCTTGCCCGGACATCGGGGATTGAGATTGTCCCTACTACCGGACGCGCGCTCTCCTGTATTCCGCATCAGCTCAGGAAAACGGGGCTGTTCCGCTATGTCATCTCCTCCAACGGCGCTGTTGCCGTAGATCTGAAAGAACGAAAGACTCTCTTCCGTGCTCTCATGCCTTACGAAGCAGCGGCGACAATTATTGAATCCTGCCAGGGGCCGGATCTGAAAATGGCGGCACATATCCGCCATGATTATCTATTGCAGGGTCAGCTTCTGCCTTTCTTCGGACATCTGATCTATGGCCGTGACGCCTCCCAGGCAAAGGCGGTGCCGGATCTTGCAGAATTTATCCGAAGCCGGCACGCGGACGTGGAGGAGCTGCAGTTTTTCCTTCTCACAAAAAAAGCCAGGGAACGTACCAGACGCATCGTGTCTGAGTTCCCTGAGCTTTCTTCTGCCCGCACATCGTATTATGCGGAAATTTATTCCTCCAATGCCACCAAGGGCACTGCCCTTTCAGCCGTGGCAGACTATCTTTCTGTCTCAAAGGACGAGATTGCCTGCATCGGTGACGGTGAAAATGATATCACCATGTTTCAGGCATCCGGACTGCGCTTTGCGATGGGGAATGCCGTACCGGCCTTAAGATCCATGGCCGATGTTGTTGTTTCCTCCAACAACCACGACGGTGTTGCCGAGGCTGTGCGTTCCCTGCTTACAGCTTTTTTATGAACAGTGCCCGGATCGCATTCAGCACTGCAAGAATCATAACCCCGACATCCGCAAAAATAGCCAGCCACATATTTGCGATTCCTACCGCTCCCAGAAGCAGGCAGATCAGCTTAATACCGATGGCAAATACAATATTCTGGTAAACAATCCGCAGGCATTTCCGGGATATCCGGATCGCCTTTGCAATCTTCATCGGATCATCATCCATCAGCACTACATCCGCCGCCTCGATCGCTGCATCCGATCCCATGGCTCCCATGGCGATTCCGATATCCGCACGTCCCAGAACCGGGGCGTCATTGATTCCGTCGCCCACAAATACCAATGCCGATTTTTCCGGTTTTTCCTTTAAAAGCTTTTCCACTATTTTTACCTTATCCGCAGGAAGCAGTTCACTGTAAACCATATCGATTCCAAGCTCTGCAGCCACTTTATCCGCCACTTTTGCAGCATCTCCGGTCAGCATCACTGTTTTTGTGACCCCTGCTTTTTTCAATGTCTGTACAGCCTCTTTGGCATGCGGCTTCACAATATCCGAAATCACGATATGACCTGCATACGCGCCGTCTACCGCCATATGGATAATCGTTCCGGCCAGATGGCAGTTCTGATAAGGAATTCCCAGATGCTCCATGAGCTTGTCATTTCCCGCCGCCACTTCCACACCGTCCACACGGGCCGTCACACCGTTTCCACTGATCTCCTGAATGCCCTCTACTCGGGACCGGTCGATCGGTTTCCCGTAAGCATTCTGCAGACTCCTGCTGATCGGGTGGGAAGACGCACTCTCCGCAAGAGCCGCATATTCGAGCAGTTTTTCCTCCCCCATGGAATTGTGATGAATGGCATTGACTTCAAAGACACCTTTCGTCAGTGTCCCGGTCTTGTCAAAGACCACGGTCTTTGTCCGGGAAAGTGTTTCCAGATAATTGGAACCCTTTACGAGAACCCCTGCATTACCTGCCCCTCCGATTCCTGCGAAGAAGCTAAGTGGAATACTGATCACAAGGGCACACGGACAGCTGATGACGAGGAAGGTAAGCGCCCGGTAGATCCAGGTTCCCCAGTCCGCCGGAAGCCCCATGAAAAGCATCCGGACAAGCGGCGGCAGGAACGCAAGTGCCAGTGCCGCATAGCAGACCGCAGGCGTATAGACCCGGGCAAATCTGGAGATAAAATCTTCCGAACGGGATTTCCGGGAACTTGCATTCTCCACCAGATCCAGAATCTTCGATACTGTAGATTCGCCAAATTCTTTTGTGGTACGTACCTTCAGAACACCTGTCATGTTAATACATCCGCTGATAATTTCATCTCCGGCTTCCGCATCTTTTGGAAGACTTTCTCCTGTCAGCGCACTGGTATTTAAAGTGGAGGTTCCTTCCACAATGATACCATCGAGAGGTACCTTTTCCCCCGGCTGAACTACAATCGTACTTCCGATTTCCACATCATACGGATCTACTTTTTCGAGTTTTCCATCTTTTTCGATATTGGCATAATCCGGCCGGATATCCATCAATTCACTGATATTGCGGCGGCTTTTTCCGACCGCATAACTCTGGAACCATTCTCCAATCTGGTAGAAGAGCATGACGGCGATTGCCTCCGTATAATCTCCGCTCCTTTCATAAAGTGCCAGAGCAATGGCTCCGATCGTTGCCACTGCCATCAGGAAACACTCGTCAAACACCTGGCCGTTCCGGATCCCTTTGAATGCCTTCAGTAAAATATCATAACCGATCACAAGATACGGGATCAGGTACAGTACAAACCGGAGCCAGCCTTCTGCCGGGACAAAATTCAGTCCGACAAGAAGCAGGGCCGCAATCAAAATCCGCACCAGCATGATTTTCTGTTTTTTTGTCATAGTAATTCCCTTCTTTCATTTTTATATATGCTCATATATTCATATATTATTCTTAAGAAATGCACCGCAGAATTTTTCTTGTAAATCTACGGTGCACTTATTCAAAAACGAACATTTTAAAGAAAGATCTCACAGTCTGCCTCTACCTTTTTGCAGTTTTTGAGGACTTCCTGCATCACTTCCTTCGGATTCTGTCCATCTTCAAACTCAACATTCATCTTCAGCAGCATAAAATTAACAACAGCATCTTTTACACCCGGAGTCTTCTTTGCCGCAGCTTCCATTTTATTTGCGCAGTTCGCACAGTCTACTTCGATCTTATAACTTCTTTTCATGATTCTACATCCTTTCTGTTACTCTTGCTTAATTAAACAACTGTTTAATCGTTTGTCTTTATGATAGCATATCTTCCTTTCAGGTCAATAATCATCTCAAATTCCCTTCCAAACCGGCTAAATCTATTTCCTTTTGGGCAAATTCCTTCTTCTTCACGGAAATTTCTTCTGCCTTGTTTTCTTTCGTTCATGCTGTTATAGTAAAAATAGCATCAAAGGAGGAATCGCTTATGAAAACTTTACCACATGATCACGGCCAGACATTTGAACACATGCCGGATCAGATTCCAAATCCGGAAGACTTTCAGATTGTCGCGGATCTGTTCAAACAGATGAGCGATCAGAGCCGGATCCGGATTTTCTGGCTTTTATGCCACTGCGAGGAATGTGTCATCAATATCTCCTCGCTTGTAGAAATGAGCAGCCCGGCAGTCTCCCACCATCTGAAACAGTTAAAAATCACCGGACTGATTGTCAGCCGGCGGGAAGGAAAAGAAGTCTATTATAAAGCAGCCGACACGGTACAGGCTCAACTGCTTCATCACATGATCGAGCAGGTGATCCAGATTTCCTGTCCTTCTTCCTCACCCAGTCATAAAGAGGGGAAATAGAATATGAAACATGAGCCATTCATTCAGATCGAATCTATTTTATGCGATATTCCAAACGGTTCCCTTGTTCTTGAACAGCACACGGATGATCATCAGGGAAGCAACCTGTTTACAGAGCAGTTCGAATCACAGACGTCCGGAAAAGGGAAACTGGAGATCTATCCTGTATTTCCCGGCATCCTGCTTTCTCTCGACTGGTTTCTGGCAGATCAGGTCTCTTTCCGGCACGGTGCCAACCGTCATATTCTTGAGATTACCCACTGCCGCTTCGGCCGAATCGGCTGGAATTTCAAAAGCGGAACCTCCGTCTACCTCGGAAGCGGGGATCTGTCCCTGCACAGTACAGACTGCTGTGCAGATTCTGTTATGACATTTCCGCTTGGTTACTGCGAAGGGATCAGTATTTTTATCAATCTGAAAGAACTTTCTTTGCACATGCCTCCGATTTTACGGGACATAATGCTGGATCCGGACCTTCTATATCGATGGTTCTGTCTGCCGGAGACCCCGGCCGTTCTTCCGTCCGGGCCGGATATTGACGTCATTTTCCGCCCATTATACGGACTTCCGGAACAGCTCCGCATGCCATATTTTAAATTGAAAGTTCAGGAACTGCTTCTCTATTTATACCGCCTGTCCCCGGAGATCTCGGCCCCTGCCCAGGTCCAGTCCCGGCAGGCCGCACTGATGCAGGAGATCCATCATCAGCTTACGGAACACCTGGACCGCCGGTATACGATTGAAGAGCTGTCCCGCCAGTATCTGATCAACACTTCCTCGCTCAAAGAAATTTTTAAAGGCGTTTACGGAATGCCCATTGCAACTTATATGAAAGAATTCCGGATCCGTAAGGCGATGGAACTTCTGCAGCAGACAGACGATAGCATTGCCGAGATTGCCGCAAAAGTAGGATACGAAACACAGGGGAAATTCGCCAAGACATTTAAAGAATTCACCAATCTGACACCGAGCAGTTATCGAAAAAAATACAGAGAAGGAAATTTTATCCAGCAGAAGCGGACAGACGTATGAAAACGTCTGTCCGTTTTTCTACTTCTTCCATTTGGACTAATTTTATTTCTGATTGGGCAAGTCAAACTTTTTGTTTTGGATTATACTAAAGCCACATAGATACTCATACCCCGTATATGTGTATCTGTTTCCTCATAAAATATACATGGTCATGATACGCCGGTTTTCTTCCGGCCGTACAGCCAGAAAGGAGAATAGATATGCAGGAAAAATACAATGTGACCGGCATGAGCTGTGCTGCCTGCTCTTCCCGTGTGGAAAAAGCAGTCTCGGCTCTTCCCGGCATGAAAGAGTGTTCGGTCAACCTCTTAAAAAACAGCATGGTCGTCAACTACGATGACCAGACTTTGACCGGAGCCGATATTATTCAGGCAGTCGAGAAGGCCGGATACGGTGCTTCCTTACAGACTGGAGGGCAGAAGAAAGCATCTTCCGCAACAGCGCAGTCCGCATCTGCCATTGCCGCGAAAAAAGAATATGAGAGCATGAAACGAAGAGTGATCTGGTCCTTTGTCTTCACTGTCCCGCTGTTTTATCTTTCCATGGGACATATGATGGGCTGGCCGCTGCCGGATATTTTCCTTGGCACGGAAAATTCCATGATCTACGCCTTTACCCTGTTTCTGCTCCTGATTCCGGTCGTATTGATCAACTTCAAATACTACCGTGTCGGGTTTAAGACACTGATTCACAGATCCCCGAACATGGATTCCCTGATCGCTCTCGGATCCGGCGCTTCTCTCGCATACGGCATCTACGCATTGTACAAGATCTCATTCGGTCTCGGACACGGGGATATCGCGATGGTGCATCAATTTTCCCACGACCTGTACTTTGAGGGTGCAGGCACGATCCTGACGCTGATCACCCTCGGCAAGTTTTTCGAGGCACGTGCAAAAGGCAGGACTTCCGATGCCATCAACAAGCTTCTGAACCTTGCCCCGAAGACCGCAACCGTCATCCGTGACGGTGTGGAATCCACAATTCCGGTGGAAGAACTGGAAAAAGGTGATATACTGATTGTAAAGGCCGGCGAATCCATCCCGGTAGACGGAATCCTGATGGAAGGCTCTGCCTCCATTGATGAATCTGCGATAACAGGCGAAAGTATTCCTGTTGACAAGCAGGCCGGAGATAAAGTTATCGGCGCAACTGTCAATAAGAGTGGATATTTCAAAATGCAGGCAACCAAAGTCGGGGACGAAACCGCTCTTGCACAGATTATCCGTCTCGTGGATGAAGCGACCAGTTCCAAGGCTCCGATCGCAAAGCTTGCAGATAAGGTAGCCGGCGTTTTCGTCCCGATTGTCATTACCATTGCCATTGTTTCCGCTGTTGTCTGGATGATCCTGGGAGCATCCTTTGAATTTGCGCTGACCATCGCCGTTTCCGTTCTGGTTGTCTCCTGTCCATGTGCGCTTGGACTTGCGACTCCGACCGCAATCATGGTCGGCACCGGCCGCGGCGCCACAAACGGAATTCTGATCAAGTCCGCAGAGGCGCTGGAAACCGCCCACTCGATCCAGACGGTTGTCATGGATAAGACGGGTACAATCACCCAGGGAAAACCGATGGTGACCGATATTGTCTGCGAGCCAAAAGTGTCGGAAGCCCGACTTCTTCAAGTGGCTGCATCTCTGGAAAAGCTCTCTGAGCATCCACTTGGACATGCGATTGTCGAGGAAGCAGAAAACCACCAGATCGCGTATCTTGCAGTACAGAACTTTCAGCAGATACCGGGGCAGGGCATCAAGGGAACAATCGACGGCGTAGAATATCTGGCCGGCAACCAGAAGATGATGGACGCCTTTTCCATCCATGATCCGGCACTGGAGCAGTTACAGGATAAAATGGCATCCGACGGGAAGACGCCATTATACTTTGCCGAAGGCGGACGGCTTCTTGGCATGATCGCAGTAGCCGATGTCGTAAAACCGACAAGCCGTCAGGCTGTCAAAGAGCTTCAGGCCATGGGAATTGAAGTCGTCATGCTGACCGGAGACCACAAAAAGACTGCCGAAGCAATCCGCCGGCAGGTCGGTGTGGACCGGGTCATTGCCGAAGTGCTCCCTCAGGATAAGGAAGAAGAAATCCGCCGGATTCAGGAAAACGGCAAAAAGACCGCCATGGTGGGTGATGGTATCAATGATGCTCCGGCCCTTGCCAGAGCGGATGTCGGAATCGCCATCGGTGCAGGCACCGACATTGCCATGGAATCTGCCGACATTGTCCTGATGAAAAATGACCTGCTGGATGTAGCAGGCGCCATTGAGCTGAGCAAAGCGACCATCCGCAACATCAAGGAAAACCTGTTCTGGGCTTTTTTCTACAATGCAATCTGTATTCCGGTTGCAGCCGGATGCTTCTACACCGCCTTTGGGCTGAAGATGAATCCGATGGTTGCGGCTCTCGCCATGAGCTTCAGTTCCGTCTTTGTCGTAAGTAATGCGCTCCGTCTGCGCTTCTTCAAGCCGAAACACGGATCCGCTGCCGCTTCTGACAATACGGCGACAGATACTAAGCCATTTACTGTTACACACACGACGATAGCAGAACACGTCTCTTCCGAAGAGCCTTCCACCAGGGAAGCCCTCCCGCAAGAAGACTGCTGTCAAAATAAAACGAAACAAAATTCAGGAGGTATCACAATGAAAAAACAACTCTCAGTAGAAGGAATGATGTGCCAGAACTGCGTAAAGCACGTAAAGAAAGCTCTTGAAGCAATTGAGGGTGCAACGGATGTTGTTGTCAGCCTGGAAGACAAGACAGCAACTGTCTGTGTACCGGAATCCGTTACTGATGAAATGCTCACTGCTGCTGTGACAGAAGAAGGATATGAAGTAACAGGAGTTCAGACGATTGCTTAAATAGCTTCATTACTCTCTATTTGCACAAAAGCTGGAAGAAACCGTGCCTTTCAAAAGGACTGGTTTCTTCCAGCTTTATTTTTACATATTAGTAGTTCTTTTTATGCACTTCAAAGTAGGACTGGCTGTAGCTGCATACCGGGCATACATCCGGAGCTTTTGTTCCTACATGGATGTGTCCACACACGCGGCATTCCCATACAGTTTCTTCGATTTTCTCAAATACCTGTCCTTTTTCAAGATTCTCCAGAAGCTGTCTGTAACGTTCCTCATGACGTTTTTCGATCGCGCCTACTCTCCGGAACCGTTCTGCAAGATCATGAAAACCTTCTTCCTCGGCATCTTTCGCCATGCGCTCATACATATCGGTCCACTCATAATTTTCTCCTGCTGCTGCCGCCAGGAGGTTTTCTTTACTTGTCCCGATGTGTCCTAATTCCTGATACCACAGGCGGGCATGTTCCTGTTCGTTGCGGGCTGTCTGGAGGAATAATTCCGCTATCTGCTCATATCCTTCTCTCTGTGCAACCTGCGCAAAAAAGGTGTATTTATTTCTTGCCTGGCTTTCCCCTGAGAATGCTTCCTGAAGATTCTTTTCTGTCTTTGTTCCGGCATACGGAGAAGTTCCTGCCGCCGGTATTTCCTCTATCTTTTCAAAAGAGGATGCCGGCTGTTTGCAGATCGGACATACAAAGTCTTCCGGCAGAGTCTCTCCTTCATAAATATAACCACAGATCTTACATTTCCATTTTGTCATTGTGTTTTCCTCGTTTCTTTCTTCCGTCTCTTGTTCGTTTCCATGTTTCGTTAAATCTTCTGCTCTGCTGATGTAGGAAGTATGAAGCATCTTCTCAGCCAGCCTGCTTAGCGGTGTACCGTAAAATTCTTCATAAAGTTTTTTGATTTCCGGATTCTCGTGACTGAACCGCAGCGTCATCTGCTCATCCCGGCTGTAGAGCCCCGCTATCCTTGCTTTTCTCGTCTGATCGGCATCCACCTCCAGATTGCGCGGCTGTCCGCCTCCGCCGATACAGCCTCCCGGGCAGGCCATCACCTCGATAAAGTGATAATCTTTCTTCCCCTCTTTCAGGCGTTCGATCATCTTCCTTGCATTTTGTGTGCCGTGCACAACGGCAACATTCAACTGTGTTCCGGCAATATCAAGACTCGCTTCCCTGATGCCCTCATATCCTCTCACCGGCTCTAACTGATAGAACTCCTTTGGCGCATTTTCCCCGGTAAGACTATAATATGCAGTCCTAAGTGCGGCCTCCATCACCCCTCCGGTATTTCCGAAAATCACACCGGCGCCGGATGCTTCTCCCATCAGAGAATCGTATTTGCTTTCCTCCAGTTTTGCAAAATCGATCCCCTCTTCCTTTGCCCATCGTGCCAGCTCACGGGTCGTCACAACATGATCCATGTCCCGCATGTCCGGCTCTCCAAGCTGTTTTCCGGCCGCATTCATTTCCGGTCTGCGGATTTCAAACTTCTTGGCTGTACACGGCGTCAAGGCTACATTCACAATCTCTTTTGGATCAATTCCCATCTTCTGAGCAAAGTACGTTTTGATTGTCGGTCCCTGCATCCCGATCGGGCTTTTTGCCGTAGAAAGATTCGGCAGCAGTTCCGGATAATAGGTTTCCGCAAACTTGACCCAGGCCGGGCAGCAACTTGTAAACTGTGGCAACGGCGCCGTCTTTTTTGTGATCCTTTCCAGCAGTTCGGCCGCTTCTTCCATGATGGTAAGATCCGCCGCAAAATTCGTATCCAGCACATAGTCTGCTCCAAGCGCCCGCAAAAGAGCAACCATTTTTCCCTGGACAAAATCGCCCGGCTTCATACCGAACTCTTCTCCCAGTGCGACTCTGACCGACGGTGAGGTACTGACAATAACCACTTTGTCCGGATCTGCAATAGCCGCCCTCACCGCCTGATATTCATATACCTCCGTGATACTTGCGGTCGGGCAGACATTGGCGCACTGGCCACAGTGGATACAGATCGCCGTATCCCCGGTTTCTTCCAGTGTGTACGTACCGTGTACCCCAATTACATTCGTACACACGTCCCTGCACATCCCGCATCTGATACATGCCTCTTCGTCCCTGCAGATGCCTGGATTGTCGCTCTCAATCGGAACCCGCACGGACAAAGGTAAATGTTTTGACATGACTCTTCTCCTTCTTCCTTTGTATTTTCTTCTGCAGCATCCTGCAAAAGAATGCTTTTGAAAACCCGGAATAAAAGGTAACAAAAAACGGATAAAACATCTGCTTTATCCGTTGCACAATACATATCGGGGGAAATCCGGTACATTTGATAATACTGCAACTGGCTGTCATTCTCATATTACTATGGATTAGACCCTATAGTTTTGCGTCGCCATCTTTCGAAGGTTTTGCCCATAATTATTCTTTTGTTTTCTGTTACTATCAAATCACACTCTATCCCTTTTGTCAAGTGATACTAATCGTGATGGTCAGAAGCACTACTCACCAGGACGGCTTCTTTCCCGCTCTCTGAGCACTTCTCTCTGAATTGTCTGTTCTGCTCTTCTGCCCTCGTAATCTGATCCTTCCCTTTCAACTGTTCCTTGTTTTCCTTCTCTTTTCTTTGTTGTTTTCTCCTCTCTTCTTCACAGTTTTCATGATAACTCCGCTCCGCATCCCAGTGTTTCCGGATCTCTTCGGCCAGCCGGATAATCCATTCCGGGTCTTCACCCCAATGGGCTTCTGATGGTGCGCCGCCGGAAATCTCTTCTTGTTCCATAAGCCCGTATGCCAGAAGCATTGCCTTCCACACACTCATCAACTCATAATAAAACGGCATTTTCAAAATCATTTTTTCCATATTCCGCATCATTTCCATCAGATCATTGGTCATTCCATAAATGCTGCATCCACGGTCGATGCATGCAATTTGTGATGCTATACTCCCCGCATGATCGGTCCATTTGATTATATCGTCTGCCTTTTCCAGAATTTCCTGTTTCCTTTTCTGCGCCAGTACATATTTTTCATCCATGCTGATCCGGGTATCCGGCAGAAAATATATATGCTGATTTTTCCCGTCCTTATCCTGCGGTTTATACCGATAACTCTCCCTGCCATTATGGTCATAGCGGAACATCGCCTTTTCAAGCAAAGTGATCTTTTCTTCTTCTGATATTTCTCCAAAATATCTTTGGTCAATCCCGAAAAACTCTGAAAGCTGCTCTTTCCTTTGTTCCGGTATTTCTTTTTTCCCGTTCTCCCACGCGCTTAATGCCTGTCTTGTAACGCCAATACACTCTGCCAGATCATTTAGTGACAGATTGCACCGAACCCTGATATATTTTAATCCATTCATTCTGAATCCCTCCAAAGATTTCTTAAATGAATCAGTGCACCGTTCATGTAGCTAAATCATATCTTTGGTTGACAGGCATTGTCAATCCGCAACCATCAATCTTTTTCTCAATGTTCCGGTGTGCTTTTCATCGGCACAACCGTGTACAGATCTTTTCCCATCTTTTTCTCAAAATATTCCTTCAGCGCCATATTTCTGTCCCATTTATCCTGCGGATAATAACCGTAACGGCTTTTCACATCATTCATCCGCTCTTCCAGAGATACAATCCCGTCGGCCACAGCAATGGAATCGCAAAGCTGAATCAGATAGTCGTATTCATCGTATTCCATTGCATCCAGCAGGCTTTTCAGCTCTTCCTGCTTTTCTTCTGATATGTCGAACTTTCCAATATAATCTTCCATCTTTTTCCGGTTGAACGAATGGGAAAGCGCCGTCCTTGCGGCTTTCTCATAGCCACACTCCATCAAAAACGTATATCCGTCATAGACATGCGCCAGATAACTGACCCCGAACCGCCGTCCAATGTCATGAAGCAGACCGCAAATATAGGCCGTTTCCTCATCCAGCCCTTCGCACTCGGCCGCAATTTTTCCTGCGGCCTCTGCCACATATTCGCTGTGTCGGATCCATGGTCCCGGGTTCATCCTGCCGCCCTCTTCCAGCAGGGATCGCGCCTCATCCGTGGATGGAATTCCGTCTTCCTCTCTCGATCGTCTTCCTGTCTGTATAAAATGGATCAGTTCCTCCACATCGTCAAACTCATCATAATCACCGTTGATGCCTTCCCGGTGATAGATAATCCCATTTTGTTCATTCCGCTCCAGACAGTCCAGCAGCGCATTCTCGCCATAACGTCTGGCAAACAGCGTGAACGCATAGGGCTTGATCTTCGTCAAAATTCCTTTCCGGCAGTCAATTTTGCATTCATAGCAATGGCCGATTCCCTTTTCCATTGTGCATTTTCGATTCTCACACCAGTCCTTGTCCGGACAGGTATCCGCATTACATCCGGCACAATTCTGATTTTCTGAGCAAATACAGCAGGCAAGCCCGCATCTTGCAATTCCAAGTTCTCTTCGCATAATAAGTCTCCGTTTCAGTTTCTGCTTTTCTACAATTTCTCAATCCATTATACACCAAAAGGCCATTTACCGGATCAATGATCTCCGTCTGTAAATGGCCTTTTTTATTTAGTTTAAATTACTGCCTGTCCGGTGCATTATTAATTAACTGTGTTTTTTCTTCCACGCTGCAAGTGCTGCTGCCAATGCACCCATCCCTGCTGTCGCATACAAAGCCGGTTCTGCCGAATCGCCGGTTTTTACAGTTATTCTTTCTTCTGTATCTGTTTTTTCTTCTTTTTGAACTTTTTCTGTTTGCTGTACGTTTTCACCGTTCTGCTCCGTAGAAGTCTTCATAAACTGATCATAGCTTTCCTGTGCGTCAGCAAGATCAACAACAGCCTCTGCATATGCAAGTTTGGCCTGATCGTATGTCTTTTTCGCTTCCGCAAGTACCGCTTTCTTTTCTTCATATACTGCTTCGATCTCCTCAACCTGTTTTTCGGCCAGTTTAATCTCATCTACATAGGCATTCAGATAGGAGAAGTTTGCACCCTCGATTGGTGTTTTCATCGCTTCTGTCAAAGACAGTTTATCTGCTTCCGCTTTCTTTGCTTCTGCCTGTTCCAGAGCCGCTTTCGCATCAGCAACAGCCTGTACTGCTTTCGCCTCGTCTTCCACAGCTTTTTCATAGTTTTCTTTCGCTTTTGCCTCTTCAGAAAGAGCTGTGTTGTATGCCGCTTTCGCCTCACGGAGCGGTGTAATTGCATCTACTGCATCCTGATATATTTTCTGAGCTTCCTCAACTTTTCCTTCGCTCTCTTTGCGTGCTTCTTCTGCCACAGCAACAGCTGCTTCTGCTTCAGGTTTGTTTTCTCTTAATGATGTCAGCTGTGATTCAGCATCTTTCTGCGCTTCGGTATTCGTCTGAATATCTGTCTCAGCGTCTGTCTTATCCTGCTGTGCTGTTTGCAGATCTACTTTACAATCTTCTACTGCCTGTCGTTTTTCAGCAAGATCTGCGGCCACAACAGCTTCTATTTCGTCTCTCGCCTTTTCTGCCTGTGTAAGATCCGCCTCTTTCGCTGCTGTCACACTCTGCGCAGACTTCAGATCTGTCTCTTTTGATTCAGCTTCTGTCTTTGCCGTACTCAGTTTTTCATTAGCTGTCCTAAGGACCGCTGATACTGTCTGATAATTCCGTTGCGCTGTCTGTAAGTGCGCTGCTGCTGTCTCAGCATTTGTCTCACCAATTTCTTTGCCTGCAAGTGCTCTGTATGCCTGACGTTTCTGCTTAAGATTTGTCTCCTGCTCTTCTTTCTTCTGCGCTGCCTGCTCCTGAGAGGCTTTTGCAGTCTGGTATGCCTGCTGCTTGTCAGAAAGTGTCCGCTGTGCTGCGTTTACTTCTGCCTTTGCGCTCTGCACCGCCTGTGATACTGATGTTACTTTTGCTGATGCTGATGTCACAGCTGCAACTTTCTGAGCTGTTGTCTGTTCTGCAGCCTTAACTTCATTTTGAGCTGATGTTACTTTCCGGGCTGCCTGAGTATTTGCCTGTTGTTTCTGCCGAAGGACTGTAGCTGCCTCGGCCGCCTTTTTCTGTGCAGCCTCATATGTAGTCTGCGCAGATGCAAGTGCATTCTTCGCCTCTTCCAGCTTCTTTGCTGCCTCCTCAGCAATCTGCGGAGCATTCATCAGACCGTCATAGTATTTCATGAAACGGTTGGTATAGTCTTCGAGGGTCATGGCGTTGTCGTTATATTGCTCACTATAATTTTCCCAATTAAATACTTGTCCATAGGCAGCCCCATATCTGACACTATATTGATTCACAGCAAATCCCGTATAAACAAAGCCTTCCTGAATGATATTGAAATAGTGCCCGCTATTATCCGGGTTCCCCGTAGTCTCATAATCCTCTTTTTCCTCTGTATACCATCCATAAAATGGGTCGTATGAACCCGAACCCCATGCCAGATTTTCTCCACCGACCTGGAACTGCCCTGTATGACCAATATAATTCCCTGAAGCATTCGTATTCGATTGTGCAATTGCCATTAATGAATCAGATACCTTTAAGTCTGCACATTGATGATTTTCCCGAAGTTCATTACACTCTTTAATCCATTCCAAAGCCGCTTTCATATTTTCCAGAGAAGTGGCATCCTTTTCATTCCCTTGCTCTGTATACTCTTTTAAAGGAGCATTATTCAAAATATCCAGCGCTTCCTCTGCACCCATTTCCTCAAAGAATCCAAACGATCCTTTCGCAATCTGGGCTTCTGCATTGTCGCTTGCTTTTTTTGCCTCATCATAAGCTTTCTGGGCTGCGTCAACTGCGGCCTGTTTTTCTTCCACCTGTTTTCTTGCTGCTTCCGCCTGTGTATCCGCGCTGTTTTTGGCTGTCTGTGCAGACGCAACTGAATTTTCTGCAGCTGTCTTTGCTTTCTGCGCTTCCTGAAGCGTTTCTTTGCTGGCTGCTTCCGCCTGCTCTGCCGCTGTTTTTTCCTGTTTTGCCTTCTCAAGAGCTGCTTCTGCGTTTGCTTTCTCCTGTGTTTTCTGATTCAGTACAGCATCTTTCTGATCTTTTACAGTCTGCGCCGCATTCAGTTCACTCTGTGCTGAATTTAATACAGACTGTGCCTGCTGCTCTGTCTGTACTGCTGCCGCAAGGCTTTCCTGTGCTGCTGCTACAGCGCCTTCTGCCTGTGCGATCTCAATCTCTTTCTGTGCCTGATCCACATCTGTCTGCGCACTCTCTGCGGCACTTTGTGCCTGTGCCAGAACCGCATTTGCCGTATCCAAAGCTGCCTGCTTCTCTGCCTGCACAGCCTGTGCTTCACTTAACGCAGCCTTCGCCTGCTCCACCTTTTCCAATGCAGCCTTGTATTCTGGAGAACCTTCTGCGGCTTCTGCTTCTGCCTGCTCATAAACTGCTGTTGCCTGTTCCAGAGCTGCCTGTGCTTCTACAATATCCTGCTCTGCCTGGGCTTTTGCTTCCTGGGCCTTTACAATGTTAGCTTTCGCTGTCTCAATCGCAGCTTCTGAACTGCTGATCTGTCCATTAATCTGCTCCAGGTTTTCCTGTGCTTCCTGTACGGCTCCCTCTTTTTCCGTTAAATCTGCCTGTGATGCTTCCAGAGCCTCCTGCTTTTGCTGGACCTCTTCTTCCGTCACAGTAACTTTTTCCTGTACCTCTTCCAGATACTCCTGCGCTTCTTTACTAAGCTCCTGACTATCTGTATACGCCTGGCTCTTTTCCTGCGTATTGACTGCGGCCTGCATCTGTTCTACCTGCTTCTGGTCAAAAGTATCCTGAGCTTTGGCCTCTGCCTTCTCCGCTTCTGCTACTGCTTCCTGAAATGCCTGCTCTGCTTCCTTTTTCGCTTCCTCTGCCTTGGCAACCGCTTCTGCCGCTGCCTGTGCCGCTTCACTTTCTTCTTTCTTCGCTGCTTCGTAGGCTTCCGATGCCTGCTTTTCTTCAGAAGCAGTTTTTTCTTCCTGCTCTTTAGCGATATTCAGATTTTCTTTTGCTTCATCCAGACTGACCGGAGCTGCCTTTTTCTTTTCTGCAGTCCCTTTTACCTGCTTATCCTCCTGTCCGTCAATCTGTCCTGCATCTGCTGCTGTAGCTACATCCTGTGCCATCACAGATGAAGAAAGAAGTACTGCGGCCGTCACCGCTGTTGTCAATTTCACAGATTTTTTTCCCATTTCTCATTCCTCCGTAATATTTACATTATTTACAGCAATAAAACTGTATTCTTAACCTCTTCTGGTAATGAATAATTCCTCCTTCCCTGCTATATTCATTTCTCCCCTTAAAATCCCACATATGTATTTTACACCTGCCGCTTTCGTTTTTCCAGCGTTGCATCTCACCTTTTCATTATTTTACATGCCCTTAACTTACTGAAAAAAGGCACCCTTTCGGATGCCTACATCTGTCTCTTCTTCGGTTCCACCGCCTCATCCCGGACATTATGTCCCTGATTCTGATTTTCCGGCTTCACCTTCTGCGTGATACTGTTGAACTGATTCAGATTTTTCTGTCTTTCCTGTTGTTCTTTCTGCTTTTTACTCATACAACCACCTCGGAGATAGTATGTGCAGGTTTGGGAAATCGATGCTTTTCATTCAAATCCATTCTTTAATTTCTATCATAACTTTCTCCTGTTTATTACTGTTTCCGTCCCAAAACCACAATGTTTTCTATATGCTCCGTATGTGGAAATAAATCCACCGGCTGAATCATCCGGACTCCCCATCCTTTTTTCTTCAGGATCTCCAGATCCCGCTTCTGGGTTTCCGGATTGCAGGAAATGTAGACGAGCTTTTCCGGGCTCATACGGCTGACAGCATCCAGAAATTCCGGTGTGCTGCCCGCCCGCGGCGGATCCATAAATACGACATCTACCTTTTCACCTCTTGCCGCCATCTTCTGAATAGCCTTGGTTGCATCTTCGTTCAGAAAACGGGCATTCTGAATTCCGTTGTCTTTTGCATTCTGAATAGCGCATCTGACGGCACTTCCGTTTTTCTCGACTCCCAGGACATGCTTTGCGTGAGGAGCCGCCGCAAGTCCGATGGTCCCGACTCCGCAGTAGGCGTCCAGAACAGTCCGGGTACCGTCAAGCCCGGCCGCCTCGATAGCTGTCCGGTACAGGATTTCCGTCTGAACCGGATTGATCTGGTAAAAGCTGGATGCAGCAATCCGGAAACGGATTCCGCACAATTCATCGACAATATACCCTTTTCCATACAGAATCTTCTCGGAAAATCCAAGAACTGCACTGGTGGATCTTGCATTGATATTCTGGACAATGGTCGTGACGTTCGGGCAGAGTTCCCGTACCTTTTTGACAAAGGCCTTTGCACCCGGAAGAATCGGGGAAGCTGTAATAAGTACCACCAGCACTTCATCTGTCAGAAGGCTGTGGCGGACGAGTACATGGCGGATCAGTCCGGTCTTTCTGTCCTCATCGTACGGCTTGTATTTACAGAGTCTTGCCGCTTTCCGTACTGCGCGCACGGCCTCATCCAGTGCCGGATGATGCAGAAGGCATGTTTTGACCGGAATCACATAGTGGCTTCCGCGGGCATAAATTCCGCTGATCAACTGTCGCCCCGGCCCCTCCGCGAAGGTAGAAATCGCTTTATTCCGATAATGCCATGGATTCTCCATCCCGATCACCGGGCGCACCTTGCCCAAATTCCCCATCAGCTTTTTCATCGCTTTCTGTTTTTTCCGCAGCTGCTCCTCATAGGGCAGCGAAAGAAGCGGGCAGCCTCCGCACCCTTTCTGCTGCAGACTGCATGTGTATTCCTGTCTTTCCATGTCTTACCTCTCATCATTTTATCTATTTCTGTTTCCCATTCTATCATAAAACCGCCTGTAAAACAGCAAAAAGCTGAGGCTGATTGATCTATCTGCAGAAATTTTCTGCAAAACAATCCGCCGCCTCAGCTTTTTCTTTTTTAATCATTTACCGTTGATATTCGCGCTTGCCATTTATATAGAGGGTCTCCACTTTGACCTGGTCAATCTCCTCCGTCGGAACTGCAAACAGATTCCGGTCTAACACCGCAAAGTGCGCCTTATATCCTTCTTTTAACTGCCCGATTTTCTGGAATCCTGCTGCCTTTGCGGATTCTCTTGTATACAGTTTCACTGCCGTCTCGATATCCACCCTCTGGTCCTGCCCGCAGTCGGTATCGTCATAGGCCCGCCGTGTCACCGCTGCTTTCAAGCACGGGAACGGGTCGGACGGTACTGCCCAGGATGTGGCCGGAGCATCCGTGGAAAAACAGAGCCGCACTCCCTGATCCAGCATGGTCCGGACCGGATAACACGTTTTCATCCACGCTTCTCCCAGATTGGTGAGATAGCTTTCGATCTCCGCGTACATAAAAATCGGCTGTGTCACAAAGAACATTCCTTTTTCCGCCGCCTTTCGGATACTGTCTGCCGCCGGGTCTGTGATGTGCTCCACCCGTACATACGGAGTGTCGTCTTCCATCCAGTTCTCTTCCCGGTATGCCCGGTCTACAACACGGCTGATGGCGCTTCCTCCCATCGCGTGCATGGAAAGCTGGCAATGATGCTTCTTACAGAAAGCAACGGCCGATTCCATCAATGAATCCGAACAGGTAGAAATTCCATATTCATCCGTTGTCCCAAGATACGGCTTATCCATCCAGGCCGTTCTTCCTGAGACGCTTCCATCTCCAATCAGCTTAAGTCCCGCCGCAAAAATCTGGCTGCTTTTATCCCGATGTGTTTCCGGAATGATAAAATCCGGATCGTCCGCAAAATAATCCCACATATAGTAAATTGCCGTCTCCTGGCAGTATCCTCGCCTGGCTGCTTCCTGATACAGCGGAAAATTGTCGCCATTATCCAGATTTCCCATATCACAGACCGCCACAATTCCCTGAGATTTCAGGAGATTTCCAAGATCCACCAGATTCTGCACCTTATCATCGTGGCTCTCTTTCGGTATGAACGGAAGCACCAGATTTCTTGCATTTTCTTTTAAAACACCGGTCGGCTCGCCGGATGCATCCCTCTCGATCTCGCCGCCCTCCGGATCCGGCGTATCCCTTGTAATGCCGGCAATCTCCAGAGCTTTGCTGTTCACGCAGCGGATATGTCCGCATGTTCTTGTGATGGAAACCGGAGAATCGCTGCATCCCTGATCCAGATCATAACGGTTCAACGAACGTTTCTCCTCAAACTTGCCTTCATCGTATCCCCATCCTTCAATCCATTCACCCGGCTGCTGCATCTCCCGCACCTGACGGATCTTCTCCTTTAATTCCTCAATCGAATGGACTTCCGGCGGAAGGGCGGAAATCTTCTTGCTGAAATCTGCCAGCATCACCGGATGCATATGCGCGTCCACAAAACCAGGAACGACACAAGCCCCTTTCAGATCCACATGCTCATAATCCCCGTCCGGAATATTCTCCTTCTTTCCAATCCATTGGATCATTCCGTTCGAGACAAGTATGGCATCTGCATAAAGGTTTGTGTCGTCCGATGTAAAAATAATTCCGTTTTCAAATAAACAGTCTTTCAAATCTGCCGCCTCCTTACTCTGATTTATTCAGTATAATCCTTCCCTGCTCCCCTTGCAAGAAGGAAGGAGGCGGTTTCCCCTTTTATTCATAATCAGATTTTCATTTGCCGGTTATCATCAGGCTTTATGCCGCGGAGTTTCCTCTTCTCCTCCCGCCTTTACAGGCCGCCTCATATTCCCGAAGCTTCTGCTCCGCCTCCGGACTTAAGGACGTCGGAACCTGGATCTGTACCGTCACATACTGATCACCGTGTACGGACGGCTGGTTCATGGAAGCAACACCTTTTCCTTTCAGCCGGATCCTGGAACCGGACTGGGTTCCCTTCCGGATTTTGCAGAGCACACGCCCTGTCAGGGTCTCCACCATAACTTCTCCGCCGAAAACCGCTGTGGTAAACGGCACCTGAACCGTTGTATAAATATCGGATCCCTTCCGTTCAAATCCCGGACGTGTTCCTACATGAACCTTCATAAACAGATCTCCCGGCTGGCCGCCGCCCGTTCCCGGTGCTCCCTTGCCGCGAAGCCGGATGCTCTTGCCGTCCTCCATTCCTTCCGGAATGTGTACCTGCAGCGTCTGAATGGAACCGTCCTCTTTCTGAAGCCGGATCATCTTATCGCATCCAAATGCGGCTTCATCAAAGCTGACCGAAATCTCTGTATGGATATCCTGTCCTCTGCTCTGATAGGAACGGCCTCCAAATCCCTGGCTGTGGAAGCCACTGAATCCGCTATTACTTCTGCTGCCGCTTCCGCCGAACATACCTCCAAAGATATCTCCGAAAAGATCATCCATATTTCCGCCTTCGAAATGGAACTCCCGGTATCCGCTGTTCTGACCGCCGAAACCTCCAAAACCACTGAAGCCCTGCCCGGCTCCCTGCGCGTTCTGATCAAATGCTGCATGGCCGAACTGGTCGTACATCTTCTTCTTCTCCGGATCTCCCAGTACATCATAAGCCTCATTTACCTCTTTAAACATCTGCTCCGCCCGGGCATCTCCCTGGTTTGTATCCGGATGATATTTCTTTGCAAGTTTCCTGTATGCTTTTTTAATTGTTGATGCATCTGCATTTCTGCTGACACCAAGTACATCATAGTAATCTCTCTTTGCTGCCATAATCTCACCCTCTCCGCTTTGAAAACAATCCTTTTATCTATCTTCTTTGAAAATACCCCGGATTCATCCGGGGCATCTTGTCGTCTGTTCTATTTATAATATAACAACTATGTTTTTCAAAGTCAAGAGGCAGGATGCGATTTTCGCATCAAATTTCCTGCTTCATCTTTCTCTGCTCATATTGCTCCTTCGTCAGTAAATATTTCACCGCTTCTTTTTCCTGCCCGAAAACGAGTTCCTTTCTCCTGATATCTGTTGGAAGAAAGCCCTCTTTCCGAAACAACTTTACGGCTTCGAAACGATCCTCCTGGAACCAGTCAGACAGTATCTCCGCCTCGTTTTCTTCAAAAGCTACTTTTTGCAGACTTAACAGTGCTGGATATGCATAACCTTTACCCCTGTATTGGGAAGCAATTACAATTCCAATTTCGTATTCCCTGCTATTTTCATCATTCTGAAAATATACTTCGCCCACCGGTATTTTCATCTCTGCATCATAAATATATGCAATATATCTATTGTGAGACTTCGTCCATTTTTTATACCACTCCTGCATCTGCTCATCTGTTTTGCAGATTGTTCCAGACACTTTATCATAGCCTCCATTTCCATATCATATCCTGCATTATATGACATCGTTTCCGGATCCATCATCCATTTTTGTCTATAATAAAGCTCCTCCACTTCCGGCGTTTTTAAATAAATAGATTTCACCCTATCCCTCCTCACACTTCATTTTAGCATGATAGGCGTTTGCGAAACGCCACAAACCGTATAAATACGGTGTTTTTTGTTGCTAAAATACAAATAACTCCTCACCGGATATGGTATAATAGAGTCGTCCAAAATCCATAAACCACCATCCAAGAAAGGAGTTATTCTGATACTATGATACCATATAAACAGCTTTCTCTGGCAGATATTTTTTCAGATTGCCAAGAAAAATTTGAAAATGACAAACCTGCGTTCCTTTCCCTATTAGAAACTCATATCGACATTGATGAAATTATTCCGATTTCTTTCAGAAATCATTTTTATGCATCAACGGGCAGATCCCGTAAATACCCTTTGCAAGCTTTCCTGTGGGCTTTGATCATTCAACGTATTTTCTCAATTCTTACAGACCAGCTTCTCCTCATTTTTCTCGCTTACTCTAAACCCCTTCGTGAATTCTGCGGGTTTTCCAAAGTCCCGGATGCTTCCAAAATCACTCGCTTTAAACAGGACTTTTCAGATGACCTGCAGTTTATCTTTGATCATCTTGTTGATATTA